>NZ_BAAAHG010000002.1:0-295768 GCF_039525155.1 Streptomyces thermoalcalitolerans | reverse complement strand
GGCGGCGGGCGCCGCGGCCCTCGGACCGCCTCCGGGTGCCGGGCACCCGGACGGGTGCGCGGGGTCCCCGCGGATCGGTGTGCGCGCGGTTGCCGTACGCCCCGGTCCGCCGCCGCGGGCCGTACGCCGGGACGCGCAGCAGCCCCAGAACGACCGCCAGGCTCGCTCCCGCCACCCACAGCACGTTCCCCGGTGCGGCCCAGCCCGAGTGCACCAGCACCCCGACGAGCACCGCGGCGAAGGTGCCGGCGCCGAGCAGGACGGCCACGCCCGGCGGGGTCGGCCCGAGACGGCGCAGCCGGTGCGCGAGGTGGTCGGGGCCACGGCGCAGCACGGGACGCCCGGCCAGCCTGCGCGAGAGGACGACCAGCACGGCGTCGGCGCTCGCGGTGGCGGTGAGCGCGAACAGCACGGCCAGGCTGGGCAGCGGGTCGTGCCCGGAACGGATGAACACGGCCGAGGAGGCGAGCAGGAAGCCGGTGAACAGCGAACCGCTGGCCCCGAACGCGATCCGCGCGGGGTGCCAGTTGTGCATCAGGAAGCCGGTGAGGGCGGCGGCCAGCACGCTCAGCAGCACCACGAGGTCGTCCATCACCTCGGCCGCCGCGCACGCGCCCGCCCCGAAGGCGGTGAGCACTCCGACCGTGCCCGCGAGGCCGTCCGCGTGGTCGAGCCCCCGGAAGGCGGTGGCCGCACAGGCGATCCAGACCACGGCCGCGATCCCGGCCGGCAGCCCGGTCTCGTCGTACGGCACCACGAAGGCCGCCGCGACGGCCGTGCCGACGACCAGGAACGGCGTCCTCAGCCGCCACAGGTCCGCGGCCAGTCCCAGGGCGGCGACCCCGGCGGACGCGGCGAGCAGCCGGGCCACCCCGTCGCCCAGCGGCGCGGCTCCCGTCCAGCCGCCGACGGCGGCGACCAGACAGGTGCTGAGCACCACGGCCACGCCGCCCAGCAGCGGCACCGGCCGCACCCGCCGCCGGTCGACCAGGCCCAGCCGCAGCGCGGGCCCACGGAGCAGCGCCGAGAGCACGGCGGCGAGAAGAAGGGCGATGACGGCGGTGGCGATCCCATAGAGCACGGTTCTTAAATTAGAGGCATATGGGTCGATTGGGTGCGAATAACACGATCGGAACAGGAGAGGATCCCCATACGACCCCCGGCCGGGCCGTCGTCGGGCCTCGCCGGACCGGCCCCGCCGGACGCTCAGGCAACCCTCAGCGACCCAGATCACCCCGCGATCGGCTGCATTGCGACGGAAGATGGGGGTAGTCTCAGACGAACTGCATAAGTTACCGCTTAGTAATTTCGAGGCCGCCCCAGGAGCCCCCATGCAACTCGTCGCGATCATCGTGTCGCTGGTGCTGACCGTGGTCGGCGTCGCGCTGCTCGCCCGTGCCATCGGCCAGTTCGTCCGGTACTTCCGGCTGGGCCAGCCAGTCCCCGCCGGCTCCCGGACCGACAACCCCTACCAGCGCAGCGTGACCCTGGTGAAGGAGTTCCTCGGTCACACCCGGATGAACCGGTGGGGCATCGTGGGCGTCGCCCACTGGTTCGTGGCGATCGGGTTCCTGACGCTGCCGCCCACCCTGGCGCAGGCCTACGGCCAGCTGTTCCGGGCCGACTGGACCCTGCCGGTGCTCGGCGGCTTCCTGCCGTTCGAGATGTACATCGAGTTCATCGGCGCCATGACGGTGCTCGGCATCGCCGTGCTGATGGTGATCCGCCTGCTGAGCCTGCCCTCGAGGGCCGGCCGCAAGTCCCGCTTCGCGGGCTCCACCGCCTGGCAGGCGTACTTCGTCGAGTACGTCATCCTCACCATCGGCCTGGCGATCTACGTGCTGCGCGGCCTGGAGGGCGCCCTGCACCACGTGGACGGCTACCAGGCCTCGTACTTCGCCTCCTACCCGCTGGTCCTCGCCTTCGACGGTCTGAGCACGGCCACGCTGCAGAACCTGGTCTACCTGGTGGCGATGATCAAGATCGGCACCTCGTTCATCTGGATGATCGTGGTCTCGCTGAACACCCACATGGGCGTGGCCTGGCACCGCTTCCTGGCCTTCCCCAACATCTGGTTCAAGCGCAACGCCACCGGTGAGACCGCCCTGGGCGCCCTGCAGCCGATGACCTCCGGCGGCAAGCCGATCGACTTCAGCGACCCCGGCGAGGACGACATCTTCGGCGTCTCCCAGGTCGAGCACTTCTCCTGGAAGGGCCTGCTGGACTTCTCCACCTGCACCGAGTGCGGCCGCTGCCAGTCGCAGTGCCCCGCCTGGAACACCGGCAAGCCGCTGTCGCCGAAGCTGCTGATCATGTCCCTGCGGGACCACGCCCACGCCAAGGCCCCCTACCTGCTGGCCGGCGGCGGCAAGACCATGGAGGGCGAGGAGAAGGCCTCCCCCGAGCAGCTCAAGGACGTGCCCGCCAGTGCGCTGGCCGAGGCCGAGCGCCCGCTGATCGGCACCGTGGAAGAGGGCGGCGTCATCGACCCGGACGTGCTGTGGTCCTGCACCACCTGCGGTGCCTGCGTCGAGCAGTGCCCGGTCGACATCGAGCACATCGACCACATCGTCGACATGCGCCGCTACCAGGTGATGATCGAGTCCAGCTTCCCCTCCGAGGCGGGCACGATGCTGAAGAACCTGGAGAAGAAGGGCAACCCCTGGGGCCTGGCCAAGAAGCAGCGCCTGCAGTGGACCAAGGAGGTCGACTTCGAGGTCCCGATCGTCGGCAAGGACATCGAGGACCTCTCCGAGGTCGAGTACCTGTACTGGGTCGGCTGCGCGGGCGCCCTGGAGGACCGTGCCAAGAAGACCACCAAGGCCTTCGCCGAGCTGCTGCACATCGCGGGCGTGAAGTTCGCGATCCTGGGCGGCGACGAGAAGTGCACCGGCGACTCCGCCCGCCGGCTGGGCAACGAGCCCCTGTTCCAGGAGCTCGGCATGGAGAACGTCGCGACGCTGAACGCCGCCTTCGGCGAGGAGACGGACGACGAGGGCAACGTCACCGAAGAGTCGCGCAAGCCGAAGTCGGCGAAGAAGATCGTCGCCACCTGCCCGCACTGCCTCAACACCCTCGCCAACGAGTACCCGCAGCTCGGCGGCGACTACGAGGTCATCCACCACACCCAGCTGCTCCAGCACCTCGTCGACGAGGGCAAGCTCGTCCCGGTCACGCCGGTCGAGGGCATCATCACCTACCACGACCCGTGCTACCTGGGCCGCCACAACCGGATCTACACCCCGCCGCGGGAGATCATCGGCAAGGTGCCCGGCCTCAGGAACGAGGAGATGCACCGCCACAAGGAGCGCGGCTTCTGCTGCGGCGCCGGCGGCGCGCGGATGTGGATGGAGGAGCGGATCGGCAAGCGCATCAACGAGGAGCGCGTCGACGAGGCCCTCTCCCTCGACCCCGACATCGTCTCCACCGCCTGCCCGTTCTGCCTCGTCATGCTCACCGACTCCGTCAACGGCAAGAAGAACGACGGCAAGGCCAAGGAGTCCGTCCAGGTCGTGGACGTCGCCCAGCTGCTGCTCGACTCCGTCAAGACCCCGGCCGACCCGGCGGGCGAGGAGAAGAGCGAGAGCGAGCCGGAACCCGAGCCGGTGAAGTAGACGCAGACGACGACCGGGCCGCCCGGCCTCCGAACGCCCGACGCCCCCGGTGTCCGTACCGCACGTACGGACACTGGGGGCGTCCTCGTACAACAAGTCCTCGTACGGTGTCCCCGGACGACGCCCAGGCGCTTCTTGGGCCCGCAGGTGCTCGTGGCCCCGCTCAGGCGCCCTTGGGCCCGGCCTGCTGCACCACCTCGAAGGACCACAGGGTGGCGTCCGTGGCCGCGGGCCGGGGCCGCTCCCCGCCCTCGCCTTCGGCCGTGCCGTGGTGCGCGGCCTTCATCGGCCCCTCCATCCAGGCCCGGAACGACTCCTCGTCACGCCAGCGCGTGTAGACGAGGTAGGTGTCGGTGCCCTCGACGGGGCGCAGCAGTTCGAACCACTCGAACCCGTCGGAACTCTCGACGGCGTGGGCCCGGGAGGCGAACCTCTTCTCCAGCGTCTCGCGCTGCTCCGGGGGCACGGTCAGCACATTGATCTTGACTACGCTCATGGTCCCATCCTGCCCGGTGACGGCCGCCCCGCCACTCGACGCCTCCGCTTCCCCCCTTTCCCCTCTTCTCACTCCTCCCCCTCTTCTCACTCCTCCCCCGCTTCTCACTCCTCCCCGGCACATCCCCCACCCCGCCCCTTAGGGGATGTCACAGCTCGGCCGCAAAGCACCGTCCATCCCCCCAGCCGGACCCGGGACTTGTCAGGACCAGGTACGTTCGATGACGTGGCTGGATTCAGGATCGGGCGCGGCGGCCGCGACGACCGCGCACCGCACGCGCGACCCCAACAAGTTCCGTACGGACAGCAGGCACCCCAGACGCCGCCGTACGGCTCTCCGCCGACGCCGCGGCCGTACCCGCCTCGGCAGCGACCGCCGTACGAGCCCGGCAGGGTCCAGTGGCCGGGCGTCCATGGCGGCCACGGCGGCGGCCGGGAGGGGCCGGAGTACTTCGGCGACGACGGCCACTCGCACGGGGCCCACGACCCGTACACGGCCAACAACCCTGGCCACACCCAGGCGTTCTCCCTGGACGAGGACCCGTACGGCCAGGGCGGGGCCTACCACGCGGACCCGGCCCCGGCCGGTCCGACAGGCCCCCCGCTGACCTGGAAGGAGCTGCTGCGGGGCATCGTCCTCTCGCCCAACCAGACCTTCCTCCGGATGCGTGACTACACGATGTGGGGCCCCGCCCTCATCGTGACGTTCCTCTACGGCCTGCTCGCGGTCTTCGGCTTCGACGAGGCCCGTGAGGACGCCATCAACGCCACGCTGTCCAACGCGATACCGATCGTCCTGGTCAGCGCGGTGGCCATGGTGATCAGCGCCTTCGTCCTGGGCGTGGTCACCCACACCCTGGCCCGTCAGCTCGGCGGCAACGGCGCCTGGCAGCCCACGGTCGGCCTGTCCATGCTGATCATGTCCATCACGGACGCACCGCGTCTGTTCTTCGCCGTGTTCTTCGGCGGCGACGCGGGCTTCGTCCAGGTGCTCGGCTGGGCCACCTGGGTCGCGGCCGGCGCCCTGCTGACCCTCATGGTCAGCCGCTCCCACGACCTGGCCTGGCCCAGGGCCCTGGGCGCCTCGGCGATCCAGCTGATCGCCCTGCTGTCGATCGTGAAACTGGGCACCTTCTGAGGGCCCTTGTCCGCCGGACGGCGACACGGACACGAGAAAGGGGCCCGGCCGGTCGGCCGGGCCCCTTCGGCGTCTCTCTCAGGACAGCTCTCTCACACCCGTGTCCGGTGGAAGTTGATGTAGGACCGGGAGGCGGTGGGCCCGCGCTGTCCCTGGTAACGGGAGCCGTAGCGCTCGCTGCCGTACGGGGCCTCGGCGGGCGAGGAGAGCCGGAACAGACACAGCTGCCCGATCTTCATACCGGGCCACAGCTTGATCGGCAGGGTGGCGAGGTTGGACAGCTCCAGGGTCACGTGCCCGGAGAAGCCGGGGTCGATGAACCCGGCGGTGGAGTGGGTGACAAGCCCCAGCCGTCCCAGCGAGCTCTTGCCCTCGAGCCGGGAGGCGAGGTCGACGGGGAGCGTGATCACCTCGTACGTGGACGCGAGGACGAACTCCCCGGGGTGCAGGATGAAGGGCTCGTCGCCCTCCGGCTCGACGAGCCGGGTGAGGTCCGGCTGCTCGACGGAGGGGTCGATGTGGGGATAGCGGTGGTTCTCGAACACCCGGAAGTAGCGGTCCAGCCGTACGTCGACGCTCGACGGCTGCACCATGGACTCGTCGTAGGGTTCGATCCGTACCCGTCCGGCATCGATCTCGGCCCGGATGTCCTTGTCTGAGAGAAGCACGTCCTGAGGATACGCAAGGCGCGCGGAGCCCCCGCAATCGGGACGACTCCGCGCGCCGACTACCGCGGTGTCCTACCGCTTTCCGCGGTCCTCTACCGCTTTCCCGGGGTCACCAGCACCGCACTGCGGAGCCGGGCACACCGTGGACACCTCACGAGCCTGCAGGGGCCGAGCCGCTCGGCCTGCTGCATCGGAAACGAAGCGGTGCTGAACACGTGCCCTTCGGCACAACGGACGACGGTGCGCTCCATCAAGTCCCTTGAGTCCCTTCACCAGAAGCGCGTCCGGCTTCTTGCCGCCTGACGACAAAAGCCACAATAAGGGATCAAGCAGACGCCCACCACGTGAAGCTCCCGCCCCACGGGCTTCCCCTCCCCCACTACCACCGTACGCCCCAACTCCGGGTCCCCACACCCCAGAAACACAGATCTGGCCCCTGAGCTTGAGCGCCAGGGGCCAGAGATGAGGTAAAGTATGCGAACACCGGACACCGACTCCGGTCGGCGTCTTGTGCGGGTGTAGTTTAATGGTAGAACATCAGCTTCCCAAGCTGAGAGCGCGAGTTCGATTCTCGTCACCCGCTCCAAGCGAAACCCCCAGGTCAGAGACCCGGGGGTTCTTTGTTGTCCAGACCAGTGGGCGGCAGGCGCACCACAACCGCACCACTAGCTCTCGGAAGGCCCCTCCTTGTGGTGCACGCGGTCGCCGGTGTGGTGCTTCGCACGTTCGGCCCGCACGAGGTCGTCCAGCCCGGCGGCGACCTCCCATTGCCGCTCCTCGTCGCTGTGCTGGTAGATCAGCGCGGCCTTCTCGGAGGACTGCCCGGCCCGCACCATGGTGTCCCGGAGCGTGGCACCTGAGCGGGTCAGCAGAGTGTGCCCGGTATGACGAAGATCGTAGAAGCGGAATCCGTCCGGGAGGCCGGCGACCGCGCGAGCTCGTCGCCACTTCCGTCCGAAGGTGGTGCGCCGGAAGGCCGCGCCCTTCTCCCCGACGAAGACCAGGCCGTCGGGTCCCTTCTCCGCGAACCAGTCGAGATGCCGCTGCACCTCCTTGCGCAGGAAGGCCGGAAGGACGACGACACGAGCACTCGCGTCGGACTTGGTCGGCCCGGGGGCCCGTTTGCCGTTGGTGCGCTCGGGCTCGGCGACGCGCACGCGGATCACGAGATTGTCGACATCCACATCCCGGCGGCGCAGGCCCGCCAGCTCCTCAGGCCGCATCGGGCCGTACGCGCCGAGGTAGACCATGAGCCGCCAGCGAATGCCGATCGCGTCGGCGAGCGCGTCGACCTGGGCGACGGTGGCAATGCGCCGCTCGGCCGCGGACTCCTTGCCGGCGCCCTTGATCCGGCACGGGTTGCGCTGGATCAGCTCGTCATCGACGGCCGTCTCAAGGATGGACTTGAGGAGGCGGTACGCCTTGGCAACGGTGGTCTTGGCTCCGGTGGTGCGCAGCCGTTCGGCGCGCCACTCACGGACACGCGGCGAGGTGATCTCGTCAAGGTCGAGCCCGCCGAACGTCGGAAAGATGTGCAGGCGAAGCAGGTGCCGGTACAGGTCCTCGGTCCGCACGGCCAACTCCCGTTCCTCGACCCACTTCTCGGCGTAGACACGGAAGTTGACCGCCCCAGCGTCGGGAGCACGCCAGTCCCCGCGGCTGAGGTCCGCCTCGACCTGGGACAGCCAGATCTCGGCCTCCTTCTTGGTCGCGAAGGTCTCGCCCGAGCGGATGCGTTCACCGCTAGGACCGAGATACGAAGCCGTCCAGCGACCGGACCGGTACTGCCTCACCGCACCGAAGCGCCGACGCCTGCCCCTCTTATTGGCCATCAAGCAACCCTCCGCACTCCGGCACGGTGAAGCCTGATCGGCTCGACAGTGTGCGATTCGATGAACTCCTCGACCGCGCTCTCCGGGATACGGACGTGGCGGCCGACCTTGACGTACCGGATGCGCCGCTCCTCGACCAGGCGACGCGGGAAGCGCTCCGTGGTGCCGAGGAGTTCGGCCACCTGCGCCACGGTCAGGCAGCGGTCAGCCATGGGTGGGCTCTCCTTCCGTTCCGGGAGCGGGTTCGAGAGACGCGGCAAGCCAGGCTTCGGCGTCGGACAGGCCGGTACCGGCGAAGACCCAGTGCGCGAGAACGAGCGTGGTTTCGCCGTCCTGCGGGACAGGCGGGGCCGCCTGGGCCCGGCGCCACTCGGCGCGGGCGTCGCGGAGGGCGCCAAGGGTGGTGGAGTAGCAGCGGGATTTGGTGGAGAAGTGGCCGCGGAAGCCGAGCATGTGGGCCCAGGCCCGCAGGCGGAGGTGTTGGAGGTCCTTGCGGGCGCCGAGGGTCCAGGCGGTGCGGATGAGCCGGCGGGCGTGGTCGCTGATGTCGAACTGGGCCAGTTCGGCGGCGAACTTCAGCGGCCGGTCCAGGGCGCCCGTGGCTGTCTCGGCGCCCTTGGTGGCGTACTTGGCGATGTAGGCGGCGACAGCCCGTTCGGTCAGCTCCTGGCCGCCCGTGAAGTCGGCGGAGCGGATGGTGCGCACGTCGAGCTGTCGGCCGAAGGTGAAGGTGTGGGCGCGGCCGTCGACGACCGGCCCGCTCACCCGGGCCTTGGCCGCAGCGGTGCGGATGGCGTCGGTCAGCAGCTCGGCGGTGGCCCAGGCAGGAGGCGGAGTGTCGCCGCCCTCGGGGCCGTCGAGGCGGATGACGGCGTGGAAGTGGACGGCACCGCGCTTTTGGTACTCGGTCACCTTGGCGAAGGAGATCCGGGCGTGGTGCCGGAACGTCCGCTGCGTCAGCCCCGCCCGCTTGGCGACCTCGCGGCGCAGATAGATCGAGAACCGCCGCCACAGGATCCCGGCGTGCGCGTTCCACAGCACGGCCGCTTCGTAGTCGTAGGACTCCGGGTCGAGGGGCGTTCCCAGGACGGCGTCGCCTTCCTCGTGCCGGACGCCGCAACGGCAGTTACGGCCGTCGGAGGGACGGTTGTGGACCGGGCCGAAGCCGGGGGCGGTGAAGGTGGCGAAGACGCGCGGGTGCGTGGCGACCTGTTCGGGCAGGCCCTTGCCGCCGCGCAGTCCGGCGGTGATCAGGTGGAAGGTGTCGCGGCGGTAGGTCTCGGCGCAGGCCGCGCACCGGGTGGCGCGGCGGTTGTTGCAGCGGACGAGGAGCTGACCGGCGGGCAGGTCGGCCGAGTCGAGGTGGTGCAGGACGCGGCCGATCTCGCCGGTCATGGTGTCGACCGCGTACTCGGTGCGATGGCCGTCGAGGCGGACGGGGCGGGTGCAGCCGCCCAGGGTGGAGAGTTGGCGGGCCAGCTCGGGCAGGGTGCCGAGGGAGGCCAGCATGGAGAGTTCCGCCAGCGGGGGCGGGGTCTGCTGGGTGATGATGGGAGTTCCTTTCAGCTGTTGCGACGGTTGGGAGGCATCGACCCCGGGGCGGCGGGATGCTTGGCGGCGTTTGCCGCCCCGGCGGCCGGTCAGCGCTGGTGCGCGCTGCTGAGGAGGGAGCGCAGGACCACGGCGACGACGGCCACGGACACGGCCGAGACGGCGACGGCCGCCAGGAGCGCGGTGAACACGACTCCGACGACGACCACGGCGGCGACCACGCCGACGCCGACGCCCACGCGCGGGGCGACCGGGCGGCCGGCCGAGGAGGCCGGGGCCTGCGTGTGCTGAGGGGTGACGGTTGTCGTCGGCAGGGTCGGGGTGTCGGGCAGTTTGGGGCGGAGCACGGTGGTCCTCCTTGTCACTCGTGGGTGCCGTTGACGACGTCGATCCCGGAGCGGGTGCCGGACTCGATGGCGGGGGCGAGGAAGGTGTGCGAGAGCCAGAAGCCGAACAGCGCGATGACGACGGCGACCCAGAGGCGGACGCCGAGGAACCTGATCGCGGCCCAGGCGATGACGCCCAGGACGAAGACGAGCGGCAGCGAGACGGTCACGGGGACTCCTTCAGCGGACGGCACAGCGGTGGGTGCGGGCGGCCAGCTCGGCGGCGGCCCGGCTGTCGTAGTCGGCGGAGAAGCCGCAGCGCGGGGCCGTGCAGGCGGCGGTGTGCTTCTCGTGGCCCCGGCCGTCGTAGTAGGTGGCGACCTGAACGGAGCCGATGCGGACGACGCGGCGGAAACGCGGGTTGGCGGGCATCAGGGCAGCTCCTTCGAGTTCTTGTGGTTCTCGCCGGTGAAGTCGGCGACGCGGTCGAGCAGCCACCGCCGGATCTCCGCGCCCTCGTACTTGTCAGCGGTGAGGATCACGGGCTCGGCGATGAGCAGTGCTTCGGCGAAGCGGTTCTGTCGGGTCAGCTTGGCGGCGCGGTTCAGCGCGCGGAGCGTGGACTGGCGCACGGTGGAAAGTCCTCCGGGTCAGGTGAGGTGGGTGGCGATGGCTTCGGCCAGCGGCAGCGGGACGCCGAGCCGGGCGCGAAGGGTCGAGGTGTCGATGGGCGTTCCGGTCCGGGCGCGGTGTTCGTCGGCGACCTTGCGCGCGAGTGTGAGAAGCGCCGGCGGAACCGGGGGCGTGGAGGGCGGAACCGGTTCCGGCTCCGCAGCGGGCAACTCAGGGGCAGAGGCAGGGGCTTGGGGCGCCTCGGGTTCCGGGGCCGACTCGCGCTTTCCCGTCGAGGCATGCGCGGTTGCTCCGTGGGCGAGCAGTGTCCCGCCCAGGAAGGCGACCGCGGGCCATCCGGCGACGAGGATGCGCAGCCAGTTCGGTACGGCGTTCAGGTCGAGCAGCCCGGCCGTGGCGACGTTGGCGCCGAGCGAGGCGGTCAGGGCGACGAGGAACCAGCACCACCCGGCCGCTTTCGCCTCACCGGAGCGCAGCCGACGCCAGGCCGCCACCAGCAGCAGGTCGACGGAGACCGGGTAGGCCCATGCCTTCCAGCCGTCCTGCCCGGCAGCGGCAGCCAGGTCGTGCAGGTGGGCGAAGGACAGCGCGGCGGCGATCAGCGCTTGGACGAGTACGGCGTCGAGGCGGGCGGACAGGACACGCACGGCACGACTCCTTCCGGTTCCAGGCATGGAGGGGGTAGGGACGTGGCACGGAACGGCCGTGCCGGCCGTGGGGAGGGAGTGCGTCTACTCGGTGGCCGGCTGCGTCGTGGCCAGGGGCCCGGACGCTTCCACCGGCATCGGCGGGACGTACGGCCGGAAGGGATCGAGCGCCGGTACGTCGGGGGTGAGATCCGCCGTCGCGCGGCAGGTGGCCGCGGCATCGGCAAGGGAGAGGTAGGGAGTGCGGATGCGGGACCAGCCGCCGGAGGTGTCGCCGACGACGGCCAGACCGGGCAGCTCGGGGGCGATGGCGCAGGCCGCGAGGACGGCCTCAGGGGCGATGTCGCCGAGCGCCATCTTGGCCGAGGCTTCGTCGTTCACACGGTGGCAGACACGGCCGGTGAGCTGAGCGCGGAGCATGGTCGCGCCCTTGCCCAGTTCGGCGCCGAAGCGCTGCCCGCACACTTCGAGATGGATACCGGCGGCCCGGCCGAGTTGGGCGAGCCGGATGAGCTGGGTGACCATCTCGTCCCGCCGCTCTTCCTCCTTCCGTGTGGCGACGAGGAAGAGTTCGGCCACTTCGTCGATGAACAGCACGATCGGGGCCGGGCATTCGTCCTCCGGCAGCCCCCAGATGTCCGAGGTGATCAGCTGTTCCGGGGTGTCGGGCGCGATGCCCTGCCGGGCCTTGATCAGGTCGTATCGGTCCTCCATTTCCTTCACGAGCACGGGAAGCAGCTCGGCCGCCTGGTCCGGTTCGGTCGCCAGGGCGGAGAGCCGAGGGGCGAAGGGCGCCAGCTCGACCCCGCGTTTGCAGTCGATGCCGACCAGGGCCACCGGCTGGGCGGCGAGCCCGGTCAGCAGGTTCCGCAGGTACATGGACTTGCCCGAGAGCGTGGCGCCGAGCACCAGCTCATGCGGTACGGCCCGGTAGTCCCGTACGAACGCGGTCACGTCCTCCCGTAACGCCACCGGGATCCGAAGGGGACCGCCGTCCAGTCGACGGGGCATCCGCACCTTCCGCAGCACGTCGAAGCCGACGAGCCGCAGTTCGACGACGCCCGGCTTGATGTCCCGCACATGGACGGCGTGGACACCCCAGGCGTGCCGGAGGCGTTCGGTGGAGGCCGCCAGATCCGCCGGCTCCTGTCCCGGAGCCAGCCGCAGCCGCATGCGCAGGCCGGTCGTGGTGGGCCGGATGACGCCCCGCCGAGGAGGCACCGGCCGGATCTCACGACGGGTGGTCGCCCGTACGGCCAGCGCCCGCCACCGGGACGGCTCGACGGTCAGACCGCAGGCGTCCATGGTCGAGGAGTACGAGGCCAGCAGCCGGACCACCGTGAGCGGCAGCCCGACCATGGACCAGTACGCCGCCGGGTGGGCGTGTCGGGCGTAGACGGCGCCGCCTGCCGCAGCGAGCAGGCCGCCCAGCTCGGCCCACGTCACCAGGTCCGTCACAGCGATCAGCCCGCTTCGGCCAGCGGGAAGGCACCCGGGGTGACGGCGGTCGCCCGATAGGCGATGCCGTGCCGCTCCCGGCCGTTGAAGACGCTCTGCCACGGCCGTGCCACCAGCCCCGGCAGCGAGACCGGGGCACCGACCGTCAGGCCCTCGGCCACGCCGCTCTCCGGGACGGTGACCTGGATCAGCGACGACTCGCCCTCGTCGATGTAGACGACGCCGACGGTCATCAGTGCCTCACCGGTCACCGCGTCCTTGGCGATCTCACCGGTCTGCCGGTCGCGCACCTTCGGCGCCGGAGCCTCGGTGAGCAGGATCGTGGCGGTCGAGGCATCAACGCGGATCACACGCACAGGGATTGCTCCTTCTGAGAGTCGACCAACTTGCCAACCTGACAAGTTGACTTAGCAAGTTTGACGCTAGGGATGACAGGTTGACTTGTCAAGCCGCTTTCGCCGGAGTCTCGCCCGAAGGGCGGTGTCAGTTCAGACGGTAGGTGTCCTCGAGTTCCTGCCGGTCGGCCGGAAGAAGCACGTCGGAGACCTGCAAGGCGCGACCGGAGGCGTCACGCGCGACGACCAGGACGCTCAGCACGGGAACACCGTCCGGCAGCTCCAGCAGCTCCGCCTCACGTGCTTCGGGCAGCCGAGCCGAAACCCGCTCGGTCACATGGTCGAAGCGGACCTTCTTCCGTGCTTCGAGGTGTTCGCGGGTGCTCCCGCTCAGAGGCGCGTCGGCCTCCAGCTCGGTGCCTTCGACCATGCCGGCGGGGAAGTACGACGAGACCAGCTCGACGGCTTCGCCGTCCTCTTCGACCAGGAAGCGGCGCATGAGGACCTCAGCGCTCTTCGGCAGGCCGAGCGCCGAGGCCACCCGAGCCGGGACGGGCACGCGTCCGACGTCGACCAGACGGCCCGCGCTCCGCGCCTCGTCACGCTCCAGCGCCTCACGCCCCCGCCGGTCCTTCCGCTCGACGACCTCCGGGCGGGCTCGGACGATCGTGCCGTAGCCCTGCCGGGACTCGAGCCAGCCGTCCCGCTTCAGCAGCTCCAGCGCTCGGACGACGGTCGGGCGGGACATCCCGAAGGTCTGCACCAGCTGGTTCTCGCTGGGCACGCGGGTGCCGGGCGCATACGTGCCGTCCTCAATGCGACGCTGAAGCGTCTGCGCAAGGCGCACGTACTTCGGTGGCTCCACTTCATATGCCATGAACGCCGCCCGTCGAGATTGGCCAAGTCAACTGGTCAACCAGACTAGCGACACTTGCACACCGGCAGGAGAAGCAGAGGGCTATCCCATCACGCCGGCCAGGCATCGGCCACCACGAAGGAGACGACCGTCCCGCCGAAGCGGCTGGGCCCGGAGTGCCAGGAGTCGGCGATGGAGTCGACCAGGAGCAGCCCCCGCCCGTGCGCGTCGTCGGCGTCGGGGTGCCGCAGGCGCACGTTCGCCGGGAAACCCGGGTTGTGCACCTCGACACGGAGCGAGGTTCCCTCGCGATACCACTCGACCCGCACCAGCCAGGGCTCGTCCGACCTCCCGTAGCGGATGGCGTTGGTCACCAGCTCCGAGATCATCAGCGTGCAGTCGTCGATCGAGCAGGCCGGGTTGTACGGAGCGATGAACTTCCGGAACCAGCGCCGGGCGCGGGACACGGACTCGGGCTCAGGATGCAAGGTCATCGCTCCGAGCCGCGGTGAGCCCTCGCAGGGATAGCGGTCGATCGTGTAGGCCATGCGTGCTCACTCCTTGCCGCTGCCGTCGCAGTCGAGGCAGCGCCGCTTCGACGTGGCACGGCTGCGGTCATTGGCCGTGGAGAGCGCCAGCTCCGTCCGGGAGCCGACGCGCTTCCACCCACGCCCCCGACACCCCCGGCACGCTAAGCGCGCATCCCGCTCCGGCCGCCGACTCGTCACGTCGTGCCCCCTTCTCCTTCAAGTGGCATTAGCCACTTTCTGGATAGTGGCATTAGCCACTTTGGAGGCGCAAGCGATTCACCGGAACCGGCGAGTCGTCAATCAGGTGAGGGGGTACCCCTGTTCGAACGCCCAGCGGTGAGGCGGGTAGGTGGCTTCGGCGAACTCCAGGGGCCGGTCCTGCAAGTCGAAGACGACGTGATGGACGACGAGGACCGGGGAACCCGGCTCCAACCGCAGGTCGGCCGCCTCCTCGTCCGTGGCGGCCCGAGCGCACATGCGGTCTTCGGCGTAGCTGCCTTGACGCCCCGTCATCTTCTCGACGTACATGAGCGTCCCTTCCGTGATCCGCTCGGGATCCATGAGCCTGGGCGCACGCCGGCCGACGTCCGGAGCGAACCACGAGGTGGACAGCGTGATCGGACCGTCCTGATTGTTGGTCACACGCCGGCGGTGCACGGCTCGACGGTCCTTCACCAGGCCCAGGGCCTCGGCGACGTAGTCCGGGGCCTCCGTCCACCCGGCCGAAGTGATCACCGCGTACTCTCCGGGCGTATAGATCTTCCCGGTCTGCCGGGCACGCCCGTACAACTCCCGTGCGCGCCGGTTCACTTCGAGGCTGCGCACGTAGGTGCCCGACCCTTGGCGCTTCTCGACCAGGCCCTGATGGCTCAGCGCTTGCAGTGCCCGTGCGGCCGTGGGCCGGGACACGTTCCAGTCCGCGGCGAGCTGCCGTTCCGAGGGGACCTCGTCCCCTGGCCGCAGGTCACCCCGAAGGATCTGGTCGCGGATGTAATGGGCGATCTGGAGGTACTTCGGCAGAGCCTCTTCGATCTGAGGCATCCCCCCTCCTTTCTGTCCAAGTGGCTATGGCCTCTAGCCACTATAGGGTGAGTGGCCAACCCCTGAACCCGTAGTCTGACCGCATGACGCGGTTGATCGTCGCAGCAGGAGGAGGGGGCGACGCAGTCGCCGCCGCAATGCTTCACGCCGCCCTCTACGGCGACGAGGACCAGGCGGTGATCTTCACGTACGCCTGGGACCGCCTCCTGATCGACCCGCGCCCGGGGCCACGGGGAGCCGACGGCTTCACGGGACTCGAGCAGCTCACTCGGTCCGTCCGGTCGGTACCGGCCACGGCCCGGCCGATCCCTCCAGGAGGCTCCACCCTCCCCCGTCTCGCAGCAGAGCTGCCCCACACCCTGGCCCTGCTCGACCCCCACCACGGCGCCGAGGGCATCACCCGTCAGCTCGAAGAGCTGGTGACCCACTTGGCCCCGGCATCGATCGACCTGCTCGACGTCGGCGGCGACATCCTCGCCCGGGGCGACGAACCCACCCTCAAAAGCCCACTCGCCGACGCCCTCACCCTCGCCGCCTGCTGCCAGGTCAACGCACCGATCCGCCTCCTGATCGCAGGCCCCGGCCTGGACGGCGAACTCTCCCCCGACGACCTGCGTCCCCTGTTCGGCCCCCTCGTCCACACCTTCACAGCCGAGGATGTGGATGCGATCGGCGGCATCCTGCAATGGCACCCCTCGGAGGCCACAGCCATGCTCGCCGCAACAGCCCGAGGAGCCCGCGGCACCTGCGAGGTACGCGACGCCGGCCTTCCCGTCCCCCTCACCGACGAAGGCCCCACGGTCCACGAAGTCGACCTGGACGACGCGCTCAGCCGCAACAGCCTGGCCCGCGCCGTCATGACCACCGCCACCCTGGACGAGGCCGAGGCACACAGCCGCGAGATCTGCGGCTTCTCGGAAATCGACTACGAACGCAACAAGGCGACCTGGCTCACCGAACAGCCGCCGACGAAGCTGGACCCCAACGACGTACTGTCCCGGCTCGACCAGTTCCACAGCGAAGCCCGAGCCCGCGGCGTCACCCACACCACGTTCCGCCACCTCACCGAGGCCCTGAACCTCAACGGCTCCCACAGAGAAGCCCTGCGCCGACTGCTCATCAGCCATCGCCCAGAGCAGTACGCAGCGCCCTTGTGGCGCATCCCGTCCAACGACTGAGTTACAACCTTCTTTACGGGTTCAAGTGCGGCTCGCTGCCGCTCGCCGCGCGCGGCCCGGCCCCCGGCCGGGCCTGCGCTCCTGTCTCCGCCCCGCTCCAGCCCGGCCGGCGCCCGTGCCGCACGCTGAGGCAAGCCGCCGCTTGCCGCCGGAGAAGAGGGTGCGTCATGGCTGGGGCGGTCGGCTCCGCGATTTTAGGCAGCCACTTTGGCGCGAGCCTCGCAGATCATGGCCCCAACGTCGGGCTTTACCGGGCAGGTCCACCACCTGCCCGACGCGCCAGCAGCTTACGGGGCCATGATCACTCGCGCCAAAGCAGCTCCCGCCCAAAATCGCTCCGCCGACCTGACAATCCTCCACTGGTTCTCTTCGGTTCAGACGCCAAGACGACCCAGGATGTAATTCGTGAACTGTTGACTCTTTGCCGCCTTTTCGAGTGTGGTGTTACCATTCTTCAGATAGGCCGCGGTTAGCTCTTTCAAAACACTAAGGCGCTCCTCAAGAAAATCGGAATCAAGCTGCGCATTGACCTCCACCACACGCTTCAATTGCTGAGGATCATGAATCCGGCCGCCAGCGAGCTTGACCGCCACCAACATCGACAGGTGGAACTTCAGGTTATTTCGCTCACCTTGCGTGGCACTCGCAAGTTCCGAGTGAAGGAAAACATCCACCTTTCGCTGAGTTTGAGCAGCCCAGAGAAAAACGCTGAGATCAACCTTCGGATTGAATACTTGCAAGTAATCGTCATCATTCTTGAGCAGAGACGACGGCTTTCCGCGCGCCTTGTCAGGTCGGCACAACCCCATAGCGGTCAAGGCTTGCCCAAGCAGAGGGATACCGATGATCTTTGCCGGATCCTTACCCTCATTCTTGTAGTAATTCTTACGACGGTCGTAATACCAGCCGTTGACCAGGAAATAGTCTTCGATATTTCGCTGGATTTCATCGGTTGCCCGTAGCGAGGCATCATTGACTGGAGTCTGCCGGTTAGTGGCCCTGATCACCTGATCACGAGTCTTTCGGTCAGTGGTCGAGATAATGCGAACCAAAAGCATACGTTCTCCGACAGGGGCATTCCTATCGGCCCGCAAGACTTCATAGATGGTATGGCTTGTCTGTAGGCCGTTGACGATTTGGATGTCCGTCAGCGTGTACGTCTTACCCCCCGTCGTCGCATCACTGCAGATAATCGTGACCCCGTTGTTCAGCCACCAAAATTCGGGACTTTCTGGGTTCTCAAGAGTTCGTCGAATCTCCTGATTTACTGTGACTGGCCCTTGATAATCCCGCACGTTCCAGTCGAACAGATAGCGACGCAACTTACCGTGCTCATCTGTAATTAGATCGAAGTAGTCGGACAGCCGCACCAGGGCTACGTGAGAGTTTCCACTAGTCGCGTTCTCCTGGAACTTCATCGGCAGGGAATAAGATGGCTTCTCATTGAAGCGCGCGAGAAGTTCACGGTCTCCGAGCAAATCACACGCGACAGCCGCGCCGGGAGGAAACAGATCGAGCAAAGCCTTACGCAACATTCCCTGCTTCACCAGGACCTGCGGAGCTACTCCCTGAACATCCCCCGGCGTAGCATAGACGACATTAACGGAAATTTTAGGCCTGCGCACAAGGAGTTTTTCCCAAGCACGCCGGAATAGATTCACACGGGACAGCAGGCTCTCATTGTAGAGCCCCCGAAGCCCATCGAGATCTTGACTCAGGTCCAGGATACGCCGAAGAGTGTTTTCCAGTTTATCCAGAGCAGCTTCTTCGAACGATGCACTGCGCTTAGCTTGAATCACCCACAGTTCAAGGAGTCGCTCCTGCGAGAAATCACTTGGCTTGCGATGCTCAGAGAATAGGTCGGAGTCTTCATCCAGGAGATTATCGTCCCAGAAGGTGAAGACCGAATCAATTCCGCCGTCCTGCCCGGACCCTACAATTCCATCCTGAATATTCTCCAACCCGAGCCCATACGGGCGCAAGGCAAGTTCAGAGGCGAAAATCTCGAACGCCGTATCCGCTGAGGACTGCGGAACGTTCTCTTGATGCCAGCTGTCAAAGATTCGCATGAGTAGAGTGCGGGCGTTGGTTTGGTGAGCTGGCATGATGCAGTCTCCTCACTAACTGTATGCACTAGGCGACGTAGCGCGACCTCAACGATCAAAGGGTAGATCAGGTCTGCCGGAGCATCCCCGAGTTGCGCTAACTCGTCGACTGACAGAGCCGGAGGTGGTTGGCACAGGCACCCGCCCCTCCACTCAGGGTCCGGGCCGACCACCAGCCGCGTTGGCTTCGTACCCGCGGTCGATGTGTGATGGGCCAACACCGGTCACCGCACCACATGCGCACCAGAACGAGCGGGGGACAGCGGGGAATCAAGGTAACGCGAGCGCTGCCAATGAAGCCGCAGCCCAACCATTTGCCCAGGTCAGCGTCCGCACTGACCGCGAATGATCGCAGCTTCCCAAGCTGAGAGCGCGAGTTCGATTCTCGTCACCCGCTCTTTGAAGAAGGCCCAGGTCAGAGACCTGGGCCTTGTTGTTTGTGCGCGATGATCAGCCACCGCGTGCCAGATCCGTGCCAGAAGCACGCCAGATACGCACCACTTCACTTGGGGGCTTCCCTCGGTGGGCCGTACCTCACGGCCGCCGGCCGAGCCGCGGCTCCAGAAGGTCCAGGGCCTCCTCCCCCCGGAAACGGTCCGCCCCATCACCGGCCTTCGGCCTGTGCGGCACGTAGGTGCCGATCATGACGTTCATCTCACGCAGCCTGTCCAGACTCCGCGCATAGGCCGGGTGGGCCGCCTGGGCGGCGTTCAGGTAGGGCAGAACGGCGATGGGGACGCCCATGCCGTACCCTCGCACAGGATGCCCAGGGCAAGGGTGTCGGAGATCCCGGCGGCCCACTTGTTGATCGTGTTGAAGGTGGCCGGGGCGACCGCGATGGCATCGGCGGGCGGCAGAGGACGTGCCTCACCGAGTGTGCGCCAGGCGGAGCGGACCGGGTGGCCGGTCTGCTTCTGGACGGCCTCGACGTCAAGGAAGGCCGCTCCCTGCGGGGTGGCGACGACACCGACGTCCCAGCCCCGTTGCCGCGCGGCCGTGATCAGCTTGCCGGCATCGGCGGCGATGCCGCACGCGCAGACGACGACGTACAAGAAGGGTCTCTTCCCCACGGCTGTCGGATCGGTCACGCAAACACTCCGAGTCGTCGGCTGAGCTGATGCAGTCCGGGCAGAGTACGGCGGCGGTCGCGAGCCGCCATCTCCGCGACCAGATCGCGGACGGCGGGACGGCGGACATCCTGTGCGGCGCACGTCTCGGCGACACACAGGGCCCGGTAGCCCTCGGCAAGGTGCCCCTGCCGGCTGTAGGCCCGGGCCACCTCCAGCCACAGCGCGGCCCGGCGCTCCGGAACGGGGATGCGGCGGCGCATGAGCGGGTGGGCCGCTCGAAGAGCGAGGCCGACGTCGCCCAGGGCCACCCGTGCGCTGACTTCGTGAAGGGCCACGTTGGTGGGGCCGAAGGTGGCCCAGGCGTCGGGCCGGTCGAGGGAGACGTACCGTGCCACCTCCCTCTCCTTGGAGAGGAATTCCTCCGTGGCGGCGCGGTCACCTCCACCGCCGGCCGCGGTCGCACCGCGCAGGAGCAGCAGTCCGACAGCCGCGAGGTATTCAGGGGAGCGGCGGTCGTAGGAACCGGTGAGCTGGTCGGCGGTGCGGCGCACAAGTGCGACGGCCTGCGCGGTGTGCCTCTCACGGGCGAGGACATGAGCCTGTACGCGGACGCTCGAGGCGAGGATCAGCGGGTCACCGGAGCGTTCGGCCTCGGCCATCGCACGGCCGACGGCGAGCCAGGCAGTCCCCTGGTCGCGCTGCTTGAGCAGCAGACTGGTCGCGGTCTGGTACGCCGTGGCCAGGAGCGGCGAGAACGCGTCCATGGCTCTCGCGTCCTGTGCGGCCTTCCGCAGGTCGGCGATCAGGCCGGGGAGCATGCGCTCCAGTGCCGTGTAGTCACAGGTGTGGAAGAGCCTGCGGGCCTCGCCGACCCTCTTGCGCAGAACGGTCGTGTCAAGCGGAGCGGCGGTGCCTGCCGGGTCCAGCCCGGGCAAGAGGGCCTGCACGAGTTCGTCACGGGCGACGACCGAGTCGGCAGGAGACACGAAAGCCACGACGCCGGCGGCAAGGAACGTACGACGACGCATGTCCTCAGCTCCGAAATCGGCGGCGGAGACGTCAGGCACGGCTGCGAGCCCCAACTGTCCGGGAGGAATGCCGAGTTCCTGCGCAACAGCCCGTAGGACACGGATGTCCTCCGTGCCACGACCACTCTCCAGGCGGCTCACCTTGGACTGGTGACAACCGAGCGCGGCAGCGACCTCCTTCTGCGAGCGCCTCTGCAACACCCTTGCCCGACGCATCACTTCACCGATCCGCCGGGCTTCGCCGCACGCCTCGGTCATCCGCCACGGCCCCTTCCATCGCCGATCCTGCCTGCTCAACAGGGCGTGAATCAGCCGGGTTTCGCTTCGATGCAGCTCTTGCATACCCCATGCGTCAGCGGCGCATGGCCCAAACGGCCACAACAACCGACTGGTTCCTTGAAGCGGCACCACCGACGCCACTGTCGCAAGGAAGGTCACCCATGGCAGCGCACCGGCTTGCTTTCTCGGTACCGGCCACGGCACACGCGGTCACCACCGCGCGGCACCAGGCCGTGAACGGGATACGGCGTTGGAATGCGGGACTGGACGACGATGTCGTACACACCGCAGCCCTGGTGATCAGTGAACTGCTCACGAATGCAGTGCGGCATGTCGGTGCCGGCCGGATTCTGCCGGCTGTCCGGCTCACCGGGACCGTTCTGCGCATTGAAGTCCGCGACTCCGGCTCGCGGCTTCCCCTGCCCGGCCTCCCGACCGAGGACAGCGAGAGCGGGCGTGGTCTGCTCCGGGTGGCCGCTCTCACCGGCCGGCACGGTGCCGAGCCGACTCCCACGGGCAAGCGATGCTGGGCCGAGATTCCCCTGCCCACCCCACCAGGAACGGAAAACCCCGCTCCTCTCCCCGATGAGGAACCGACCGCGTCACTCGCCCCGCCTCACCCCGCACAGCCTTCTGAAGTGCACGCCACACGCACCGAACGACCGCCCACCGGGGTCGGCAGGATCCGGCGAGGCTACTGGTGCGAGTGCTGGACCGAAGCTGTCAGAGGCGGCACGAAGGAGCCGGTGCTCCTGGCCTCCTTCGACGCCTGCTCAGCGGCTCAGGCCGACCGGTGGGTCGCGGTCGCACTCCGGACCATCTCACCCATGCTCGACGCCGACGCCTTGGACGAAGCCTGGGCGTGGCTGTACGAGGACCGCATTGAAACACGTCGTGCTCTACTGCGACGCGAACCCTGCACCGTAACGCTCACACACGCCAACACCCGCATCACCTGGGCGATCCGACCAGTGCTCTTCCTGCCACTCGCCCACCGCCAGAACGCTGAACTCCCGCCGTGCGCACACGCTTTCAAGCATCACGTCGCCAGCTGAGTCACCGCTTTCTCTGCTTCTTTCAAGGCGCCGCGCAAGCGCGTCGCGCGCAGGCCCGGTCCCCCGGCCAGGCCTGCGCTCCTGCCTACGCCCCGCTCCCGCCCGGCCGGCGTCCGTGCCGCGCACAGCACTCAGCCGATCTCCCCGGAGAAGGGGTACGTCGCGGCTGGGGCGGTCGGCTCCACGGCTTTACAGCGCCGCCTTGGCGCGAGCCTCGAAGATCATGGCCCCGACGTCGTGCTTCACCGGGCAGGTCCGCAAACTGCCCGACGCGCCGGAAGCTTACGGGGCCATGATCATTCGCGTCGAAGCAGCGCCGCCACCCCCAGCCGCTTCGCCGACCACCGTGTCGGGCAGGGCCGCGTCAACACTGCCTGAGACGCAGCGTCACCGCCAGACCGGCGTGATCGGACGGCCACAGTCCATTGGGTGTCCGCTCGTTCGGACGGTCCCCGATCACTTCGGCGGCGACCGCCGACAACCGTGAGGGCTGGTAGAAGACGTAGTCGATGCGGTGATCCAGCTTCGATGGCAGGTTGCGCAGATCGGGGTCCTGCCGGGCGGTGAATCCGCCCCCGGGACCGTGCACAGCCCGCCAGGCGTCGTCGTAACCGCCGGAGGTGAACGTGCCGTACGGGCCCGTGGCGTCCGTGGGCAGGGAGTTGAAGTCCCCGACCGCAATGACCGGGTACGGCGACTGGGCCAGTGCGGTGTGCAGTTCGTTGCCCTGGGCGTTTCGGATGGACGCCGCCGTCGGCTCCAGATGCGTAGTGGCCACCCGCACCGTGTGCGACTGGTCGTTGGTCTTCGGGCCCGCTTTCGGCTTGTGGCCGAGGCCGACGTCCACCGCCGACCAGCCGCGCGGGATGGTGAAGGTGAGGCCGGCCGGGGTGGTGACGACGAGCCTCGCCGTGTAGAGGTGCGACTGCGCATGGGTGACCGGGAGCCTGTCCTTTGTCAGGATCACGTCGCGGTCGGTGAAGCTCGCCCTTTCGGTGGCGCTGATCGGCAGGGTGGCGCTGAAGGTCGTGTCGATCGCGGCGGCGCGGTAATGGAGGCCGACCGCGCGCAGTTCCCGGAGCAGGATGTCGAGGAAGTCGTAGGTGGTGGTGAGGGAGCCGGTCAGCGGTCCCTTCTTCCAGAGGGCGACTTCCTGCAGGCCGACGACCTCGGGCTTCTCCCGGCGGAACAGCTTGGCAATGGCCCGTGCACGGGACGGGAAGTCGGTGGCGACCATCTGGTCGTAGGCGATGCCGGCTCGTCTGATGAGTTCCGGCAGAGTGGGTGCTGTGAGCAGCGGCGTGAGGGGGGCGCCCTGATAGATGTTGTACGTGGTGACCTTGAGCTGCCGTGCGGAATCGGCCTGAGCGGGGGCGGTCAGGCCGAGCAACGCAGCCAGCAGTCCGGCGACGGCAAAGAATGCCGTCATCCTGCGTGTCAATGCACTCTCCTTCTCGTACTGGCGCAAAAACGCATCAACACGCAGATATCAGCGCGATCCCCCAGAGGCGTGAAGACCGCAACTCGTGGTCACCCGTTTACGCGATAAATCACCCGTCCGGGCGGCTGCGAGGACCCACGCATCGGACTTGCCCACAAACAGCGCCGTCCAGCAGAGGCCGTGCCGGACGTGCGCCGGATCGTAGGGAGAACCACGGGAAACACCGGGGACCAGCGACCCTGCCCATCAGGCGTCGGCACTCTTGAGTCGCACGCCAACACCCGCAGCAAACCCCCAGAACACCTTGGCTTTCCAAGCTGAGAGCGCGAGTTCGATTCACGTCACCCGCTCTCCGAAGGATGAAACCCGCCCGTCTCCGGCGTCCCTGTGCAACAAGCGCGTATATCCTTGATAGCACCTTATATATACAACAGAGGTGTGCTCGATGACTCGCACCGTGATCGACCTCGACGACCAGCTGGTCGCCGAGGTGGCCAAGGCCCTCGGCACCCGCACCAAGAAAGAGACGGTGAACACCGCGCTGCGCGAGGTGCTGGAGAACCGGCGGCGGTCTCTCGCCCTCACCCGCCTGCGGGCGGCGGCAGCCGAGGGTGCCTTCGACCTCGATCTCCTCGAGGACAAGAGGAACTACCGTCGGTGAACGCCGCGCAGTTCCTGATCGACACCAGCGCGCTCGCCCGCATGTTGCGCGGCGACGCCGAGCAGTACGGATGGGACCAGGCGGTGGCAGCCGGGCTGGTCGCGACCTGCCCCATCACCGAGCTGGAGTTCCTCTGCAGCGCGCGTTCCAGCGCCGACCGTGCACGGGTCATCGAGGACTTGCGCCTGCTCTTCGGCTGGGTTCCGGTCGACGACCGTGCCTACGACCGCGCCTGGCAGGTCCAGGAGATGCTCACCCAGCACGGACAGCACCGCAGTGCCGGAGCCGTCGACCTCGTGGTCGCCGCCACGGCCGAGTTGCAGGGGCTGACCCTCCTGCACCGCGACCGGGACTTCGAATGCATCGCCGCCGTCACCGGCCAGGCACTTCAGTGGTACGGGCCGGAGGCCGGAAAGTGAGCCGGGCACATGGCGGTTGTATCGCTTCTGCACGACCATTCCGGCTGACAGGTGTGCCCTTGGCCGGGCATCCTGCGCAGCCTCGAAGGGGTTTTGAGTCTCGACTTCGAACCAGCCGATGCGCACCTCGGGCCCACTTCTGCGTATCTGCTGTCTCCTGCCCGCCGTTCTTCAAAGCCGAGCCCCCAGCGTGCCCGTACAGGCGGGCGATCACGTGATATTCGTACGCTGAACTCACGTGATGCAGAGGTGAATTGACGGCCGGTCTGGCGCCGGACAACCGTATCCCGCGGGAAACACCGCCGACCTGGCCGTCGGCGGCGTGCCGGCTGTTGTCAAGTGAGCGTCCCCATGGGGCAGGCGGCATCGGCGACGTGTTCGTCCGCGGCTGCGGTTGCCCAGTTCGGGTGGTAGATCTCCCGTACTGTGCTCCCTTTCCCAGGGGCACGGACAAGCCGTTCCCGTGCAGTGCGTTGGCGGTTCCCGGTCGCCTTCCGGCCCGAGACATCGGCGAGTTGGCAGGACGGCGATCGGCGGATGTCCAAGGTGCCGGGGAGAGAAGGCCGTTGAGGGAAGGGGCCGACGGGCGCCGGTGTGCCGGACGTGTCCGCACTTCCGTTGCGCCTCGTCGGTGGGGCATCGGCGGGGCCCGCGCCCCAGGGGACGCGGACGGCCCCCGTGCTTCACCTGTGGGCGATGGCCTGTTCGATGAGGGCGACGGTGGCTCGGGGGTCGTCGACCTCGAGGACGAGGCGGTCGTAGGCGCCGGCGTCGGCGAGTTCGATGACGACCGCCTTGTCGGGGTTCTTGACGTCCCAGAAGGAGCGTTCGCCGTCGCGGCGGAAGCGGCCGGCGGTGATCACGCCGGGGACGTAGGTGCCGCCGGTGCGGATGCCCTTCGGTTCCCGGGCCATGCCGGGGTCGTGGGTGGCACCGCGGACGTGGGCGAGGGGAATCTCCAGACGGCTCTTGAGGGCCCAGAGCTTGTCGAGGCCCTGGAGTTCGGCGGTCAGCAGGCCGCGTTCACGGTCAACGGAGATCAGGGCCATGTCACTTCTCCTTGGGTGTGGTGGCCGGCCGGGCCCGCAGGCGCAGGCGGGCGCCGAGGACGGTCGAGGCGAGTTGCGGGGCGGCGTCGCCATGGGTCGGACGCAGGGCGTCCTCCAGTGCGGTGATGCCTTCGGCGACCAGTGCCGCGACCTCCTGGTCGTGCGGGGCGCGCTCGGCGGCGGCGAGCAGGAGGAGCCCGGCGGCCGGGCCGTCGTCGTACGAGGCGATGGCCGCGGCCAGGGCCTGCTCGGGGGCGGTGAGGGCCGCGATGGCGGAGGTCGTCGGGTGGATCTCGTGATCGAGGTGCCGTCGCAGCGCGGTCAGGTGCAGGCCCCGTTTGGAGCCGAAGACCTTGTAGAGACTCCCCCGGTGAACCCCTGTGGCGGTCACCAGGTCGTCCACCGAGGTGCCCTCGTAGCCGTAAGTGGCGAAGAGGGTGGCCGCGGCGCTGACGGCCTGGTCGGTGTCGAAGGCACGTGGTCGTCCCATGTCCATGACTGTAGGGGATTGGAGAACGATCAGTCAAGAACGATCGTTCTCATACGGAGCCGGCCTCTGGTTCCGCTCGTCCACTCGACCGCGGGGACGGAGCACGGCACAGCGCGGCCGGGTGAACCGGCGGCTCCGTATCGGCGGGGTTTCGCCGGGGCACTCCGGGCGGAATCCTCCCTTTATGAAAACAACGGGGCGGGTTGTCGGGGAGCTGGTCTGCGCGGCCGTCGGGGTGTGGGCGGCCTCCGAGGTCATGGTCCCGTTACGGATCGACGGCACCGCGGGCGAGCGGGCGGAGTCCGTGGCCCTCCTCGCCGCCCTGTTCACCGCCGCCACCATGGTCGTGCCCCTGTCGGTGGGGTGGGTGCTCGGGCGGGCCGTGGCACGGAATCGGCGTCGTATGGCGCAGGAGCCCGACTGGGACGCCTCCGAGTGGGAGTTCCTCGCGCCTCTGCGCAGGCATTTCGTCTATGCCGGGCTGTTCATGGCGTTGCCGGTCGTCATCCTGACGGTGTTGGGGCCCTTGGGGGTGTGGGCCGGGGTGGAGCTCGGTGCCGGGCTGGGTCTGGACGTCGAACTCAGCGGTGGGCTCAAGGTCCTCGTCACCACCGGACTTGTCGTCTTCGCCGTGCAGAGGGTGCTGCTGCGGGTGCTCGCCGTGCCGTTCAAGGGCCGCCGCTCCGAGGCCCTGCTCTCGCTGAGCGGCTTCCTCTTGTGCTGGGCGGGCCTGGCGCTCGCGGCGGTATGGCTGGACTCAGTGGAGGCGACGGGCCCGCAGTGGCTGGCGCTCGCCGTCGTCGCCGCCCTGTTCGATCTGCGGTTCTCGCTGACCCTGACACTGCCCGTGCCCGGAGTGGCGTCGCTGATCCTCGTCTCGGTCAACGCGCTGGTGCTCTGGTTCATCATGTGGCTCACCGGCCTGCTGCACATCGACGGCTTCTGGCCCCTCATCGGGACGGTCGCCCTGATGTGGGTGGCGGAATGGCCGAGCCGCCTCGCAAAGGCCGCTGCGGAAGCCCGGGCCAACCCGCCCCAGCCTCCGCACGACCCTTTCTGGCCGGAACATCACCTGCCGCAGACACCGCTGTACTGACCGGCCGGAGGTCGGACGCCGGCGTGCGGCGGCCCCCGCCCAGGCGTCAGTCCCCAGGGTTGTACGGGGACTTGGCGCGGGCCTCGTGGAGCGCGGTGCCCCACCAGGCGAGCTCGTCGAGCATCACCTTGACGGCCCTGCTCGTCCCCTCGGCGTCACGCGGCGTGCCGTCCTCGCCGAACGCCTCCCAGTAGAACGGGAAGGCCACACCGTCGCGGATGGTGACGGCGTGCATCTCGGCGAAGATCTGGCGCAGCTGCTCGACGGCGCGCAGGCCGCCGCTCTGGGCGCCGTAGGAGACGAAGCCGACCGGCTTGGCCCGCCACTCGGTGAAGTGCCAGTCGATGAGCGCCTTCAGGGAGGCCGGGAAGCTGTGGTTGTACTCGGGGGTCACCACGACGAACGCGTCGGCGGCGGCCAGCTTCGCGGAGAGCGGGAGCATCCCGGCCGGGCGCAGCTCCTCGGTCGCCATGGCGGGCGGTGTCGCGGGGAGGGGCAGCGGCAGCTCCGTCTCGGCGAGATCGACGACCTCGACGTCGAAAGCGCTGTGCTCCCTGGCCAGCCCGGCGAACCAGTGCGCCACGACCTCGCCGAACCGGCCCTCGCGGACGCTTCCCAGGATGACGACGAGCTTCAGGGGGTCCGTGGACATGTTTGGTTGCTCCTTTGTTCTTCAGTTCTTCTCAACGGGCGTTTCCCGACGGTCGGCCACCGACGAGGAGACGGGATGAAAAAAGAGGCAAGGGAGATGAGAGGGACGTAGCGGTGCGGCTGCGGCTCACACGCCCGCCGGGGACGCGGCGTCGAGCCGCGCAAGTTCGCCGTCGCCGAGGACGATGCTCGCCGCGGCGACGTTCTCCTCCAGGTGGCGCAGCCGCTGTGTGCCGGGGATCGGGGTGACCGGGATGCCCCACACCCGGGCCCGGTGATGCACCCAGGCCAGCGCGATCTGACCGGGCCGTACGCCGTGCTCGCCGGCGATGTCACGCAGGACCCCGGGCAGTTCCTCCCGGCCCGGAAACGTCCGGGAGAACTGTGCCGACCGGTCGTCCGCGGCGCAGAGCAGCCCGCGTCCGTTCGGCGAGAAGGGCACCACGCCGACGCCGAGTTCGGCGCAGACCGGCACCATCCTCTCGACGCGGCGGGCGCCCAGCGACCACTCCGACTGCACGGCGGAGACGGGGTGCACGGCGTGGGCGCGGCGCAGTTCCTCGCCGCTGACCTCGCTGAGCCCGATGTGGCGCACCTTGCCCTCGGCGACCAGCTCGGCCATGGCGCCGACGGTCTCCTCCAGCGGCACGTTCGCCGGGGGCCGGGCCAGGTAGTAGAGGTCGATGACATCGGTGCCCAGGCGTTTCAGGCTGGCCTCGCAGGACGCCCGTACGAAGGGGGCGTCACCACGCACCCACCAGCTGTCGCCGGGGCCGAAGACCACACCGAACCGGGTGCACAGCACGACCTCGTCACGGCGGCGGCCGATGGCCCGGCCGACGAGTTCCTCGTTGCGGCCCCGGCCGTACATGTCGGAGGTGTCGATCAGCGTGACGCCGAGGTCCAGCGCGTGGTTGATGACGGCGGCGGCCCTGGACGGCTCCGTCGCCATGGCCGGTTCGGTCATCCGCATGCAGCCGAGTCCCTGGACGGGGACCACGAGACCGGTGCCGCCCATGGGCGTCGTCGGCAGACGCGTACGCATTCTCTGTCACTCCTGCTTCCACGATCTGTTCACGGCCGCCGGCCCCGGACAGGGTCCGGGCCGCGTCCGGCACCAGCACATGCGGAGCGAACGCGGCGGCCGCCGTGCCGAGGGCACAGAGCACGGCCCCTACGGCGAAGATCCGCCGTCGCCCGAAGAGATCACCGAGCGAGCCGGCGACGAGCATCAGGCAGGAGGCGGCCAGGAAGCAGCCGGCGACCACCCACTGCAGGGCACCACCGCTGCCGCCCGGGTCGGCGGCGATACGCGGAAGCGCGATGCCCGTGCCGGACATGGCCATCGGAACGATCAGGTGGCCGAGGAGCACGGACCCCAGGGACAGCGCGGACCTGACGCGCCCCCGGACCCCGGAGGGGCCCCGGCGCCTGACGGCGCCCCTGCCTGGTCGAGCCTCTGCGATGCGCCCACGAGGGTAAAGTACAACGTGCATTGCAATGAGTAAAGTGGTCATTGCACCCGACGAGGAGGAGCCACGATGGCCAGGGCGGACAGCCGGCGGAACCGGCCGCACAAAGGGTTCCCGGAGAAGCGGCAGGCCATCCTGCGAGCCTCCCGGAAGGTCTTCGGCCGGGTCGGCTACCAGGGGGCGAGCATCGAAATGATCGCCGCCGAGGCCCAGGTGTCCACCCGCACCATCTACAACCACTTCGAGAACAAGGAACAGCTCTTCACCACCGTGCTGATCGACAGCTCGGAGCAGGTGGCCGCCGCCCACGAGGCGATGATCGAGCGTCATCTCGGCAACACGGTGAGCGCCGCCGACCTGGAGGCCCGCCTCGTCGGCCTCGCCAAGGACTGGGTACGGCCGCTTCCGGAGTTCGCCGACCACTTCGCGATCGTCGCCCGCATCAACGCCGAGGGAGAGAACTTCCCCGCCGACCTCCACGACGCCTGGCAGAAGGCCGGCCCCCTGCGCGTGCAGCGCACACTCGCCGCGCACATGGCCCGGCTCGCCGAGCGCGGGCTGCTGCACGTCCAGGACTCCGAACTCGCGGCGCAGCACTTCGTGGTGCTGGTCACCAACACCTGGGGCAGGGGCCGGGCAGGCGTGGACGCACTGTCCGAAGCCGAGATCCACGAGATCGCGGCCGCCGGCGTCCACGCCTTCCTCCACGGCTATCTGCCCCGCGGCTGAACAGCCGGACACCGACGCAGCGGTCGTACAAGCCCGGTGATGCCGGTGCGGTCGCCGGGCACCCGCGCCAGGGCGCGCGGGGCCGCCGGTTCACCGAGTGCGTCGTGCCGGTCGTCGAGTGCGTCGTGCCGGGCAGGCCCGTCGGGCGTGTCGTCGTGTGCGTGCGGTGGGCGGGAGGCCGGCTGCGGCCCGGTGCGCTCCGGCCGGGCCACCGAGGCCGTGTGGACACCGAGGCCGTGCGGTCTCAGCGCATGCGCCCCAGTGCCTCCCGTATCCGCCGGGCGTCCCGGATCCGCTGCTCGTACGTCGCGCCCAGCGCGAGCAGCAGCAGCCCGGCGAGCGCGGGAGGCAGCCAGCGGGGGAACAGGCCCGCCAACTGCACCAGGTAGGGGGCGAGTTCATGCAGCGCGTCCAGCACGAGCACGCTCCCGCCGAGCAGGAGCGGGGCCTGGAGCCGGTGACGGGCACCCAGCAGGGTGAGGACGAGGGCCGCCGTGCCGAGCAGCAGGGGACGCGGCCAGTCCGCGTCGGCCCACGCCGCCGTCAGGCTCGGCACGAGTGTCGCTGAGAGCCCGGGGCCGTAGGCCGTCCACGACGAGGTCTCGGGGGCACGGCGGCGCCGGACGAAGCCCACGACCAGCGCCGGAACGGTCACCGGCAGGGTGTACGCCTCCGGGGTGCCCACGCCCCACGACCCGAGCCGCACCCAGGTGGCCGACACGAACAGCGCGGCGGCCACGTACCCGGCCCACCGCCGGTCCGCGCGCACGGCGGTGCCCGCGGCGATCACCCCGCACAGGGCCAGGACGAGGGCCAGCACGGGCGCGTCGGTGACGGCCAGTCCGATGGCCAGCAGCCCCGCGACGGCGCCCGTGGCCTCGACCGGAACCGCGGCCCGCGGGACCCGTGCCGCGAGCAGGGCCGCGGCGGCCGGGACGACCAGGACCAGCAGCGCCGTGTGCGCGGGCGACCGGTCCGCGGCGGCCCCCACCGCACACGCCAGCAGCGCCGCGCCGGCCAGGGACGCGCTCGCGCAGACGGGGGTCAGACGCCGGTGTGCGGCGGCCCCCGCGAAGATCCCCGTCAGCACGGCGAGCACGGTCAGGGTCGCACCCCGGGAGGCCAGCGAGAGGAGGACGAGGCCGGCCGCGGTGAGCAGGGAGAGGAGGACGGAGGCGAGGAACGTAGGCGTCCGGCGCGCGTACCCCGCCACGGCCAGCACCGCCACGGCCGTCAGCCCCTGGACGGACAGCCCCGCCGCGTACGGGAGCCGCAGGACGGCGGGGAGGACGAGCGCGGTCGCCCAGACCAGGACCACGGCACCGGCCACGGCCCGGTCGCGCCAGGCCGTGGTGGCGCGGGCCGCCCCGGCCAGCACCGCCGCGGCGGCCACGAGCACCAGCGTCCTGGCCGCCGCGTCCGCCGGCCAGGGCGCCCAGACCGTCACCGCGGCGCGCAGGTCCGACGGCGCCCCGGACCAGACCCGGCCCGTCCAGGCGACCGGTCCCAGCAGCGCCACGACGGCCAGGGGCAGCGCCCAGGCCACCGCCAGGACCTGGACGGCGGCCGACGCCCGGACGGCACCGCGCCGCACGTGGTCGGGGAGCGGGCCGCGGACGGCCGCCAGCAGTCCGACGCCGCAGGCCAGATAGCCGGGCACGGTCCACACCCCGGGCAGCAACGCGCGCGGGATGCCGCCGAGCGCCGCGACCAGGAGCAGTCCCCCGGTCACCGCGGCGCCGGTGGCGAGGCCCCGCCGCGGGGTGCGCCCCGCGGCGTACAGCGCGATCGCCGCCGCACAGGCGAGGAGCGCCGCCGCACGGACGGCTGCGCCCGGGCCGGTGGCCGTCCAGGAGAGCACGCCGGCCGTCACCACGCCCCAGCCGCCCATGCCGTACATGCCGACGGCGGCGGCGATGCGCAGGGACCTCGCGGACGTCCGGAGCGCTACGGCCGTGTCGAACGCGGCCGTCAGCAACAGCGCGGCGACGGTCGTGTACGAGCTCGCGTCGACCGCCACCGCCCCCAGCAGCAGGGGGAGTTGGGCGGCGCCCAGCGCGGCGAGGAAGGGGATGCGCGGGGAGCCGAGTCCCTCGAGTCCTTTGAGCTCTCCGAGTCCCTTGCCGTATCCCCACCACATTCCGGCCAGGAGGGCCGTCGCGACGGCCGCGTACCCCGTGCCGTCGACGGTCGTCAGCGCGACCTCGTGCAGCGCGTACGCGTCCAGCACCGTCAGCGCCAGTCCGAGGCCCGCCAGGGTCTCCGCCGTCGAGCGCAGTCCGCGCTTGAGCAGGGGCACGGGAGCACCGAGCACCGCCGCGGTCACCGCGGCGAGCACCACGGACCGCCCGGCGATCCCCAGGTGTCCCCAGCTGACCAGGGTGAACGCGATCGCGGCAACGGTCAGCAGGACACCGCCGAGCACGAGGAGCACGTTCTGCACCCGGGGGGCGGTGGTCTCGGGCTGCCGCGGCACCGGCCCAGCGGGCGGGAAGGCGGGCGGGGAGGGCTGCCGGAGGAGAGCGATCAGCTGGGCACGGCGGGCCAGCAGCTGGACACGGCGGGCGTCGAGGTGCCGCAGCTCCATGTCGAGGATCCGCAGTTCCTCGGCCGGTGGCAGGGGAGGGGTCATGCCGTGGAGTGTGGTGCGCGCCACGGCGCGGGACATGAGTGCGGGTACTCAGGTCCGTACTCAGTTTCCGCGTGTTCCGCGTACGGCAAGCCCCTGAGGTGCGGATTCCCCTGAAGTGCGGATTCCGGTGTGCGGAATGGTGTGCGGGATTCCGGCGCCCGGTGAACGGGACCGGCGGACGGCGCCGGTGAACGGAACCGGCGGACGGGGCCGGTGACGGCGCCGGTGAACAGGTCGGTGACGGGGTCCGTGCGTCAGCCTGCTGCCGAGCAGTCGGGGCAGAGCCCCCGGTAGGTGATCTCGGCCTCGTGGACGGTGAAGCCGAAGCGCTCGGAGGCGGGCAGATCGGCGACCGGGTCGCCCGTCGGGTACACGTCCCGGACCGCGCCGCAGCGGACGCAGACCAGGTGGTGGTGCCGCCGGTGCGCGTTCGGGTCGTACGCCTTGGCGCGCTTGACCGTGGTGACCTCGATCACCTCACCAAGTGACACCAGTTCACCCAGAGTGTTGTAAACGGTCGCCCGAGAGATCTCCGGAAGCCTCGCGGCGGCGCGCGCATGCACCTCGTCAGCGGTCAGATGGACGTGCTCGCCGGCGAGGACCTCGGCCACGACACGCCGTTGCGCGGTCATCCTCCAACCGCGTCTCCGCAGACGTTCCAGCAGGTCACTCATGGCGGGCCGTCCTCAAACCGTTGAGAGATCTCACTCCGAAAGAGGTACTACTTTGGATCCATAGCTGACTTAGATAATGTCTAGTATAGGATGGGGTAGACGAAGATGCGTCATCGCACGCCATCGGATCCGGTCCGATGCGACTGCGCACCGCCGTCGCCGGCACCGCGCCGGGCGACGCGCTGCATGCCGCAGCCGCACGGCCCTTCGGAGCCTCCGCGGCACCGCCGCGGGGGCTCACCCCTGGGGTTTCGACCCTGAACGTCTTGAAGGAGACCGCCTTGACTGACTCCATCGACACCCCGGCGACGCTGGAGAACGGCGCACCGGCTGTCAGCAACCGCAACTCGCTCAGCCTCGGCACCAACGGCCCGCTGCTGCTGCACGACGTCCACCTGGTCGAGACCCTCGCGCACTTCAACCGCGAGCGTGTCCCGGAGCGCAATCCGCACGCCAAGGGCTCCGGCGCCTTCGGTGTCCTCGAGACCACCGAGGACGTCTCCCGCTACACCAAGGCGGCCCTCTTCCAGAAGGGCGCCAGGACCGAGATGCTCGCCCGGTTCTCCACCGTGGCCGGTGAGCAGGGTTCGCCCGACACCTGGCGCGACGTCCGCGGTTTCGCCCTGAAGTTCTACACCTCCGAGGGCAACTACGACATCGTCGGCAACAACACGCCGATCTTCTTCGTGCGCGACCCCATGAAGTTCCCGCACTTCATCCGGTCCCAGAAGCGCATGCCGCACACCGGTCTGCGCGACAACACCATGCAGTGGGACTTCTGGACGTCGAACCCCGAGTCCGCCCACCAGGTGACCTACCTCATGGGCGACCGCGGTCTGCCCAGGACCTGGCGCCACATGAACGGCTACGGCTCCCACACCTACATGTGGATCAACGCCGAGGGCGAGAAGTTCTGGATCAAGTACCACTTCAAGACCGACCAGGGCGTCCAGTGCATGTCGAACGAGGAGGCCGAGCGCCTCGCGGGCACGGACGCGGAGTACCACCGCCGCGACCTGTTCGAGGCGATCGAGCGCGGTGAGTTCCCGAGCTGGACCCTCTACGTCCAGGTCATGCCGTACGAGGACGCCAAGGACTACCGGTTCAACCCGTTCGACCTGACCAAGGTGTGGCCGCACTCGGACTACCCGCTGATCAAGGTCGGCAGGATGACCCTGAACCGGAACCCGGAGAACTTCTTCGCCGAGATCGAGCAGGCGGCCTTCGCCCCGTCGAACCTCGTCCCGGGCACCGGTGTCTCCCCCGACAAGATGCTGCTCGGCCGCGTCTTCGCCTACGCGGACGCCCAGCGCGCCCGTATCGGCACCAACTACTTCCAGCTGCCGGTCAACCGCCCGAGGGTGAAGGTCAACTCCTACACCTTCGACGGCCACATGACGTTCGAGCACACCGGCAAGGCCCCGGTGTACGCCCCGAACTCCTTCGGCCGCCCGTTCGCCGACGAGACCGGCCCGGTCGAGGACGGCTGGGAGGCCGACGGCGAGATGGTGCGCAGCGCCTACCGCCTGCACGCCGAGGACGACGACTTCTCGCAGCCCGGCACGCTGGTCCGCGAGGTCTTCGACGACGCCCAGCGCGACCGTCTCGTCAAGACCGTCGCCGGTGCCCTCGCCTCGGTGCAGGAGCCGGTTCTGTCCCGTGCCTTCGAGTACTGGAAGAACGTCGACGCCACCATCGGCGAGCGCATCGAGCAGGCCACCAAGGATGCCCGGACGAAGTAACTCCCGTCCGGCGCAGGCTGCTCGAGGAGCCCGGCCCTCTTCGGGGCCGGGCTCCCGGCATGAGGTCCCCGTGGGAGAAGTCCTCGGCAGAGGGCCGGAGAAGGCCCGGGGAGAGTCCGGCGAGAGTCCGGTGAGCCCCTCGGAAGAGGTCCTCACCGTCCGGGCCACCGGCTAATCGCCGCCGCCGTCGCCGCCTCCTCCGTCGCCACCGCCGCCGTCGCCGCCGCCCCCGCTGTCTCCTCCGTCGCCGCCGTCCGAGCCCCAGCCGTCGTCACCGCCGGGTTCGTTGTCCTCTCTCCCCGTACCGAGGTTGCTGAACCAGGGGAGCTCCCAGGCCCCGTCGTCGGCGACCGGCTCGTCCCCGCGCCCCAGCGGCTGCGGCCGGAACCGCGCCGACCCCGTCATGTTCCCCAGCCCGAAGGCGACGGCGAAGACCTGCGCCATGACGGCGTCCAGCGGGTCGGAGCTCTCGTACTGCACGGGGGACAGCGGCCGAAGCACCGTGCCCGGCGCGACCTCCGTCCGGTACGGAGGACGCATCAGCAGAGCGACGGGCCGGTCGTTGTGCAGCAGTCTTGAGCTCATCGCGTCCTGCCGTCGCAGCACCCACTGCTGCCCGGGAAGCCGTACCTCCACAAAGCTCCTGGATCTGCGCAGTCTCTTCCTGTGCAGCTCGAGCTCCGCCGGGAAGCCGTCGACCGTCAGCCGCAGCCCCTTGGACGGTCCGGGGGTGTCGGGATGGAAGCCGTACGGTGCCCGGATCCGTACGACGGGAGCCTGCGGCCCCCAGACGTCCACGCGCACCAGACGCCGGTCCACGACGACGGTGATCGGCCCGGCGGGTCCCGGCGCGAACCGGCGTGCGAGCCACAGCGGTACGCCCTCGGCCCGGGCCCGGTCCGCCAGGGCGGCCACCTGGTCGGGTCCGCCGCACCGCCGCACCGCCAGCTCTCCCAGCGCACGGGCGAACTCGGCGGCCCGCCGCACCCGCACCGGTGTGGTGGTACCGGTGATCCGGGTCACCGGTACGATCCCGCTTCCCTCCGCCAGGTGTTCCAGCGGGCGTTCCGTCCCGCCGCCCCCGAGCCAGCGCCCGCGCTGGAACGCCTCGGCCATGGCACCGAGGTTCAGCTCGTCCAACGGTGTGGTCCTGCCGCCCCTCCGCAGCCCCTCCTCGGTCAGTTCCACGGTCCGCGCCAGCGGGTTCCACGACCGTTCCCCGTAGAGCACCCGGCTCATCACACCCCCATGGTCACTACGGTCGGCTCAGCAGGATTCACCTTCACACACCCCGGTCCCGCCCGTCACCGGGGGCTCGGGAGTTCCGGCAGGGGCGGGTGCGGTGCTCGCCGGTGTCACGGCCACACGGTGGCGGCCCCCTCCCTCGCCGCCCGTGCGCACGGCGGACACGACGAATCCAGCGGATGCCGCGGACACGCCGGACACGGCGCGTTCACCGCGCCGAGCACTGTGCGCACTGCCGCCTTCCTGCTCACCGGCCTTTCCGCCGGAGCCCGGTCACTTCTTCCCGTACGCCTGCTTCCAGCGCGCCCGGTGGCGGAAGTCGCCCTGTCCGCGGCCGTTCACCTCGCTCAGGGACAGCAGGGGGACACCGTTGTTCCACAGGCCGAGGAGATCCCGGTGCACAGCCAGGATCCCGTGCTGCAGCGCGAATCTCTCGGAGGGCCGGCTGAACCGCGTGGTCGTCACGAACACCGCCAGGTCGGCCCCGAAGTGCACCTTGGCGCCCAGCAGATCGCGCACCTCGCGACTCGCGATCGTGCTGCTCGGCGCGTAGCGCTTGCACTGAATCACCATGGTCCGCCCGTCCGGAAGACGGCCGATGACATCGGCGCCGTTGTCGTGGGCACCGCCCACCCGCCGGACCTGTGTGCACCCGTCGCGCCGGCAGAGCCGTGCGACCAGTTCCTCGAACTCGGTGCCGGTCATCGTGTCCACCTCGGCGAGGGTCCGGTGACCGGCCTTCACCGCTTCCTCCTGCCGCCAGAGACGGTCCCGCCCCCGCAGGAGCCGGTCCGTGCGCCACAGCCACCAGCCGGCCGTTCCCACACAGCCGAGGAGCACCGCACCCGTGACGTAGGGCCACACGGTCCGCCAGAACAGCACCAGCAGGACAAGCAGCAGGCCCCCGCCGACGCCCACCGCTTTCCACCGCGCCGCCCGGCGTCCGCGCGCAGCCGCACCCCGTTCGCGTTGACGCCCGGCCACCACCGAAACCCTTTCCCCCGCGGATCCGTGTACGGCAGTCTGAGCAGCTCAGGACAGCGCGAGAAGAGCGCAAACCGGCCATGCTGTCCGGATGCGATCGCCTGGCGGGGCGTGACGGGGCGGTGTCCCCGCGGTGCCCGCAAGCGGCACAACCGTCTTGAGAGTCAACGGCCGCAGCGTCTCGCCGCCGGCAACGGCCAGGGACGGGGCCGGCGTTCGTGTCCACGCGCCGTACCCGTGATCCCGTCGCGTTCGGTGGTGGCCTCGCCTCGGGGTGCGGCGGAAGGCCGCGGCGGGAGACGGTCATGTCCGGGAGGACTCGGCGGTCGCGGCGAGACCCAGCTCGCGGATGATGCGGGTCAGGTCGTCCGGGGCGGCCGCGAGACGCACCGGCTCGCCCCCGTCGTCGAGTTCGGCGACGTGCCAGTCGCGCGGGACGATGTCGTCGCCGCCCCGGACACGCCGTACCTTCGTGAGGGTGAGCCGCTCCACCGGGATCCGCTTCGCCGCGAACCGGCCCGGACCGGAGTGCGGGACCACCGCGGGCTCCCCGCCGCCGAGGACGATGTGGGTGCCGAAACCGTGCGGGTTGTAGTCGGTGTGCTCCAGGAAACGGGCGGACAGGAACACCTCCTTCTCCTTCGTCCCGGCCTCTCCAGGCGTCCCGGCGTCTTCGGGTCTCCCCGCGTTTTCGGGCGTACGGATGCGAGTGGCGCGCCAGGCCAGGACGGTCAGGCCCAGCGTGACCGACGAACCCACGGCCCCCCACGTGATCGCCACGGGGGAAGTGAGCAGGGACGTGGGGTGGAGGTGGCAGAGCGGCAGCAGCCACAGAGCCGTGACGACGAGCACGCCCACGAACGGAAGGGCCGACGGGAGGACCTCGTCGTCGGGCAGCCGGCGCCCGCGCAGACGCAGCAGGACCAGGGCGGCGGGATACCCCGCGAGCAGGGCGAGCACGGCCGCGCCCACGGCCTGGGCCCCGGCCGTGGCGGGGGAGCTGCGCCACACGTGGTGTTCACCGGCGACCTCCCGCACCTCACCGCGCCAGACGGTCACCTCGACGCGGTCGCCGGGCCGGAACTCCAGGGCCGCCTCTCTCGGCACACCGACCCGCTCCAGCGGCCTGCCCTCGGTGAAGTACAGCCAGCTGCGCTGCTTGGGGGTGTTGACGTCGGTCCGCTCGATCACGGCCGGCAGGGTGCTCAGACAGTCCTTCCCGGACTCCCGGCTGCCTTCCCCTCGCTCCACGGCGGACGTCCCGGCGGCGCATGGGGCGGCCGACCTCCACGCCCGTTCGTCCGCCGCGACACCCGGTACGTTCCACGCGAGCGCACCCGCGAACGCGAGCAGCAGCGCGCACCAGACCAGCGGCCGGACCCAGCCCCCGTACCCGGCGGTGCCGCTCGCGATGACGGGGAGATGGCCCGACTGCGGGGCTCCGTGACGGCGGAGCAGCGCGCGCAGTGCGTCCAGCTTCGCGTCGAAGTCCTCGTCCGGGGGCGAGCCGCCGTACGGCAGGGGCAGCCGCCGCCTGCGTCCGTCGCGCAGCAGCACACTGACGCGCCGGAGTGTGCCGTGCCGGGTCTCGTACCGGTGTACGCGCAGATCGGCGACGTCGCTCCACGGCACACTCCGGCGACGCAGCAGCGTCCGGCAGTGCAGGCCGTACGCGTCGCCCCGCACGTACACCGTGGCCCAGTGGAGCGACACGACGCCCACGGGCACGAGGGCGAGGCCCACGACCAGCCATGGGTCCAGGAGCGAGCCCAGGTATGCCAGGCGTGTGACGGCGACACCCGCCCCGACCGCGCCGAGTCCGGCGAAGAACCACGGGACACGCCTCCCCGGCAGACGGCAGATCACGTCCTCCGTGCTGCTCATGCACGGAAGCGTGTCATCGGCCGGGCAGCGCCCGCTTCTGCGGTGCACGGCAGTTTTTCACCCCCGTACACTGCCGACTTCTCGCAAGGAAAGCCGAGCACCGCGGGAAATGTCGCGGAAGTCGCGACGCACGCCCCGCGCGTACGACCACCGTCACGACCACCGCCGTCGGTGCGGGCGGACGGCCGGGGCGAGTAGCGTGGGGCCGAGGGCGCGAGGAATCCGCGAGGGATCTCGATGCCCTCGCCGGCAGCCGCCTCTCTCACTGCCACCGGCGGCCGACGGTCTGCCGGCCCCGACAGGCAGGTGAGTCCCGTGGCCGTTTCCGCCCCCTCCTCCGGCGGGACTCCCGGCGGACGGAGCAACGGAGCATACGAGTCCCCGCGCCCCGGAACAGCACTTTCGCGGCCCACGACCACCTCTCGCCGCTCCGTGGCCCGCCGGACACGTCCGTGTCCGCGGCGAGGGCCGCGGTGGCCGACGTGGTCCGTACCCGCCGTTTCCGGCAGGCCGGGCAGCGGCAGGCGCCGATCCTCCGGCGCATCCTCACGGCAACCGTCGTGCGGCCGGGTTCTCGCCCAGGGCCATCGGGGCACGGGAGCCCCCACGCCCCCGGGGCCCGGGTCCGGTGGCGGGGCGTTCCGTGAGCTCCGCGAGACCCGCGAGATCCGCGAGATCCGCGAGATCCGCGAGATCCGCGAGATCCGCGAAATCCGTGAGAGGAGGGCGGCGTGGTGGAAGACGTGAGGCCCTGCAAAGCGCACGAAGGGCGGCTGTCGGCGGCGGAACCGGGTCTGTGGCAGCAGGTCGTCGAGCAGCTGGGCACGGCCGTGGCCGTGACGGACCCGGCGGGGCGGATCACCGCGGTCAACCCGGCCGCCGAGCGGCTGCTGGGCCGTACGGCAGCGGTGGTGCACGGGAAGGACATCCATGATCTGTGCCACCGGGACCCCACGGGCGCCCGGGTCCCACGAGAGCACTGCCCCTTGCTGCGGGCACTGGCCGAGGGGCGTCCGGCGCGCGGGGACGACGACAGGTTCCTGCGGGGGGACGGATGGCTGGTCCCGGTCTCCTGGTCGGCTTCACCTCTGACGGACGGCGATGTCTTCCAGGGCATGGCCGTACTGTTCGCCGAGACCACGACGGGCCACGACACCCGCCGGGAACGCGCGGAACGGACGGAGCGGACGAAACGCACGGAGCAGGCGGAGCGAGCCGCCCGTACGAACGCGCTGGAGGGGCTCACCGAACGGTTGACCCTCGTTGCGGCGATCACCGGCGTGCTCGGCCAGACCCTGGAGGTGGACGAGGCCCTCGCCCGGTTGGGCCGGCTTCTGGTCCCCCGCCTGGCCGACTGGGCCGCGGTGGACCTCCGGGTCGGCCCCGATCAGGTGCACCGGGTGGCGGTGACCGGCCCCGAGGGCCGTGTCGCCGACCAGGAGGACTGGCACGGTCATCTGCCCCCGGCCGGGAACGCGTCCCCCTCGCCCCTGGCCCGGGTGCTGAACGGAGGCGATCCCGTCCTCCAGGGCCCGGCGGACATGGGCGCACCGCTCGACTCCCCCCTGGCCGCCGTCCACAGCGCCTTCCTCGCGGCAACCGGCGCGACGTCCGCCCTCACGGTGCCGCTGGGCGCCGGACGGCAGGTCACCGGTGCCCTGACCCTGGTGCGCACCGACCCGGCACGTCCCTTCGGCACCGGCGACCTGGAGATGGTGAGCGACATCGGCCGCCGGGTCGGTCCGCTCATCGACAACGCCCGCCGGTTCGGCCGCCAGCGCGCCGTCGCCGAGGCCATGCAGCGCAACCTCCTCTCCCCGTTGCCCCGGCACGGCCGGGTCCAGCTGGCCGCCCGGTACCAGCCCGCTCCGGCCGGCTCGCAGGTCGGTGGCGACTGGTACGACGCGTTCACGCTGAGGGACGGCGCGCTCGCCCTGGTCATCGGCGACGTCGTGGGCCACGATCTGACCGCCGCGGCCGGTATGGCGCAGCTGCACGGTGTGCTGCGCTCCCTCGCCTGGGACCACACCGGTCCGACGGGTGCCGTCGTGGACCGTCTCGACAACGCCCTGCACGCCATCACGACCGTGCCGATGGCCACCCTCGTCCTCGCCCGGCTGGAAGGCCCCGACAACGGCCCGTGGACCCTGCACTGGACCAGCGCCGGACACCCGCCGCCCCTGCTGCTGACCCCCGACGGGAACGCGCAGTACCTCGAAGCCGGCCAGGGGCTCCTCCTCGGAGCCCACACGGACGGCACGGAACAGCGGCCGAGCGCCGCCCACGCCCTGCCGCCGGGGTCCACGCTCCTGCTCTACACCGACGGCCTGTTCGAGATCCCCGGCGGCGACCTGGACACCGGGCTCGGCCGGCTGCGCCGCCACGCCCTCGCACTCGCCCACGAGCCACTGGACACCCTGTGCGACCGGTTGTCGGCCCGGATGCCTCCTGGCAGCACCGACGACATCGCCCTGCTCGCCCTGCGCCTGCCCGTGCCATGACCGGGACCGGGGCCGGAAAGGGGTCCGGAAAGGAGGCGGAAAGGGGTCGTCCCCGGTGCGGCCGGGTACCCGGGCACGGCAAGGCATGCGCAGCCGTACGTGTCCCGCCGCCGGACATGCCGCGCCCGCGCCGACGACCGCCGCGCCGTACCACGCGGCAGGACCCTCATGAACACAGGACACCCTCATGAACAGCGCACTGTGGCCCCCGCCGCCCACCCGCCCCCTGCCCCGTCTGTATGTCGCACCCCAGAGCACCGTGCCCCGCCGCATCGACGGGGCCTGGTGGCCGCGCACCTTCGACCTCCTGACGGAACTCCCGCAGCTGCTCTCCGGTCTGCCGGAGTCCTGGGGCCAGATCGACAGCGTCCTGGTGAACAGCGCGCTGTGGACCGGGGCACCGGGCCGCCTGCTCGTCCGCAACCACGTCGTACGGCTGCACAGCACCGCCTCGGCGCACGCGCCGAACACCGTCGTCCTGATGGCTTCCGGCCAGGGCCGCCGGGATCTGCTGGTGGTGCCGCCGGAGGCGACCGAGCAGGCCGCCGCATCGCTCATGTCCGCCGCGGGACTGCCGGCGGAGCAGAGCTTCCTCATGAGCTGAGCAGGCCGTCCGGCAGTCCCCCGCCGCCGGGAACCGGCAGCTCCCCCTCCGCCGACGGGAAACCGGCCTCTTCGCTCTCGTCCACCGCCCCTGCTCATGGCTCGAGTGCTGTTCCCGGCCCGTGCACAGCGGGTACCCGTAGCCCGCGAGTGAGGTGCCACCCACCTCTCTCCGGCCTTTCCGACGGGCATCACCCGTGCCCGACCGACCGATCGAGGCGAGCGCCATGACGGAGAACACCACCAACGCCGGCCTGGGCAGCCTGCCCGACACCGGCCCCGTGCCCCCCAAGGTACGCACCGGCCCCACCGTCCCGGCCCGGGCCCGGGGCAGGACCACCATCGCGGACAGCGTGGTGGCCAAGATCGCGGGTATGGCCGCCCGTGAGGTCCCCGGCATCCATAACCTCGGCGCCGGTATGGCCCGCGCCCTGGGCGCCATGCGGGAACGGGTTCCCGGCACCGGCAGCGGCATCACCCGGGGCGTCAAGGTGGAGGTCGGCGAGCGCCAGGCCGCCGTGGACCTGGACGTCGTCGTCGACTACGGCGTCTCCATCGTCGACGTGGCCGGCGAGGTACGCGTCAACGTGATCGATGCGGTGGAGCGGATGACCGGCCTGGAGGTGGTCGAGGTGAACATCACCGTCGACGACGTCCACCTCCCCGACGAGGAAGAACCGGACGACACCCGCGTGCAATGACCCACTGCGGCGCACCACCGCGGCGCGCTGCCGCGGCGCACCACCGCGGCGCGCTGCCGCGGCCCGGCGCTCCGGCGGTGACCGGCCGCCGGCCCCGGCCCCACCACGCCACGGCGGGGCTCAGCCCCACCGAAGCGGGTTGCAGCGGTTCTGTCGGCCCTGGTCCCGGCCGTCCCGGCCGCGGCCGTTCCGCTCCGTCGCGGCCTTCGCCCCGTCCGGGCAGGCCACGGCGCCGCAGCGGGAGACACCGGGAGCGACACCACTTCCGGAGCGATGAATTTTTTTCCCTCCGATCCAAGCGAAAAATCGGCGCGGAGCACGGCGAATATCCGGCTTCCGGGAAGCAGAACAGGACGATATCTCCCCGCAGGGACGAGCACGCCGTGCTACTGTCGAAACAGTTGCAGTTGTGGTTGCCAGAAGGTTCATTTCCCGACGGGCAGATCATTACGGCGACACGAGGTCCGCGCAGGGCGGATTTCGAGGACCGTTTCCGAAGGGGAAATGACATGGTCACCGGCACTGTGAAGTGGTTCAACGCCGAAAAGGGCTTCGGCTTCATCGCGCAGGACGGCGGCGGCGCCGACGTCTTCGCCCACTACTCGAACATCGCCGCTCAGGGCTTCCGTGAGCTCCATGAGGGCCAGAAGGTGACATTCGAGGTCACCCAGGGCCGGAAGGGCCCGATGGCCGAGAACATCACTCCCGCCTGACACCGGCGCTCACGCATACGGTGCAGCCGGGGTCCGCACCTCACGGTGCGGACCCCGGCTCACTCTTTTTTCCGGACGCTCCCGCCCGGTCGTTCACGGCTCGTTCCCTGATGCTCCGCGCCGTTCATTCCGCTGAGGAAATTCCTTGATACGCGCCCATGGCGGAGAGGATTCCACGGAATCGCATCCGCACCAGCCGTACCGCCCGCACCACCCGTGCATCCGCGCACAAAACCGTTCGGAATCCGGCCGGTCCCCTGACTGGCCGTGCTCCCCCCCGGCCGAGGCCTACCGGGACCGCTCAGCGGGGAACGCCGCTTCCCGGGTGAGGAAGGACAGCTGGGCCTTCTTCTCCGGCAGGTACACGTCCGGCAGGTCCACCTCGGGCAGGGTGACGACAGGACCGGGCGTGAAGCCCTGACGGCGGAAGCGGGCGATGGCCTTGTCGTTGCGCACGTCCGGGTCGACCACCACACGGGCGCGGTCCAGGCCCAGCAGGACGTACGACAGCAGGACGGTCAGCAGCCGGGAGGTCCAGCCGGGCCGCGCCGCGCCCGGGGCGGCGGGCGCCAGGAGCAGATGCATGCCGATGTCGCCGGGCTCGACGGGGTAGCACTCACTGACGCGGTCGGCGGACGGCTCGTAGGTCTGGAACAGGGCGACCGGTTCGTCGTCCTTCACGACGAGGAAGGCGTGATGGGTGTCGAGGGTGGCCATGTGGGCGTAGATCTCGGTCACCTGCTCCTCGGTGAGGCCGGTCATGCCCCAGAACACGGCCCGTTCCTCGCTCACCCAGCGGTGGATCACCCCGGCGTCGGCCCGTGCGTCCAGCGGCAGGATCCGGACGGTGCCGAAGCCGTCGACCTGCTGCTCGTGAACGGCCTCACGGGAGGCGTACGGGGGGCGCGGGGCCTGCCTGGGGTGCTGCGGGGCCTGCCCGTCGTCGTGCGCGTCAGACATCGGTCTCCTCGTTCTCACCGGTCTCACCGGTCTCACCGGTTTCTTCGTTCTCCTTCTTCATCCGACCCCAGTCGGTGACGACCGGGACGAGCTCTCCCTCGAGCCACAGGGGAAGCTGGTCGCGGTGGTGGGGCGAGCCGGGGATCCCGGACGCGCCGAAGGGGACCACCCACCGGCTGTCCTCACGGCGGGCCAGGTCCCACACGTACCGGGCGACCGGGCCGCGCGCGGCGAGGTCGGTGAGGCCGGGGACGGAGGAGGTGCACAGCACGCAGTCGTGGTCGCCGGCCAGTCCGGGTTCGTCGTACGGCGTCTCGGGAGGCAGTGCCCGCCAGGGGGCGAGGCGGTGGGCGTCCCCCCAGGTGCCGGCGGGCGGCCGGGCGGCCACCTCCTCGACCGCCTCGCGGACGACGGCCGGGCGGTCGATCCCGTACAGCTCCTCGGCGGTCAGAAGGTGTTCGAGGGCGTGACCGATGCGCGGGGTCAGGGCCAGCCAGGGCAGGAAGACCTCCGGATACGCGGGCGGGGCGGCCAGCGCGGCGAGGGCGGGGTGGGCCGCGAGACGGCGTACGACCGCCGAGCGCACGGCCGCGAAGAGGGCCGCGTCGGTGCTGCCCGCGTCCATGCGGCGGTCCCAGCGCAGCAGCCGCTCCCGCAGGGCGGCGGCCCCGTCGCTCAGACCGTCGAGGGCGGCGAGGTGCTCCAGCAGGGGCGCGGCGGAGGCGAGGTGGGTGTCGGTGTGGAGCGCGGACAGGTCGGCGGCGGACCACCGCCGGCGCCCGTCGAGCAGGGCCCGGATGCGGTCGGCGCGGTGCGGCGGGGCGAACTCGACGCCCAGGGGCACGGCCGGGCCGCGATGGTTGGCCATGACGGCGACGCCGTCGGTCAGTCCGGCGCGCGGTGGCTCATGCCATCCCCGCCAGTCGTGGCCGGGCTCCCAGGCGGGCACCACACGGATCCGGTTGGCCTCGGCCCGCACCGGCACCCGGCCGGCCACGCGGTGCAGCAGCCCGCCCTCGGTGTCGGCGGCCTGCACGACGTTGACCGGCTCGGCCCACCGGTCCACGGCCTTGTCCACGTCGGCCACCCGGCGGGCCCGCAGCAGGGGCAGCAGGGCCTCGAAGCCGAGGTCACCGGTGACCCGGGGCGGGTGGCGCAGGCTGATCGCGACCGGGGGCACGCCGGGCTCGTCCACACCGGCGTCCAGCCCCTCGGGGCCACCGATGACGACGGGACCCCGCTCGGTCTCGAGCACCTCCACCTCGGCCGGCTCCTCTCCGGCCACCTCGATCGTCTCGGTGTGCCGGGCGGCCCGCCGCCACACGCCGTCCGGGTCGAGCGCCTCGACGCCGGCACCGGTGCGCCGCAGCCGCTCCCGGTAGAGGTCCTGGTAGTCGGCCATGGCGTTGGTGATGGCCCAGGCGACCGTGCCGGTGTGGCCGAAGTGGGCGATGCCGGGGACGCCGGGCACGGCGAGACCGACGACGTCGAACTCGGGGCATGCCAGGTGGATCTGCTGGTAGACGCCCGGGTCCTCGATGAAGCGGTGCGGGTCGCCCGCGATGAGCGGCTGTCCGGTGACGGTCCGTTCGCCGGAGATCAGCCAGCCGTTGCTGCCGGAGGTGCCGGGCCCGTCGGTGGCGAACAGGCCCACCGCGTCCGCGCCGAGCCGGGTCACCACCAGCTCGCGCCACAGCTTGGCGGGGAAGCCCGCGAAGAGGATGTGGGTGGAGAGCCAGATGCCCAGGGGCGTCCAGGGCTCCCAGCGGCCGGGGGTGAGACCGACGCGGGCGAACTCCGGGGCCGTGGCGGTCCTCAGCCCCGCGTTGACGCCGTCGACGTACGCCCGGACCCAGTCCGCCGTCTCCGGGTCGCGCCGCTCCAGGGCGGCGAAGCAGCGACGGGCGGTGTCGTCCAGGCGGGCGCGCCGCACGAACCGGTCCCAGGGCAGGGCCTGCGGTCCGAGAAAGGACGCCGAGGTGCCCCGCGCGCGGTGCCGCTCCACCTCCAGCTGCCAGGCCCGGTCCAGGGCGGTGACACGGCCCTGGGCGCGAGCGAGTTCCGCCGCACTGTCCGCACGCAGATGGGGAATGCCCCAGGCATCGCGGTAGATCTCGGTCGCCACCCCGCACCCTTTCCGACTTTAGGTTAGGCTTGCCTAAGTAATTGTGGTGCATCGTACGCGACAGCGAGAGCAGGAGAGACAGAGGGCGGGGGTCGGGAGTGCGCTCCTCGGCCATGCCGCCGGCTCTCGCGGCCGAAACGGCACCGGTTCCCCGGCTGCCGCACCGGAAAGACACGCGGAGACACACGAAGGCACGCGGCTGCCTCGACCCCCGGTCACCGGCGGGTGTGACGAAGAAGCCGTCTCGTGCGCTGGGGCAGTCGACCTGAGCGGGGACGGCCTCGGATCCGTTGAGTTCAGTGAGAGACCAACGCACCGGGATGGACACGGACATGGGCGACCGACACAGCGACGGCGACAGCCGCGTGCTCGCCCGCGACGGCACCTCGAGCGCCGGCCGGCTGTGGCTCGCCCTGGGCCGCGCCCTGCGCGCCGAAGCCCTCGACACCCCCGCCGAGCAGCAGGCCCTGGCCGCCTTCCGCGCCGCCCGGGACAGCGGAATCCACCGGCGGACACACACAAGGCAGCGGGACGACTGGCGCTGAGCGGCGCGCCACCGGCGGCGAGAACGAGGGCAGCACCACCCGGCCCACCGCCGAACAACAGGCCCTCGCCCGTCCCGGGCCGCCGAGAAGGGCGAGAGCCCCGGACACCGCATGGCACGGCGGGAGCGACCCGGGACGGTGGGCGTCGCTCTCACTTCGTCGGGACCTGCCGGGCCGGCGCGGTCCTGCGGGTGACCGAGCGGTCCAGATGGACCACCACCGTGTCGTAGAACCGGTGCACAAGGGTCTCCACGCTCCGGATGAAACCGGACTCGGTGTTGCCACGGCTGCTGCCCATGCCCTTGAAGAGGGAGAGGCGGAAACCGGTGATCTGCGAGCCGTTCTTCGGCAGCAGGTCCCCCGGCTCCGGCCGAAGCCGCTCCAGCGTGCCCCGCGGGCCACCCATACCGCCGTCCACCAGCGTTTCGACATGGAGGTCCGCCGGTGCCTCGGCCAGTCGTCTGATGAGCCGCTTGGCCCGGGTCAGCGGGTAGCCCTGCTCGGGAGCGGGGATCTCGACGGAGGCGCGCAGTTTTCCGGTGCGGAGGTCGGCGGCGACCGCCAGGACGCCGGGTGTGCCCTCGATGCGCAGCTCGGCCTGCAGCCTCCCTTCCCGGCACAGCTGATCGGCCATCCGGGCCCGACGGGCCCCGGGGTCGCTTCCGCGGCGGGCACGCTGGACCGGGAGCACCTTCTGCCCGATTTCACCGCCGAGCCCCAGACAGATGTGGCGGATGAGCCGTTCCCAGCTCTCGACCACTTCCAGGGCGCGCGGATCGCCCTGGCACAGCGTCTCGTCGTCGATCCCCCGGCGTACGGGAACCCAGGCGGCGCCCATGTTCTGGAAACCGTGGCAGCCGGAGTTGTCGTGCCGCAGGTAGTGCAGAAGCTCCTGAAGCAGCCAGGCGTGGGCGCTGTTGCCGACACCTTCGTGCCGGATGAGCAACTGTGCCTGGTGAGCGACTTCGGCCCAGGACAGGTGCCACAGGGCCACCTTGTGCTTGCGCCGCCGGTCGATCTTGACGTCGACCAGCGGGCTGCCCTCGAGGGCCACGTCGTTCGAGAGGGTGATCACGGCCTCGTAGCCGCGTCGTGCGGCTATGTCCACGTACACCTGGACCTGGTCGGGCTTGAGCGGATTGCCGTTGGTCTTGGTCTCGACCAGAGCCGTCCACAGCTTTCCGCCCCGCTCGACGCGGATCACGCCATCGGGACGCCGGGGTGTGTCACCGTGCGGCAAAGAGACCTCGGTGAACGTCTCCATACGGCCCGCCGGGGCGCCGAAGGCCGCCGTGAGCCTCCTGCCGAACTCCGGTACCTGTGCCATGACCGACAGCAGGACCGAGGTGGCGCGCATCTCCCGCTCCCGGTCGCTCTTGAGCGCCGTGACGGGAAAGAGCCTGGCCGCCTTCCAGGACTCGTTCTCCGCGAGGGACTTCTTCACCGCCTTGGGGAGGGTGACCTTCTTCTTGGCCGTACGAGGGCGTGCGGTCACCTTCTTCGGTTCCGCGTTCTCGGCGTGCTGCCGGGGCGAGGGCACAGCGGGCAGCGGTGCCGGCGGTTCCTGCTCGGCAACCGTGGCGGCACCCTTCGCCTCCTTCATGTCCGGCTTCCCGTCGTCCTCCGGCATCACGGGCGCAGCCGGCTCATCGGCCGCGTCGTCCTCGATGTCGACGCCGAAGTCCGTCGCCAGCCCGGCCAGTCCGGTGGCGTACCCCTGTCCGACCGCCCGGAACTTCCACCCCTCCCCACGCCGGTACAACTCACCGAAGATGAGGGCGCTCACCGAGTCGGCGTCGTCGGTGGCGAAACGGAGCAGGGGCTCACCCGATGCGTCGGACAGGGTCACACGGAGGTCGTCGAGTTCGCTGAACAGCGCGCCCTCGTACCGGCTCGCGGCAATGACGATCCGTTCGACCCCGGCGGGCACCGCCGTCAGATCGAAGCTGATCCGGTCCTCGCTGCCCTCCCCGGCGGGCTGCTTGCCGAGAAGGTGCACGCTGCCGTCGGCAGCGGACGGGTTGTTGTAGAAGTGGAAGTCGGCGTCACTGCGCACCTTCCCGTCCGCGCCCAGCAGGAGAACGGAGACGTCCGCGTCTCCCTCGCCGGTCGGGCTCGCCCACCCCAGGCTCACGATCACCGCGTCGACGTTGTCGCTCAGGGCGGCCAGCTCCACATTGCCACCCTTGACCATTTCGTACATAAAATCCCAAACCGCTCACAGTGGGCGCAAGAATCCGCCCACTCCCACACCTTGTGTGACACACCGCACACTCGACGCATGGCGCACTCTAGCCCGAACAGACCCCATCCGTGCCGATCTTCCGAAAGACCTCATGCGTCGCGAAGCCGGCCGAACCGCGGCGTCGTCGCGAACACGACCGGGACCTGGAGCCACCGGACGGTCCACCGGCCCTCCGTGCGGGGCCGCCCGCCTCCGTCACCTCGTGCGGACCGGGTCCGGGCAGGCGACCGGGCCCAGGGCAACCCGGTGGTCAACTGCTACCGTCTACCAATCTGTAGACGTTCACCCCTCGGACAGTTCGGTTTCACCGAGGGTTCCGTATTCGTGCCCCGGAGATCCACCTGATGACGACTTCCTCCCCGCCCGCCCAGGGGTTCGACGGTGCGGCTGTCAGCGGCGGCCTCTACACCGACGTCACCGAGTTCGCCCGGGACACGCCCTGGCTGAACGAGCCCGCGGAGCTGTACTCCGCCGTCGGCATGGGCGTGTTCGTGATCTTCGGTCTGATGGCCTGGTGGCGCGCCCGGCACCAGGGGAACGCGGTCATGGCCGCCGTACTGGCCACACCGTTCGCCGTCGTCATCGCGTACGCCGTCAACAGCGGGCTCAAGAACATATTCCAGGAGCAGCGCCCCTGCCGGGCCCTGCCCGGCAGATTCCTCATCGAGGAATGTCCTCCTGTGGACGACTACGCCTTCCCCAGCAACCACACCACGGTCGCCGTCGCCTTCGCGGTGGCGCTGCTGGTCATCAACCGGTGGATCGGGGCCATCGCCCTGCTCGCGGCCGTGGCGATGGGCGCCTCACGGGTGTACGTCGGCGCCCACTACCCCCACGACGTCGCCGCCGGAGCCCTGGTGGGGACCGTCGTCACCCTGCTCGTCATCCTCGCGGCACGCATGTTCGCCCTGTCCTTCGTGGGACGGCTGCGCACCGGTGCGCTGGCCCCGCTGCTCGCCGCCCCGGATGCGGCGACGGGCCGGCCGGCACGGGCGCGCTGACGTCGGCTTCTCCGGCGTCTTCTCTTCCTTATCTCTGTCCCTCTTCTTTGTCTCCCTTTCTTCCTCTTCTCTTCTTCGTGGTGCTTCCGCCCCCGGACACCGGCCGAACGGCCCGTGTCCGGGGGTCGTGTCGTTGGCAGCGGCTCACTCGTCCTCGGACGGCCAGGGCCCTCGGTAGGCGTGGGCCCGGCGGCGGTCGCGGCGGACCAGCACGGTGGTGCGGGCCGCCACGATCAGCGTCGCGGCGGCGAGCGGGACCAGGAAGGGCGACATCTGCGTCACCGCTTCGGTGAGGGCCGTCATCGTCGTCACTGCTCCTTTCCGTGGCCGCCCGCCCGGCAAGCCCGGGTGGCCAGGCCGTCGACGAGGGCCGCCTCGATGGCGCTCATCCGGTCGGCCAGCAGGGCGAGGGCGGCGGTCGCCCGGGTGAGGGGGTCGTCGGCGGGGCCGCCCAGGGCCTGGGAGCGGACGTAGGCGGCCTTCAACTCGGCCCAGCGTTCGGCCTGTTCGGGGGTGAGGGTGCCGCGCAGTTCGGCCAGCTTCAGCAGGTTGGCCTCGGCTCCGTCGGTGAGGGTCCGGGCCTCCGCGGTGAAGTGGTCGTCGAGGACGGCGGAGAGCTCGGCGTCGTTCATGACCGGCCGCACCCGCTGGGCGATCCTGTTCATGGTGCGGTAGGAGCCCTGGAGCCGGAACGGCGGCTCGGTGCGGGTCTCCTCGGACTGGGCGGCGGAGGCGATGTAGGCGGCGTTGACCGCGAGAACCGTCTCACGCACGGTGAGCAGGTGCCGCAGTACGGCGACGATCTGCTCCACCTCGGCGGGTGCACAGGGGTGGACGAGCCGGTCGGCGCGGGCCGCGGGGTCGCCCGCGGCGAGCCGGAGCAGCAGGTCCAGGTCGCGGCGGTCGCGGCCGGCCAGCGGGGCGAGCACCGGGTTCGCGGTGAGCGCGTTCTCCAGGAAGCTGAGCGCGAAGACGTCCTCCTTGCCGGTCAGCACCTCGCCGAGGTCCCAGACGTCGGCGCGGTTGGCGAGCATGTCCGGGATGCGGAAGCGTTCGCCGGACTCGGTGTACGGGTTGCCGGTCATACAGACGGCGAAGCGCTTGCCGCGCAGGTCGTAGGTGCGCGGCTCGCCGTTCCACACGCCGTCGATCCGGCGGGTGGTGTCGCACAGCGGGATGAACTTCTGCAGCAGCTCCGGCGAGGTGTGCTGGATGTCGTCCAGGAGCAGCAGTGTGTTGTTGCCCGCCGCCAGCGCAAAGTTGATCTTCTCGATCTCCTGGCGGGCGGTGGCGTTCGGCGCCTCGGCCGGGTCCAGTGAGGTGACGGCGTGGCCGAGGCCCGGGCCGCTGACCTTGACCAGCATCAGGCCGAGGCGGTCGGCGACGTACTCCATGAGCGTGGTCTTGCCGTAGCCGGGCGGCGAGACGAGCAGCAGCAGACCGCCGGTGTCGGTGCGCCTGGTCTCGCCGGCGGTGCCGAGCTGGCGGGCGAGGCTGTCGCCGACGAGGGGCAGATAGACCTCGTCGACGAGCCGGTTGCGGACGAACGCCGCCATGGAGCGCGGGCGGTGGTCGTCCAGCCGCAGCCGGGCACGCTCGGCGTCCACCAGGGCGGTGCGGCGGCGCTGGTAGGCGCGGAAGGCGGGGACCTCCTCCTGCGCGAATCTGCCGGTCCGGGCCAGGAACTCGTCGATCCGCAGGGTGAGGCGGCGGTCCGTGATGCGCGGATGGGTGCCGAGCAGGCCCTCGACCGTGGTCACCGGGGAGACCTCGGACTCGTAGCGGGTCAGGTCCGGGCACAGCTCGGCGGCCACCGCCTCGGCCAGGTCGCCGGCGGACATCCCGGTCCCGGTGGAGGCGGCGTACGCCGACAGCCATGCCCCGGCCAGCTGACGGCGGTCGGCGAGGGCGTCGAGGGCGGCCAGGTCCTCGTCGTAGGCACAGCCGCCCACGGTGCGGCGGAACGTGTCGAGCAGCGTACGGGTGGCGGTGCTGACGACGAAGCCGTCGGGGCCGGTCGTCAGCTCCTCGAAGAGGTACGCGGCCGCGGCACGGGCCGTGCCGTGCGCGCCCGCGGTGCCCGCCGCATCGCCGCTGCCCGTAAAGGCCGATCCCGTGGAGGACGGTGCGGTGGTGTCCGGCGACCAGTCGGCGATCGCCCGCGCCAGTTCCTCCTCCAGTGCGCCGATCGCCGGGGACGGGCCGAAGGTGTCGCGGGCGCGGGCCAGGGAGACGGCCCGGCGGGTCCAGGCCGCGCGGGCCGCGGGGGTGGTGCCATGGGCCCAGAACAGATGGGCGGCGGCGCGGGCCGCGGGTTCGTGGCGCAGGGGCCCGGCCTGTTCGTACAGGGGGAGCAGGGCGGCCAGGATCAGCGCGGCGTCGTGGTCGTGGATGCCGCGCTCGTAGCCCTCGTCGTACGCCTCCTCCGCGGCCCTGCGCACCAGGGCCGGCAGGTCGTCGGCCGCCGCCAGGGCGGCCGGACCGTGCTCGCGCAGCAGGCGGGCGGCCAGGTACTCGGCGCGGTACACCTCGGGCGACTCGGACGGCAGGCGGCGGTCCCAGTAGGGGCGGGTGGACGCGAAGTCCGGGTCGGTGACCGGGGCGCGGTAGTCGGTGCCGGTGACGGCGAAGGCGAGGCCGTCGCCGTGCGGGACCAGGGTGAGCTCGAAGGGCCGGGTGGTGACGGCGAAGCGGTGGGCGCCCAGACGGACGGTGCGGCCGCCGTCGGTGTACAGGTCGGTGCGGTCGCGCAGGGCGCGGGCCGCCTCCTGGCGGGCGGACTTCAGACGGCCGTCCAGCTCCTCCGCCCGTACCGGGTCGCCGAGTGCGCGCAGTTCCCCGGCGGTGCGGCGGACCTTGGCGACCAGGGGGTCGGAGGCGAAGAAGGTGCTGACGGCGTCGGCGTCGGCGAGGCCGGCCGCGCGCCGGGCGATCGTCTCCAGGACACGGTCCGCGGAGGCGGCGAGCTGTTCGGCGCGGCGGGCGCGGGCGTCCAGAAGGCTCTGCCTGCGGCCGGCGAAGGCGTCGTGGATCTCGGCGCGCTTGGCGGCGAGCTCCCCGAGGAAGTCGTCGAACTCGGCGAACCGGGACTCCAGGTTCTCCAGCCGGACCAGCAGGGCCGCGAGCTGCTCGTCGCAGGCGTCGGGGTCGTCCGCGGCGGCCAGCGCACCGGTGACGGCCTGGCCGAGCAGCGCGAACTCGGCGGCGAACTCGGCACGCCCCTCCTGGTCGCGCAGTTCGCGGCGCCGGGCGTCGAGCAGGGCGCGGGCCCGGTTGACGCCGCCCAGCACCTCGGCGATGCGTTCCAGGACCAAGGTGCGCACGGTGGCGTCGCCGGTGTCGAGGCCGGCGACGACCTCGGTGACCGTGTGCAGGGTGCCGGCGAGCTCGTCGAGCCGGTCGGCGACCGGGGCCGCCTCGGCGACGGAGCCGATCGACTCGGCGTCGGCGACGAGCCGTTCGACCTCGTCGTGGTGCTCGGCGAAGGCGTCCTCGCGGGCCAGATGGGCGACGGCCCGCCGGCCGAACGCGGCGAGGTCGGCCTCCGCCTCGGCGGCGAGGTCGTCGATGCGGGCGACATCGGCGTACCGCATCTCCTTCAGGGTCAGCAGATGCCCCTGTGCCTGCCGCAGTTCGCTCAGTCCCTCGACCCAGGCGGCGGCCCCGCGCGGTGCCTCGCCGCGCAGCCGGCGCACCACCGCGGCGAGCCGTTCGGCGGCGGCCTCCAGCGCGTCGGCGGCCCGCCGGGTCAGCGTCCGCACGGTGCGGAACTCCTCCAGCACCTGCTCGGCGGTGTCCCGTACGGCCTGAAGCGGGGTGCGCAGGTCGCCCAGCTCCTCCTCGCCGAGCCAGTGGTGGCTGTCGAGGACGCGGACGCAGGCGGCGACCAGTGCCTCGTACACCTCGACGGTCGGCGTGGTCTCGGCGACGGCACGGCTGATGGACAGGCAGTCGGAGATGCCGCGGACGAGATCGGCGTTGCCGATCCGGGCGAGGGGGCCGGTGCCCGTCGTGGCGGCGTGGGTGTCGGAGACGTAGTGGGTGTCGGAGACATAGGGGGAAGCCCACAGCTGGATCGGGTGCACCCGGCCCGGCTCGGCGGGCCCCGCCGAGGGAGCCGTGCGCAGTGCCATCAGCACACCGTCGTCGAACAGGGCCCAGCCCTGGCAGGACAGCGGGGTGGCGACCTCCTCGCGGATGGTGTTGTACGACAGCAGCAGGCTGCGCCCCTCCGCGCGCGCGTGGAAGGCGTACAGCACGTCCTCGCCGTACGGCGAACGCACCTCGCGCTCGAACTCCAGCCCGCTGGTGTCGAGTTCGTACGTCTTGTGGGCGCCGGTGGCCAGACAGTAGCCGCCGGGGAACACGATCCCCTGGTCCTCGGGCAGACGGCGGCAGGCCTGCCCGATGCCGTCGAGGCGGAGCACCTGCTTGGTGAGGGTGTTGAAGACCAGGTAGCGGTCCGCGGTCTCCTTGTAGGGGCGGATGCGCAGCAGGATCAGCGCACCCACGCGCGCATGCGCGATGTCCGCGTCGGCGAGGGACTGCAGCGGCTCGTCGACCGGCTCGCTGTACACGCCCTCGCCGGTCCCGGTGTCGTTCTCGGTCTTGAGGGTGAGGCTGCCGCCGGCGGTGGAGACGAAGACCTCGCCCCGCACCGAGACATGCGGGAACCGGCCCGGCACATGGTCCTCGCGGCCCGCCTCGGTCCACTCGACGTCGTGGGAGGGCGGCAGCACGTAGTCGCGTTCGCCGCGCGCGTCCAGGAACGCCGCCCGGCCGCCGGCGGTGAGCGTCCAGCGCAGCACCCGGATGTCATCGGCCTTCTCGCCGATGCGGAACACGGCCAGCAGCCGGTCGTCCGTGCGGCGCAGGCTCAGCAGACGGGCCTGCCGGTAGTAGCGGTACAGGGCCGCGAACTCCCGTACGAACTCCGGGTCGTCGAGGAGGCCGGGCACCGCGTTCTCGGGCAGCCGGTTCAACGCGCGGTCGTACAGCGCGAGAACGTCGCCCACCTCGGGCTCGGGCCGGGTGCCGTTGTACCCGAACAGCAGGTGGTCGCCGACGGCGACGACGTCCCGGGGCACGCTGGGGTGCTCGGTGTGCAGCCGGCCGGTGCCGGTGAGGTCCAGGCGCGTGGCGCCGAACTCCTCGGCGCGGCGGGCGTTGAGGCGCTCGGCGCCACGGGCGAGTTCGGCCGCCTGCGCGGTGAGCCGGTCGCGCAGTACCTCGTACGTTCCGGTGTCCACGGTCGTTCCGGTGTCCACGGTGTCGTACGAACCCGTCTCCAGGGCGGTGGCCATGGGTGGTGCGTCCCTTCGCGAGGAGGTGCGGGGCCGGGGCCGCCGCCCCCCGTACGGCGGCCCCGGCCCCGCTGGTCGTCGGAACCCGGCGCCGGACTCCCGTCGGTCTCTCGCCGGTCCCCCGTCGTTTCCTGCCGCTTCTCGGCGTTTCCCGGCGCGTCCCGGCGTTTCCCGCCGCGTCCGATCGGTTCCCGTCGGTTTTTCGCCGGCCTCCCGTCGTCCGCCCGAAGGCCGGGTCCGGCGGCGTCACGGGATCCGCTCGAAGGCAGCGGTGCGGGACAGGGCCCCTGCTCGGGAGCTGCGCGAGGGCAGGGCCCCTGTGCGCACGGATCCGGGGGAGCGTGCCGGACGCCGCGCGGCGGGCGGGGTCCGGCGCCGGGTTCTCAGGCCTTGACGGTGCCGTTGGGGGCGGTGAGCGGCATGTCGGCCAGGCCCAGCTCGTCCGCGCGGTCGAGGAGTTGCCGCACCTGCCCGGCCTTGCTGCCGCCGGACTTCATCAGCTGCATCAGCAGCGCGGAGACGGTCAGGTTCCGCACATCGGCCGTGGAGAAGGAGCCGAGGATCCGGCCCAGGTCATCGGGCAGGCTCGCCGAGCCGTCCAGGTAGGGCTTGGCCAGGGCCTGCGCGGTGTCGGAGTGCGCGACGAACCCGTCGACGCCCTTGCCGAGCGCGACCGCGGACATCAGCCGGTCGAAGAAGACCGACTCGCCGCCGACGATGTCGATGTCGGCGTTCTCCAGGCCGGTCGCCAGCACCGTGGCCTGCGCCTCGGCGACCTGCCGCTGGGCCTCCAGGGCGGCCAGCCGGATCTCCTTCTCCGCCTCCAGCCGCAGCCGGTACTCCTCGTGCCCGCGGGACGCCTCGTCCAGGGCGGCCATCGCCGCCGCCTTCTCGTTCAGGCGGACCGCCTCGGCCTTCAGCTCCTCGCCGATCGCGGCGGCGTCGGCCAGCGCCCTGGCCCGGGCGCCCTCGGCCTCGGCCCGCAGCCGCGCCTCGGCGCCCTCGGCCTCCGCGCGCAGCCGGGCCGCGGTCGCCTCGGCCTCGGCACGGCCGGCCTTCTCGATGACCTCCGCCTCCTGCTCGCGGACCTTCACCGCGGCCAGCCCCTCGGCGGCGGCCTCGGCCTGGACGGCCTCGGCCAGGCGCAGCTTGGCCTGGGCGTCCAGGTCGGCGGTCTTCAGCCGGGCCTCGGCCAGGGTGAGTTCCTCGGCCGCGCGGTGGGCGGCGGCCTGCTCGGCGGCCTCCGCGGCCTTGATGTCCTTGACCAGCTTCTCCTGTGCCTCGGCCTCGGCGGCGATGACGATCGCCTGACGCTCGCGCTCCGCCTCCTCCACGGCGCGCAGCTTCTTGATGGACTCCTCCTGCTCGGCGACCGTGCGTTCCACGGCGATCCGCTCGCGCACGACCTCGGCGATCTCCCGCTTCTCCGCCTCGACCTCCTTCTCGGCGGCGATCCGGGTCAGCTGGGTCTCCCGCTCCCGGGCGATGACCTCGAGGAGACGGTCCTTCTCGATGCGCTCGTTCTCGATGGCGATGACCCGCTCGCGGTTCTTCGCGGCGACGGCGATCTCACGGGCCTGGTTCTCGCGCTGGATGCCGAGCTCCTCCTCGGTGCGCAGGAAGGCGGTCTGCGCGCGCAGCCGCTCCTCCTCCACCACACGGGCGGTCTCGGCCTCCTCGCGGGCGCGGGTGGTCTCGATCTCCCGCTTCTGCCTGATCTCGGCGTCCGCCTGCCGGCGCTCCAGCTCCAGGATGGCCTCGCGCGCGTCGACGTTCTGCCGGGTGATCTCCATCTCCTCGGTGCGCTGGGCCTCGTTGGTGCGCACGTGCTCCGCGGCGGTCAGCTCGGTGATCTTGCGGATGCCCTGGGCGTCGAGGACGTTGCCGGGGTCGAGCTCGGACAGCGGCGTCTGCTCCAGGTAGTCGATCGCCGCGTCCTCGAGGTGGTAGCCGTTCAGGTCGACACCGATGACCTCGATGATCCGGTACCGCAGCTCCTCGCGCTTGGTGTAGAGGTCGGTGAAGTCCATCTGCTTGCCGACGGTCTTCAGCGCCTCGGAGAACTTGGCGTGGAACAGCTCCTGCAGCGTGTCCCGGTCGCTGGCGCGGGCGGTGCCGACGGCCTGGGCGACCTTGATGACGTCCTGGGCGGTCTTGTTGACCCGGACGAAGAACGTGATGCGGATGTCGGCGCGGATGTTGTCCCGGCAGATGAGCCCCTCACGGCCCGAGCGCTCGATCTCTATGGTCTTCACCGAGATGTCCATCACCTCGGCCTTGTGCAGCACCGGCAGCACGATCTGCCCGGTGAAGGTCACATCGACCTTGCGCCTCTTGGAGACGATCAGGGCCTTCCCCTGCTCCACCTTCCGGTACAGCCGGGAGAAGACGAACAGCACGAACAGAACGAGAATCAGGCAGGCCGCGGCGAGCGCGCCGATGACATTCATGGCATACGTCCTTGGTGTCCTTGGCGGTGAGGGACGGTGAACAAGGGCGAGCCCGGGGTGGCCGGGGCCAGGACTCTGAAGGCCGGCGCGGCGTGCGGGCGCCGGACGAGCGGGGAGTGCGCCGCGGTGTTTCCCTCGTGACGTGTGCGGCGCACCGAACGACGGACATTCCCCCCTGCCGGTTCCGGTGCCGGACAATTGCCGGTGCCCGGCACTGGAACCGTCCGTGGTGCTCCCCGTGCGCCATTCTGCCCGCGGACATGCCACTCGCGCATTGCCGGTTTCCGGCAATTTTCCGTGGCTGTTTACTGCCGAGAAGGTGACGGAGCCTCAGCGCACACGGCCGGGCGGTGGTGCGGATTCCCTTCTGCTTCCTTGCCTCTTCCCTGCCGTTTCCCTGCCGCTTCCCTGCGCCTTTCCTGCCCCCTTCTCTGCCCCCTTCTCTGCCCCTTTCTTGCCCTTCCCTGCCTCGGCACAGCTCTGTCGGCACAGCTCTGTACGCCCTGTGCGACAGGGGACGGGGCCCGCCGGCGGCCTGCCGGTGGAGCGATCAAGGGGGCGTGGGGGTCCTGGAACCGGTCGCGAATGCCTGTCCCTGCCGCGTCGGCGGTGCCGCCCCGGCATCACCGTGCGACTCCACGCGCCTGTCGGACCTATCGGAACGTCGTCCAGCGGGGGGCCGTACGGGACCAGTCCTCGGCCCAGGCGGAGAGGTTGCGGCGGCGGAGCACCAGGGCGGCGAGACCGTGCACGGCCGCGCCGGCGGCGCAGACGGCCAGGGCGGCGAGGATCGCCCAGCCCATGCTGCGGCTGCGGATCTCGTCGTCGGTCATGGGCGGCCCGGTGACCCGTCCGTCCGGGTCCGTCCACACCTCGACGCTGCTGCCGGCGGGCAGCCCGGCGGGGACGTCGGCCCGCGCGGTGCGGGTGAGGCCGTCCGGTCCGGTGAGGCGCACCTGGACCGAGTAGCGGGCCCGCTTCGCCTGCCGCGAGTCCGGCTCGACGTGGCGGGGGGAGTCGTGGACCAGGACCGCGGTGGTCCGCTGCCACGTCCGTTCCTGGTACTCGGCCTGCCGTTCGTAGTGGCGGAAGGCGGCGTCATGGGCGAGGACCAGGGCCGCGGGCGCGGCGGCCAGGACGGCCAGCAGCAGGACGAGGCCGATCCATGCCTGCAGCAGATCGGTGGGGCGGCACAGCGGATTGCGCCGCAGGCGCCACAGCGGGATGCGCGGAGGCCTTCCGGAGGGCGGGGGCCCGGGAGGCGGCTGCGCTCGGGGGAGGCCGCCGGACATGGTGCGGTCCTCCTTTCCAGGTCTCCTGGACGACTGTTGTCCAGGTCTCCGGGACGACTGCTCTTCAGGTCTCTAGAACGACTGTGACTCGAAGGAGGCGGAATCCGCGTCCGCGGGGTCGTCGCGGGCGGACCGCAGAAGAGTGGCGGCGCCGCGAACGGCGGCGGTGTGCGGCGCCGCCACGGTCTTGAGGGGCGCGTGCAGCCTGCCGGTGAGGTGGTAGGTGATCTCGGGGCGCAGGGCGCCCCCGCCGGCCAGCAGCACGCCCCGGCGCAGGGCGTCGGTGGTGAGCGACGTGCGGTCCTGCCGCAGCATCGCGTTCACCATGGTGGCCACCGCGTCGCCCATCCGCGTCGGCGGGACGGTGTCCAGGTCGGTGGTGCCCAGCGCGGTGCGGCGGGCGTCGACGACGGCGCCCTCGGACAGCAGCACCACCTCGGTGAGATGGGCGCCGATGTCCACCACGAGCAGCGGACGCGACAGGTCCGCGCCCGCGGCCAGCGCCACGGCCCGGGCGCGGGAGACGGTGAGGACGTCACGGGGCCGCAGCACCTCCACCGCCGTACGGGCCTGGGAGCGGTAGGCGACGCCGTCCAGCACGGGAGCGGTGACGACGACCAGCGGGCGGGCGAAGCGGGGCAGCCGGTGGCCGAGCAGACGCTCGAGCATCCGGGCGGTGCCCTCGGCGTCGAGGATGGTGCCGCGCCGGATCGGGTACACCGCGCCGGCACCGGGGAAGGTCACCGTGGGGACGTCGACGACCAGTCCCCGGCCGGCGATCCAGGCGCGGGTGCGGGCGCTGCCCATGTCGAGGGCGACACCGCAGCCCTGCCGGCCCAGTGGCCACGGCCGGTGCCGGGTGGTGTCGACGGCGGCGCGCGAGCGCTGGGACCGCTGGGACCGCTGAGACTGCTGGGACTGCTGGGAGGTGGTCATCGTCCGGCCCCTCCGCCCTGCAGGCAGCGCCCGCAGTAGCGGGCCTGCGGCACGATCAGCAGACGTTCCCGTTCGACGGGGCCCCGGCACCGGAGGCAGATGCCGTAGCCGCCCTCGTCCATACGGGCCAGGGCGGCCTCGACGTCGGCGAGGACCATGCGGGCGCAGGCCGCGAGCTTGACGCGGACCTCCACCTGCGAGGCGGCCTGCCCCTGGAGTTCCGCGTCCGCGCGGGAGGACTCGGCGGCCGAGAGCTGCCGCACCTGCTCCTGCCGGAACAACCGCTGCTCCTCGAGGTTCTCGCGGAGCACGGCGAGGTCCTCGGGCGTCATGTGCGTGTCGCGGTCGCCGATGATCTGGTTGTTCACCACTTCACCCCCTCGGGCAGTGCAGGAGACGAGGCCGGCGGAAGACGAGGCCGGGCGGGAAACGCGGCCGGGCAAGGAGAGCACCGGTTGCGGGACGTCAGGCGCCGCGGCGCAGGCAGGAGACGCAGTGGGCCGTGTACGGCAGGATCTCCAGGCGCTCCGCGGGGATCGGCTTGCCGCAGCCCAGGCAGATCCCGTAGGTGCCGTTCTCGACACGGGCGAACGCCGCGTCGATCTCCTTCAGCACCCGCTCGATGGCTTCCCGCTGGGAGGACATAAGATGGTCGTCCGCCGTCGTCCGTCCGGTCTCCCTCAGGGCCTCCAGCTGGACCAGCCGGGTCCCGCGCGCGTGCTCCAGGCGCCGGCGGGCCTCCTCCGCCGCCGCGCGCTCGAGGCTCGGTTCGGTCCTGGCGGCGTCGAGCGACATCGTCGGTGCCTTTCTGTCCGTTCTTGTCCGTATGATCCGTACAGTCCGTGGAGTCCGTGGAGTCCGTGGAGGTTCTGCCGGGTTCTGTCCGGAGGGTGTGCGCGCCCCGTGGGGGCTGCTCAGGGGGACGGGGACCGGTCATGTCTCACCCTGGACGACCGGACCGCGGTTTCCCATCGGGTCCAGGACCCATTTGCGGGCGGTCGGAGAGTTCATTCAGGGCCCGGCCGGGGCCGGGGCCGCATCGTCCGGGGTGCGTGATGCCCGACAGTGGAGGCAGACCGCGTCACGGAAGGAGGCGTCACCCGGTGTCCCTGTTCTGGCGGATCTTCGGGCTCAATGCCGTGGTGCTGGGGTCGGCCACCGCACTGCTGCTGTGGGCTCCGGTGACCGTCTCGGTGCCGGTGCTGCTGACCGAGGCGGTCATTCTGGTGGGCGGTCTGGCCGTCATGCTGGTCGCCAACGCCGCTCTGCTGCGGTGGGGACTGGCCCCGCTGGACCGGCTGACGAAGCTGATGACCACGGTGGATCTGCTGCGTCCCGGTCAGCGGCTGCCGGTGCCCCACGGCGGTGAGGTCGCCGAGCTGATCCGCACGTTCAACGCGATGCTCGACCGGCTGGAGCACGAGCGGGCCACCAGCAGCGCGCGGGCGCTGCTCGCCCAGGAGGCCGAGCGGCGCCGTATCGCGCAGGAACTGCACGACGAGGTGGGCCAGGGCATGACCGCGATCCTGCTGGCGCTCAAGCGGGCCGCGGACGAGGCCCCGCCGCCGTTGCGCGACGAGCTGCTGCAGGTGCAGGAGATCACCCGGGGCAGCCTGGACGAGGTCCGCCGACTGGTGCGCCGGCTGCGGCCGGGAGTCCTGGACGACCTCGGTCTGGTCTCCGCACTGACCTCGCTGACCAGCGAATTCGCCACCCACACCGGGCTGCGGGTGATACGGCGCTTCGACCCCGATCTGCCCCCTCTGGAGCCGGAGACCGAGCTTGTCCTCTACCGTGTCGCACAGGAGAGCCTGACCAACGCGGCCCGGCACGCCGACGCCGAACAGGTCGAGGTCAGCCTGCGGCGCGTCGACGGTGCCGTGGAGCTGGCCATCGTCGACGACGGGCGCGGCATCAGGGCCGCGCGCGAAGGCGCCGGTATCCGCGGTATGCGTGAGCGGGCCCTGCTCATCGGGGCCGGCCTCGACATCGCCCCCGCTCCCGCGGCCGGAACCCAGGTCCGGCTGACCGCGCCCGTCCCCAGGAAGCAGCTCTGAAGATGCCCGACCCGACCAAGATCCGCATCCTGCTCGCCGACGACCACGCCCTGGTGCGGCGGGGAGTGCGGCTGATCCTCGACCAGGAGCCGGACCTGGAGGTGGTCGCCGAGGCCGGTGACGGCGCGGAGGCCATCGAGATGGCCCGTGCCCATGACGTGGACCTCGCGGTGCTGGACATCGCGATGCCCCGCATGACGGGTCTGCAGGCCGCGCGCGAGCTGGCCTCGCTCAAGCCGGACCTGCGGCTGCTGATGCTCACGATGCACGACAACGAGCAGTACTTCTTCCAGGCGCTGAAGGCCGGGGCCAGCGGATATGTGCTGAAGTCCGTCGCCGACCAGGACCTGGTCGCCGCCTGCCGGGCCGCGATGCGCGACGAGCCGTTCCTCTACCCTGGGGCGGTGACCGCGCTGATCCGCAACTATCTCGACCGGGTCCGCCAGGGCGAGGAGACCCCGGACCAGATCCTGACCCCCCGGGAGGAGGAGGTCCTGAAGCTGGTGGCGGAAGGGCACTCCTCGAAGGAAATCGCCGAGATTCTTTTCATCAGCGTCAAGACTGTGCAGCGACATCGTGCGAACCTGTTGCACAAACTCGGGTTGCGTGATCGTCTCGATCTCACCCGCTACGCCATCCGTGCCGGTCTGATCGAACCCTGACCGTGCCCCATGACCATCTGCGGTCCCGGCCGTCCGCTCCCCGGCCAGGACCCCGGGCCCGATGCCCGCATCCACAGGAAGGGGAACGCTGGGTGCCTCACGCTCCACGCACCGCTCCCGGCCATCCCCTGGCCTTCCTGAGCGCGGTCCTTCTCACCTTCTTCGCCTTTTTCACCGGCGGCTCGTCCCCGTACCCCACGGCGGCAGCATCCGCCCCCCACGGCGACACGAAAGACCCGTCCGCGCACGCCGGCCGGCCCCTCGCGGCACCTCCCGTCCCCCGCCCCCAGCGGCTCCCCGGCCCCGCGGACGACGACGCCGACCGGGATCCTCCCGACGGTGCTCCCCGGTCCGCCGACCGGTCCGGCGACCGGTCCGACGAGCAGTACAGGACCGTGTGCTCCACGCAGAGCGGAACGCGGCAGGAGGCGCACGGCGAGCGGCCGCCCCCGCACACGCAGTCGGCGACGGCCGCGCGGGAGGCGGCGCCGGCCGCACCCCCGGGCAGGCGCGTGGCGGCGGTGTCCGGGTACGTGCCGTGCCCGGTGGGGCACGTGCTCCGGGTCGGCGGACGGGCACCGCCCGGTGGCCCCGGCGTCTGATCCTTTCGTTCCGTTCGCCGTTCCTACCGCCGTGACCGCTGCCGTGACCGTGCCGGTCGTGGTCGCGGTGTGCCTGCCGGAGGCCTTTGTTGATTCGTTCAAACAAGGTGAGGGCGCTGTTCGCCCTCATCGTGATCGCGCTATCCGTCTATATCACCGTCACCGTTCCGGTCCGTCTCGGACTCGACCTGCGGGGCGGTACCCAGATCGTCCTGGAAACCAAGTCCACGTCGGCCGTCAAGGCCGACAGCGCGGCCACCGACCGCACCCTGGAAGTGCTCCGCGGCCGGGTCGACGCGCTCGGTGTGGCCGAACCGTCCCTCGTCCGCTCGGGCAGCAACCGGATCATCGTCGAGCTGCCCGGCGTCCAGGACCCCAAGAAGGCAGCCGACGTGCTCGGCCGCACCGCCCAGCTGACCTTCCACCAGGTGCTCGGCGTGGCCGACCCCAAGGCGAAGCCCGTCAAGCCCACGCCGGGGGAGTCGAAGGAACTCGTGCTCCCCGACGAGTCGGGGCAGAAGCTGCGCCTGCAGAAGGCCGCCCTGACCGGTAAGGACGTCAAGGGCGCCGACGCCCTCTTCGACCAGGAGAGGGGCGCCGGCTGGTACGTCACCATCGACTTCAACAAGGCCGGCAGCCGGGGATGGGCCAAGCTGACCGGTGAGGCCGCCTGCAAGTCGCTGGGCGACCCCATGCGCCGTGTGGCCATCGTGCTCGACGACCGGATCATCTCCTCGCCGCAGGTCGACGCGCAGGTCTCGTGCGGGGTGGGCATCACCGGCGGCTCCACACAGATCACCGGCTCCTTCACCGACGCCGAGGCCCGCGAGCTGGCCCTGCTGATCAGCGGTGGTGCCCTGCCCGTGCCGGTCGAGACCGTCCAGCAGAACACCGTCGGCCCGACCCTGGGCGCCGCCGCCATCAGGGCGACCGCCTGGGCCGCGGTGATCGGCACCGCGCTGACCGCGCTGTTCATCATCGCCGTCTACCGGCTCACCGGCTTCCTCGCGACCGTGGCCCTGGCCTGCTACGGCCTGATCTCCTACGCCGCCCTGGCCGGCCTCGGCGCCACCCTGACCCTGCCGGGTCTGGCCGGTTTCGTGCTGGCGATCGGTATGGCCGTGGACGCCAATGTGCTCGTCTTCGAACGAGCACGCGAGGAATACGCCAGCATGCACCGGCCCAGCGCACGCTCGGCCCTCACCGCCGGCTTCCGCAACGCCTTCAGCGCGATCGCCGACTCCAACATCACCACGCTGATCGCGGCCGGACTGCTGTTCTTCCTGTCCACCGGTCCGGTGCGGGGCTTCGCCGTCACCCTCGCCATCGGTGTCATCGCCTCCATGATCAGCGCTCTGGTGATCACCCGTGTGCTCGCCGACTTCGCCGTGTCCCGCCGGTCGGTGCGCCGCCGGCCGCAGCTCACGGGTCTGGCGAGCACCGGACGGGTGCGCGACTTCCTCGTGAACCGCAACCCGCAGCTGATGAAGCACCCGCGCCGCTGGCTGGCGGCCTCCGCGATCGCGCTCGTGCTCGCCGGCACGGGCATCGCGGTCCGGGGCCTGAACTTCGGCCTGGAGTTCACCGGCGGCCGGCTGATCGAGTACAGCACCAGCACCACCGTCAGCCCCGACCGGGCCCGCAGCGCCCTCGCCGACGCCGGCTTCCCCGGCGCGGTCGTGCAGGCCTCCGGTGACAAGGAACTGACCGTACGCACCGAGCAGCTGACCTACGACGAGGCGAGCAGGATCACCGAAACCATCGACTCCCTCGGCGGCACGGCGGAGAAGATCCGCGACGAGCAGATCGGCCCGAGCATCGGTGAGGAGCTGCGCCGCAACGCCCTCATCGCCCTCTCCGTGGCCCTCGGCGCCCAGCTGCTGTACCTCGCCGCCCGCTTCCGCTTCGTGTTCGGCACCGCGGCGGTCGGCGCACTGGCGCACGACGTGATCATCCTTCTCGGTGCCTTCGCCTGGCTGGGCAAGCCCATCGACGCCGTGTTCCTGGCGGCTCTGCTCACCGTCATCGGTTACTCGGTCAACGACTCGGTCGTCGTCTTCGACCGCGTCCGGGAGCTGATCCAGCGGAACCGCAAGAAACCCCTGTCCGAGGTCAGCAACACCGCGATCCTGCAGACCCTGCCCCGCACCGTGAACACGGGTATGGGCGCCCTGCTGATCCTCGCCGCCCTGGCGGTGCTCGGCGGCGACTCGCTGACCGACTTCGCGCTCGCGCTGCTCATCGGCATCGCGGTCGGCACCTACTCCTCGGTGTTCACCGCCACCCCGCTCGCCATCGAGTTCAGCAAGCGCGGCGGGGCCTCTCCGCACCGCCCGCAGCGCCGCAAGCCGGCTCGCCGGTCCGCACCGGCCGCGCAGGTCTGATACGGCCGATCCGGTGGGCGGTGCACCCCGCCGCCCACCGGAAATGGGTGCTGCGCCCGATGGCCGGGATGCGCGCGCCGGGTCACTCTGGAAGATCCAGGAGGGGGGCCGCACACCGTTGCGGCCCCCCTCACCGGCTCTTGCCAGAAGGGACCGTATCGCCGATGTCGTTGGAGACCACCCGCAGTGACTCCGCGGCCGAGCGCATGAGCGCGCACGAGGCCCGGCAGCGCCTGGAGCACGAACGCGACTCCCGCCTCGAACAGTTGCGGGCCATCGAGGAGAGCGCCAACGGCGGCCAGGAGGCCGACGACCTCCTGAAGGCGCAGAAGAGCGCCCTGCAGCGGGCGCTGAAGGAGATCGAGGCCGCCTTCGAACGGCTGGACAACGGTTCGTACGGAACCTGCGAGAGATGCTCCAAGCCCATCCCCGTGGAACGGCTGGAGATCCTGCCGTACGCCCGCTGCTGCGTACCCTGCCAGCAGCGCACCGGCTAGGGGGTGTCGTTTGGATCATGCCGCAGGTCGCGGGGTTCGGCACGCCCATCTGCGGCGTTGTCGTCACTCGCCGACGCTCCGCGTCGGCTCCCTCCTCCGCCTTGCATCTGCACGCACCGAACCCCGCTCACCTCGGACATCAGGCACCGCTCACCGGAGTCGGCCTGATCCAAACGACACCCCCTAGACCGGCGCCTTCTCCCTGCTCTCCCCTTCTCCCTCTTCTCTCCCTCTTCGCTTTCTCCCTCTCCCCCGGCAGCGCCGCGTGCACGTGCCCTGCCCTTCCTCAGGGCTGCCCTTCCTCAAGGGCCGGCCCTTCCTCAGGGGGCCCTTCCTCAGGGGGAGGGGGAGTGACCCCCGGAAGCAGGGAAGCGACCCCCGCCGGCGGGAGGAGGAGCGGGCTTCCGCGAGCGCCCCGTGAACCGGGTCCGGTGACAAGTGCCGCCCCCCCGTTCCGGACGGCCGCTCTCACCCGATCGGCCGAGACCGTGCGCCTGTGTCGGTGCGGCCGTCGGTACGGCCGTCGGCAGCACGGGGCCTCGGCCGCTGTCCCGGGTACGCCGGCGGACTCACCGGCCGCCGCCGGCCGTCCGGTACGCGTGACCGGCCGCCCGGCGGAACGGACCGGAAGGGCCGGAAGAACCGCAAGGGCCGCAAGGACCGCAAGGAACCACCGGCGCGGAAGGTCACGGTTCCGCCCGCCCCCGGTCCGCCCCGGCCGGGCCCTGGCCGGTGAAGCTCGCGAAGTACGCCGCCGCCATGTCCTTCTCCCCGTGCCCCTGGGCGGCGGCACGGGCGAAGCGTTCGGCGTTCGCGGCGGCCACGTCGAGACGGACGCCGTGGCACTCGCCGGCCCGGAGGATCAGCCGGGCGTCCTTCTCCGCGGTGGTCACCGCGAAGCTCGGCGGGAGGAACCGGTCCTCGAGAATGACGCCCGCCTTGGCGTGCAGGTAGCCCATGTCGAGCGGGCCCCCCGCGACGAGGTCGAGGAAAGCCCGCGGGTCCACGCCCAGCCCTTCGGCCAGGGCCAGCGTCTCACCGACCGCGGCGGTGACCGCGACGACCCAGCTGTTGGCCACCAGCTTCAGCCGTGTGGCGGTGCCCGCCGCGGCATCCTCGCCGGTCCACACCGTACGCGTGCCGACCGCCTCGAACACCGGCGTCACCGTCTGCCGGCCCTCGACCGGCCCCGCCGCCAGCACGGTCAGCTGCCCGGCCTCGGCCGGCTGCCTGGTGCCCAGCACGGGAGCGTCGTAGAAGACCACGCCGTGCTCGTCGGCGAGGGCGGCCAGTTCGGCGACCGACTCCACCCCCACCGTGGTCGACTGTGCCCATACGGCGCCCCGGCGCAGCGCGGGGGCGGCCTCGCGCATGACGTCCAGGACCGTGCCGCCGTCGTAGAGCATCGTCAGGACCGCGTCGGCCCCGCGCACCGCCTCAAGGGGACTTCCGGCGACCTCGGCGCCGTCGGAGGCCAGCGGCTCGGCCTTGTCCCGGGTGCGGTTCCAGACACGGACGGTGTGTCCGGCGCGCACGAGGTTGCGGGCCATCGCCGCGCCCATGATCCCGGTGCCCAGAACGGCCACGGCAAGCGTGTCGGTCATGTCTCCACCTCCTGGTCGGCGCCGACGGTGCGGCGGGGGTGCGCGGGGCCGGGCCCGGCACCCGCACGGGCGGCGTACGGGTGCGGGTACCCGCTCCCGGCCGTTCTCCGAAGGAATGCTCAAGGAATACTCTCCGAAAGGCCGTTCTCCGAAGGAGCGGAACCGGCCAGTCCGGACGCCGATCTGACCGGGCGTCACCGAAGGCGCCACCGTCACGTGAGCGGCGTCACACCCCTCGGCGGCAAGTTTTTACCGAATCAAAAGATTCTTTACGCTTCCCCGTACGTATCTGTCGGTGTCCGAACCGCCTGTTGGGCGGGAACCTTGACCGCGCAGGAGGCATGGTGCGTTTTTCGCGGAACGCGGCGGGAACTCTCTTCGTGGGTGGTGCCCTCAGCATGACCCTTGCCGCGCTCGCCTACCCGAGCATGCTCGGTCTGAACAAGGTCACCACCGACGAGGGCCGGGTCATCGCCCAGACGCAGTGGGGACCGCTGACGGAGGCGGACCGGGACTTCGTGGTCAAGGTGCGTGCGGCCGGACTGTGGGAGTACCCCCTGGGTCAGATGGCCATAGAGAAGGGGACGACCCCGGAGGTCGTCAACGCGGGTGAGCACCTGGTCGACGGTCACGCCGCGCTGGACGCCAGCTGCCGCAAGATCGCCACCTTGCTGAACATCCCGCTGCCGAACGCGGCGAGCCCGCAGCAGGAGGGCTTCGTCACCACGATCTCGAGCAAGAGCGGCAAGGACTTCGACTCCGAGCTGGTCAACACCATGCGCATGACGCATGGCTCGATCTTCAACACCGTCGCGAAGATCCGCTCCACGACCAAGAACACCCTGATCCGCCAGCTCGCCAACCAGGCCAACGAGATCGTCCTGGACCACATCACGGTTCTGGAGGACACCGGGCTGGTCAACTTCGAGCAGACGCTGCACATGCAGACGGCCCCGCCGAAGCTGCCCGCGGAGGATGTCACCCCGCCGCCCCCGTCCGGCCGTCAGCCCCAGGTCGTGCTCACCCCGCCGCCGACCGCCACGTCGAGCCCGCTGGTACTTCCCGGCGAGTCGAACCCCGCCCCGAAGTCCCCCGACCCGAAGCAGGCCCCCGACCCGCAGCAGTCGGCCGGCCCGCAGGTGGGGTGAGACGCGGAGCATCGGGTTCCCCTTGTGCCACGGGTACGGCGGAGCAGCAACTCGGTTCAGTGGAACCGAAGTTGACATGCTCCGACCGTACCCATGACCATGAGCGCACACTGTGGCGCGTGTGACCGACGGGCCCTGTGTACTTCCTCTGTCCTTCACGGGCCCTGACCTGGTCCGTGCCGCAGTCCTGCGACCAGTCACTCCTGTGCACAGAACGGTTCACCCTGTGCACGAGCACGATGGGATCCCCATGTCCATAGCCAGACGTGTCACCGCCGGCCGCCTGTGGGGAACGGGCGCCGCGACACTCCTCCTGTGTGCCGCCTCCGTCGCCGGTGCCTCCGGTGCCTGGGCCCAGAGCGCACCCGGCGGTGACGGCTGGGAGAACGGCGGCAGCTACCGGCCCGGCACGGGCGCGGGCAAGGTCACCGAGAGCGACCGCTGCCAGTTCTCGCTGGACGGCGAGAACTTCTCCGACGCCGTCAAGGTCGACGACCAGAGCCTGCGGCCCGATCAGGACGGCAAGGTCCACATCAAGGTCCGTACCGCCCGCGACGCCACGACCTGCACCGCCTCCCTGGCCTCCTACCTCGCCCACGGCCCGTCCTTCGCCACCTCCGGCGAGCAGGTGTTCGTCGACTTCGACACGGTGACGGTCAAGCAGGGCCAGACCGACTCCCTCGACATCGCCGTGCCGGACGCCGGCTGCTTCGCACAGATCGACCTGTACCGCGGGGCGGTCAAGTTCGACGGCAAGCTGGACGCGAACGACGGCTTCGAGCACGGCGAGCTGCCCAAGGGCCCGGACCGCCCGGTCATCAAGGACAAGCTGATCGCGGCCTGGAACGGCGGCACCAAGGACTGCACGGCCGCCGAGCCCGAGCCCGAGGCCCCGTCCACCCCGCCGTCCTCGGCCTCCGCCGAGCCGTCGGCCCCGGCCGAGCCGTCCGCCCCGGCCGAGGACACGACGTCGCCGGCCGGCGAGACTCCCGCCGAGTCGCAGAGCCCGTCGTCGGACTCGAGCGGCAGCCCGGCCCCGTCGGCCTCCGAGTCCACCGCCGCCCCGGCCCCGTCCCCGAACGGCGGCGGCGGCGACCTGGCGGAGACCGGTGGCGGCAGCAACACCGGCCTGATCGCCGGCGGTGCCGCGATGCTGCTGGCCGGCGGCGCGGCGATCGTGTTCGCCACGCGGCGCCGGACGGCGACCCGCTCCTCGTAAGGACGGTCCCGCAGGACGTACGGAGCAGCACGCACGGGGCTGCCCAAGCAGACGGCGGCTCGGCCCGCCGCACGGTGCTCGGGCAGCCCTGTCGCCTTCTCGGGGACGCCCCGGCGCACCCGGCCTCCGGGGCGCCGGGCCGGGTGCGCCGCCGCCCGGATCCGGATGCCAGGACCGCCCCGCGCCTCGACGGGACGGACGCCCCCGCGCACGGTTCCCCCGGCACCGCTCACCCGGACGGACCGGCGCGCTGGTGGACAAGGCGGCCGGGTGGTGCGGTGAAGAGTGACCAAAGAGTGAACAGGGTGCACAAAGCCGGCACTCGACCCTCGGGAGGCTCCGTATGCTCCGTCCCCCGGCTCGTGTCCTGCTCGCCCCGGTCCTGACCGTGGTCGCCCTGCTGACCGCGGCGGCCTGCGCCCCCGGGCAAGCCGGCCGGGTCACCGAGGCCGCCGCCTCCCCGTCGGCGGCCCGCCCGAGCGCACCGGCCTTCGCGTCCCCGGCCTCCGCGCTCACCCAGGAGCAGGCGCAGAAGGCCCTGCTCACCGAGGCCGACCTGGGTCCGGCGTGGGGCCCCACCCAGGGGGCGGCGACCTGGCGGGACGGCGTGCTCAAGGCGTGGACCGAGATGCCCGAGTGCCAACGTCTGCTGGAGGCTCTCTACACCGACGAACCGCTCGGCGCCCCCTCGGGAGCGCACGCGGTGGTCGCCTTCGACGACCGCTACGGCGAGGCCCAGCTGCGCCACCAGGTGCTCGCACTGCGCGCCGAGGACGTGGACCGCGCCCTGGCCTGGCTCGGCACCCTGCCGCGGACCTGCCCCCGCTTCACGGCGACGACCACCCGGTCCGGCGTCCAGAACGTCCAGGTCATGGACCTCGCCCTGCCGGACGTCGGCGACGCCCGGCAGGGCCTGCGGGTGACGTTCACCGGCGTCTCGGCCGCCCTCACCGTCGATGTGGCCGTCGTACGCCTCGGCGACGACGCCGTCGTCCTCACCACCGGCACCCTCGGCACCCCGCCGGAGGACACCGCCGAGTCCCTCCGCCGGGGCGTGGACCGTCTCATGGAGGTCCGCAACCAGGAACGGCTCCAGGCCTGAGGAACCGGCGGGCGGCTCCCGTCACGGCATCAGTCGCGGTCGAGCCTGGTCCTGTGCGTGATCACCTCGTGGGCCACGGCGAGTGCGGTACGGCCCTGGGCGAAGGCGGAGGCGCGCAACCGTGCCAGCGCCTCCTCGGCGCCCACTCCGAGGTGGGCCATGATCATGCCGATGGCCTGGTAGATCTCGTCCTGGTCCGTGGTGAGCCCGCTCAGCCAGGACGTTCCTCCTGCGCTCTCGCCGTCCTCCTCGTGGGGCAGGGACATCAGGGCCAGGGTCATCAGATCGGCCAGGTGCCGGGCGGTGTGCAGCTCCTCCCTGGTGAGCTCGTGGGGGACGTCGCCGTACAGGTCGAACATGCCCACGCAGACGGCGTCGTCGCCGAGCGGAAAGGAGTACACCGCCCGGACTCCGGCCTCGGCCGCCTGCTGGGCGAACACCGGCCAGCGCCGGGCGTCGCGGCCCGTGGTCAGGTCGAAGGCCAGGACGGGCGCGCCGATCTCCGCGGCGTACAGCGACGGCCCGTCGCCCAGGGTGGCCTGGATCTCGGCCATCCGGGCGGCCGCGTCGTCACTGGCGCTCATCCGTACGGGCATGCCGTTGCCGCGCAGCGAGACGCTCGCACCGGTCACCGGCAGCAGCTCGACCGCGACCACGCACAGCCGGTGCGGGACCTCGGCGGGCGCCTCGCCCCTGATGCCCTCGGCGATCGCGTCGACGGCGTTCACCGGGGCATGCGCGCGGTTCCGCTCCGAGGCCACCTCGATCCCGTGGTTCCTCCCGTGACGGTGAAGGCGGCGATCCCGGAAACAGCCGTCTTCCGGGCCGCGCCGGCCGGGTTCGTCGCCCGGGGCGCCGAGGCCGCCGTCCCTGAGCCGCACGGCCACCGCCTCCTCATCCCACTCGGCACCCCATCGGCGCGGTCATCGTCCTCCGCGGTTCCCGGGAGCAGAGGTGCGCCCGCCGTACGAGGAGCCGTCTCACCGCGGGCCACCTGCCCGGACCGGCCCGTCGGGTACCCGCGCCCCTCCCCCGAAAACCCACGGGAGCACCAGGTGCTCGCCCACCGTCACAGCGGCGGCTGGGCCGGGGCCGGGCCCAGGGTGGTCGTGCCGGGGGCCGTACGGTGGCCGAGGCCCGTGCGGTAGGCGTCCAGGGCCGCCTCCACACGGCCGGTGCGGCGGAGCAGATCGCCGAGGAGGCGGCACAGATCGGCGAGGTCACCGGCCGCGCCCGCGCGTTCCAGCAGGCTCAGCGCACGCACATAGTGCTCCTCGGCGGCCTCCGTGTCGCGGGCGTCCTCCGCGATGATGCCGAGCAGCCGGTGCGCGGCGGCGGCGTGGACGGCGCCCCGCTCGGAGGAGAGGTCCCCGAGGACCTGCCGGAGCAGTCCGGCGGCCTCCTCCGACTTGCCGCGCCGGTGCAGGACGTCGGCCAGCTCGACCGCGACCTGACTGGTGTAGAGCGCGGCGCGCTTGGCCGACAGCATGGTCTGCGCGATCCGCAACTCCTCCTCCGCGCGCTCCAGTTCGCCGTTCTGCGCACAGACGTAGCCGCGCATCCAGTGGCAGTTGGCGAGTTCGGTGCGCAGGTGCAGCTGCCGGTAGAGCTCGGCCGCCTTGGCGAGCGAGGCGTCGGCCTCGGCGATGCGTCCCTCGGCGAGCAGGGTGCGGGCCACCGACCGGTGCATCCGGGCCACCAGCGCCGGGTCGCCCGCCTGCGGGGCGAGCGCGAGGGCGAACTCGGCCGCCTGGGCGGCCCGCGCGTGCGCCCCCATGTCCATGTACGGCCCGATGACGCTCGCGTACAGCAGGAGCAGGGCGTCCGGGTCGTGCAGTCCGCCCCGGTTGAGCTCGTCGAGGGTGGACTCGAACAGGTAGACGGCGTACCGCAGTTCGCCCGCCAGGTAGTGGGCGACGGCCCGGCCGCGCAGCGCGGGCACCCGGGCGGGCAGCGGCGCCTCGGCGAGGATCTGCTCGGAGCGCTCGAAGAACCGCCGGCCGCTCTCCAGCTCGCCGGTCTCCAGGGCGCACTCGCCGAGCCCGAGCAGGGCCTCGGCCTGGAGATCGGTGAGCTCGTGCTTCTCGGCCTCGGCGAGCAGCCGGGCGTACTGCTCGGCCGCCTTCCTGGCCTCCCCGGTGGCCAGGGTGCGCTGCGCCTCGGTCAGTCCGAGCCGCAGATCGGTGGCGAGACGGGCGGGGCGTCCGGTGGCGAGTTCCTCGTAGGTGACCCCGAGCCGCTCGGCGATGTGCCTCAGCGCCTCGTCGGAGGGACGGACCCGGCCCGCCTCAAGGGTGGAGATATAGGCAGGGGTGTACGCCGGTTCCGCCAACTGCCTCTGGGTCAGGCCTCGTTCGCGTCGTAAGCGCTGTACTCTGCGCCCGATGGTCTCCGGGTCGTCCCGTTTCGCCATGCACTTCATCATGCCAGCCGGCCCGCTGGTGACGAGGGGTGCGCGTCGCCCGGGAACCGGCACCGGATCTTCCGCCCATGAGGGATCAACTCACCTCGGCGCTCTTCCCGTTGAGCCGTTCGACCCCCTAGTTTGGGACATGCGTTAAGCGTGCTTAATTCATCGCTGTCGTTGCGAGGTCGGTTGCCGTGCTCGGACGTACTGTCGCGCGCCAAGGGGTCGGATTCCTCTCCGCACGTCTCGTCAGGGGACTCGGCGCAGCCGTCATAGCCGTGGCGGGCCTCATCGCGGCGGCCAACGCGGGCCCGGCGCAGACCCCCGACCCGGTACCGGCCCAGGAGGTCGCCCAGAGCGACTGAGAACCACGGGACGACACCGGGAGCCGCTGGACGGAGAAGTCCGAAGCCGGTGCGTGCGGAAGGCAAAAGACGCGTCGGCCCGTCGGCGGCGACCGGCCTCGCCCTCCCTCCCGCCTGCGCCGCACGTGAAGGCCGGCGGCTCTCCGGCCCTCCGGCGGAACCGCGTCGACAAAGCCGCCCACCGCTCACCCTTCGGACCGCTCACCCTTCGGGCCGGTCACCGTTCCCGGGGACGACGCGGCGACGGGCGGCCACCCGCTCATGGCCGACCTCCTTCCCGCTGCCCGCACACGCACCGGAACCGGCGCCTCCCACACGCTTTCCCGCAGGACGTCACTCGAACTGCCGCACGACGTCACTCGAACGACCGTGCGCGATTGCTCCGCCCTGACGATCAATGCAGCGTGAGGCCGAGTGCGCGCCCGTCCCCGCGGGGAGCCGGCCGCTCGCTCTCGTGCCCGGGACCCTTCGGTGCCCGCGCCTCCCCGACCGAGGAGGAAGCCGTCCATGAGTTCCGCACAGCCCCTTCGCCTCCGAAGACTGCGGAAGAGCGCGATTGCCGGTGCGGCAGCCGCTCTGCTGCTCTCGGCCGGCGCCGTCGACGCAGGCGCCGCCCAGCAGGCGCCCTTCGGCGGCGCGTCCGTCGCCGCCGACGCGGTCGACGCCTACGTCTACGGCTATCCGCTGGTTCTGATGCAGGCCACCAAGCAGCTCTCCACCAATGTCACCCGCCCGGACTCCGCCACCATCCAGGCACCGGTGAACCAGTTCGCCAAGGCGGAGAGCATTCCCGGACCCCAGTCCACCACGGTGGTCTCGCCCAACGTGGACACCCTCTACACCTCGGCCTGGCTGGACCTGAAGGACGAGCCGGTGGTCCTGCACCTGCCGGACACCCACGGCCGGTACTACCTGATGCCGATCCTCGACGCGTGGACGAACGTCATCGCCTCACCGGGCAAGCGCACCACGGGCACCACGGCCGGTGACTTCGCGATCACCGGCCCCGACTGGCACGGCACACTCCCCGCCGGGGTGAAGCAGATCAAGTCCCCGACCAACACGGCCTGGATCCTGGGCCGTACCCAGCTCAACGGCCCCTCCGACCTTCCCGCGGTCCGTGACCTGGTGGCCCGGTACACCCTCAAGCCGCTCAGTGCCTACGGCCGCTCCTACGAGCCGCCTCCCGGACGGGTCGACCCGGCCGTGCCCGCCATGTCGCCGCCGGACCGCGTCAACCGGATGGACGCCCGGACGTTCTTCTCCCAGCTCGCCTCCGCCATGGCGGACAACCCGCCCAGCCCCGCGGACGCCCCCATGGTCGCCACCCTGGCCAGGCTCGGCATCAGCCCCGGCAAACCGTTCGACATCGACGCCAAGGGCCCGGCCACCGCCCAGGCGCTGCGGCAGGCCGTCAGCGCGGGCCGGCAGCGGATCCGGCAAGCCGTCTCCACCATCGGGAAGGACGTCAACGGCTGGCGCGTCGCGCTCGATCTCGGCCGCTACGGCACCGACTACCTGCGCCGGGCCGCCACGGCCTGGCAGGGCCTGGGCGCCAACCTGCCCCAGGACGCGGTGTACCCCTTGGTCCTGACCGACAGCGAGGGCCGGCAGCTGAACGGCGCGCACCGGTACACCCTCCGCTTCGCCCCGGGCAGCACTCCGCCCGCCAACGCCTTCTGGTCCGTCACGATGTACGACCAGAAAGGCTTCCTGGTGCCCAACTCCCTCAACCGGTACGCGATCGGCCACGCGGTCGAGCCCAGGGCCAACAGCGACGGATCGGTGGAGATCTACATCCAGCACGACCCGCCGCCCTCCGACAAGCAGTCCAACTGGCTGCCCGCGCCCACCGGCCGGTTCAACATGATCCTCCGCATGTACTGGCCCCAGCAGGCCGTCCTGAACGGCACATGGTCCCCGCCCCCGGTCACCATGGCCGGCTGAGCACAGAACACGGAACACACAGCACAGAACACGGAACGAGGTCCGGGTGACGCCGCCGGTCCGTGACCGCCTCGCGGGCCGGCGGCCTTCGGGCACTCACCCGCGCAGTGCGGGGACAAGCACCGGCGGTGACGCGGGTCCCGTGTCCCCGGCTCAGTGCGGCAGTGCCCGCCGCAGTGCCCTGTCCAGCCGGCGGGCCAGCTCCGCGTCGCCGGCCGGATCACCGGCGAGCAGGTCGTCCAGCTGCGCGGTGAGGGTCTGGGTGAAGGCCCCGTAGAACGGGGTGCGGGGACGGGAGACCGCCCGTTGCAGGGCGGGGAGCAGGATGGTGCGGGCGTAGCCGGGCCGGCCGGCCCTGTCCCGGGGCATGTGGTCGGTGCGCTCGTCGGTGGACGACGCCGGCGGTGCGCCCTTGGCGGCGGGCACCGCCGTGCACCGGACCCGGTCGTCCTGGTACGCCGAGACGCGCGTCGCGGCGAATCCCGCGTCCAGCAGACACCGTTCGCTCTGGGGACTGGTCAGGAATGCGATCAGCTCGGTCGCCTTCCGGGCCCGCTGCGAGGACCGGGTCACCGCCAGGTTCTGCCCGCCGAGCACCGCCCGGCCGGGCAGCGGGGCCACCCCGAGCTGCCGGGGGGTGAAGGTCTGGTGGAGCGTGCCGTAGGCGTACGGCCAGTGCCGCAGGAAGGCCGTGCGGCCGTCCGCGAAGTCGCTGAGCGAGGCGGCCTCGTCGGAGCTCGTGGCACGGCCCAGGAGATACGGCGAGTCGGTGCGGCGCCGCAGCTCGGCGATGCCGTCGGTCAGCTCCCGCAGACCGGCGGTGTAGCGGCCGGAGGAGTCGGTGAGCGTGAAGTCCTTCGTCGCCGAGGCGAAGGCCTCGACGGCGTTGACCGTGCGTCCCTCGTAGGCGGCGAGCTGGGTGGTCCACAGCTTCTCGTACCCCCGGGGCGGACGGCTGTCCAGGATGTCGCGGAATTCGCGCAGCCGCTGCCAGGTGACGTCGGTGCCGAGGTCGGTCTGCTGCACTCCCGCCTCGCGCAGATGGTCGCGCCGGTAGTAGAGCAGCCCCACGTCGCTGTTGAACGGCACCGCGTGGACCCGGCCCTTCCAGCGGGCCGTGCCGGCCACCGACGCGATGACGTCGCCGTCGACCAGGTGGTCGGGCAGCGGCCGGATCAGCCCCGCCTCGGCGAACTCCGGCACCCAGGTCACGTCCAGGTTGACCACGTCGTAGTCGGCGCTGCCCGACTGCAGGGCGCCCAGGAGCTGGCTGCGCTGCTCGTCGGCCGAGCCCGGCAGCTCCACCAGCCGGGCCCGGTAGACGGAGTTCTGTTTCTGCTGCTGCCGGTTCCAGGCGTCGATGAGCTGCCGGCGGATGCCGTTCTTGCCGGTCACGTCCCGGCCGCTGGCCACCACGATCGTGCCGGGCACATCGGGGGGAGCCGGCTCCGGCTCCGGCGGGCCACCGGTGCAGGCGGTGGCCGTCAGCAGCAGCGGCAGCACCAGCAGACGTGCGAGCGCCGCCGCCGGTCCTCGGGCCATCACTCCTCCTTCATCCCCACCCGTGCGACCTCGTCGTACAGGCCCCTGCCGAGGTCCTCGTCCGCGTCCAGGCAGCGGCCACCGCTCGCCTCGGCGATCCGGGCGTCCGGGCGGCCCGGGTCGCAGGAGCCGGCGACCAGCGAGACCATGACCACCGGCACCCTCACCTGCCGTGCCCGGGTCAGCACCTCGTCCAGATTCCTGCCGGTCAGCCGGTTGTTGTCCTCGTCGTCGGTGATGTGGACGATCAGCCGCGGCCGTTCGTCGTCGGCACCGCGGCCGGCCATGTCGTCGAGCGCGGCGAGCAGGGCCGCGTGCGGGTCGGCCTCGGCGTCCCGCACCCCCGCCCCGGCCTCGACGACCCGTGCGGCCTCGGCGCGGCGATGGTGTCCGAAGGGCAGCAGGACCTCGTACGGCCGGGCGCCCAAGGTGCCGTACACCGCCCACACCCCGTACTCGTCCCGTGTGCCGAGCCCGCCCAGGGACTGGCTCAGGACGCCGGGGCCACCGCCGGGCCCGTCCCACCCCCGGGCCCCCTCCTGGTCCATCGAGCTGGAGCTGTCGAGGAGGTACAGGACCCGGCCGGGTCCCCGGGCTCTGCGGTACTGCTCGAGCGCCGACTCCACCGACGTCCGCTCGGCGGGGGCCGGCAGCGGGCGGGGGAGACGCAGCACGCCCGTGCCGACGTGCTCGTCGTCGAGCAGCGGATAGCCGAATTCCGTCGCGTGCCGAAAGCCCGCCTCGCCGAACACGGCCCGGCCCTTTGTGCCGGTCAGCCAGGTGCGGAACCGCTGGACGGCGGCGTCGCGCGCCGCCGCGTCCCGGTCGCCGTCCTGCCAGCGGACCCGGACGAAGGTGGGCACCAGCGCCGGTACGTCACCGGGGTACTCGGCGGTGCGCGGCACCCGTGTGTTCCGGGCGCAGTCCACCCCGCTCTTGAGCAGGAACTCCGGGACGAGCACGGCGGTGCGGGCGTCCGCGGCCCGGTCGGCCGGCAGGGTGCAGAGCAGTTCCGCCGCGGTCGGCGAGAGCCGCCCGGCGGGACGCACGCTCTGCTCGGCGGTCCGCGGATCGGCGGTGCCGCTGTACAGGCCGACGGTCGCCAGCAGGGCGGAGTCGGTGAACTCGGGGTCGGGACGCAGCACGCGGGCACCCGGGTCCCTGCGCCGCAGATCCTCGATCAGCCGGGACAGCGGAAGCCCGACGCGCTCCCCCAGGCCCTCCCCCGCGAGGTCCTGAGGGACGGCCAGCACCACCGGGGAGTACGCCAGCGGCTCGCCCTGCTCGAGCACGACGAGGCTGCGGGCGGCCTGGTCGGCGATGACCCGGAACGCCTCGGTGGCCGAGGCGGGGATCCAGACGTCCGGCTGCGGCCCGATGTCCCGCTGCGGATTGAGGTCCTCCGTGGAAGGGTCCTGCCAGGCGTCGGTGTGCCGGCGCAGCGCGGTGACCACACTGCTCATCTTCGCGCTGTAGACCGTGATGCCGGTACGGCGGCAGCCGCGTTCGGTGGTGTTGGCGTCCGAGACGAGATACCGGTCGGCGGCGGCGCGGACCGTCGGCTCCAGTTCGGGATCGGTCAGCAGGCGCAGTTCGAGCGGCGGCGCGCAGGAGTGGTCGTCGCCGGGGCCGATGAGTTGGTAACCGCCGAGTCCGAGGCCGGCGAGCGCGAGCACCAGCAGCGTGCTCACCGCGACCCGGACCCGTCTGCGCAGCCCGCCGAACCAGCGGACGACGGTACCGGCCCGGTCCCGGAGCCGGACGAGGCGGATGCCCGGACCCCGCGGCGGACGGCACGCGTGCGGGCGCGGGCTCCCGTCGTCCTCCGGCACGGCCCCGCCGGACGCGGCGGCCCCCTCCTCCGATCCGGTGTGCGACAGCTGTCCGGAAAGCCGCGCCGGCTCTTCCTCCCGCGCCGTCCCCAGCAGCACGTCCATGCCCGGCTCACCGGCGAACTGCGGCTCCCACGGGTCCTCGAGCGTGGTGACACGGCCCGCCTCGGCCATCGCCCCGCGCACCTGCTCGAAGATCTCGAGAAGCGACAACTCCCCGCCCGAGTCGAGGAGTCGTACGAGCTCTTCGGTGAACGGGGTCGCTCTCGTACCGTCGCCGGAATCGATGAGCCGATTGGCCTGCACGCTCATCAGCAGCAGGATCTTCTGCCGGCCGCCGGTGAAGTCGTGCCACACCTTGGCGGCGTTGCCCGCGTAGCAGCAGTCGAGGATCACCACGATCCGCTCGGCACGGCTCCCGGCGAGCACGGTGAGCACCGCGCTGAACGCGTCCGCGCCCGGGAACACCGCCCGGCCGCCCGCGACCACGCGCGCGTTGCGCATCTGCAGGAACAATTCGTCGCCCGCGCTCGGCACGGCACCGTGTCCCGCGAAGTAGCACAGCAGCAACCCCTCCGCCCGGTGGGCGGCGGTGTGCAGCTCCTCGCTGAACTCGTCCAGGGAGGGCGAGCGGCAGACGGTGATCCCGTCCTCGCCGAACAGTCCGCCGCGCCGCAGTACGTCCTCCAGCCGCTCCAGGTTGTGCCGGACGGCGGGCAGATCGCCGGGGACGCCGTCCGACTCGGCCGGTTTGGTGTGGTCGTACTCCGAGACACCGACCAGCAGGGCCCGGTTCACCCGCCCGCGCGGGTCGAAACGGCCGTCCACGGGACTATTCCTCGTCGCGGTGCACCGGATCGACGCGGGCCTCGGGCGCGTGTCCGGGCTCCACCCGGCGGTGGTTCTCCAGCCAGGCTTCCACGGCCCGTCTGGTCTGGGTCAGCAGCTCCCCGGCCAGGGCCTGGGCGCCCGCGCCGATCAGCACCAGCAGAATCTCCATGCCGGCGCCCATGTGGCCGGGCGGTCCGTCCGAACGCGGCCGCTCCAGAATCCGCAGCCGTCCGTCGCGGACGAGTTCCTCCAGCGGTCTCTCCCGCTCCAGCCACGCCTTCAGCGCGCCGATGTCCTTGTTGCTCGCGTTTCCGTCCAGCCGGACCCGGATGTCGGGGCCGACCACGCTGTCCCCCTCAGCCATAACGCGCCATTCTGGCATCACGGCAAGCACACACGGGAGGGTGTATATCGGCCATACACCACCTTCCGTGCGCCGTGTCCCACACCCCGCGCGCGCCGCACACCTCGCGAGCACCGTGGGCGCTGTATGGGTCGTGGGCGCTGTATGGGTCGTGGGCGCTGTATGGGTCGTGGATGCTCAAGCGCCATGGGCGCTGTCAGTCCTGCGCCTGCAACTGCCGCAGATGCTGCCGCACATGGTCCAGCGCACCCCGGCGCCGGCCGGGCACCCGCTCGCGCAGCTCCGCGAGCACCGGCCCGAGTTCGCGGGCCGTCCCGGGATCGGTGATCCGTCCCCACTGGTGGTGCGCCCGGTCGACGGCGGCCTCGACCTCCGGGGCGTCGGCGGGCTGTCCCATGGCCAGACGGGTGGCGGCCACGGTCAGCCAGGTCCGGCAGCTGCGGACCGCGTCGCCGGCGAACATCGCCAGGTCCGCGCGGACCTCGGCCCAGTGCAGCGCCTCCTCGGAGGCGGCTCCCCAGGCGCGTACGGCGGCCTGCTCCCAGCGGGCGGCGAGCGCGTCGGCGTCGCCGTGCCGCCCGGCCCGGACACAGGCCGTGATGGCCGCGTGCGGGTCGGCCGGCGCCGACTGGGGGGCGGTGAACACGAGCCCGGGCCCGACGCCCTCGTCGGCCAGCCGCGCCAGCGCCTGCTGGTGCAGCTCCTGAAGGGGCGGCCGGCGGCCGCTGCGCAGAATCGTCGCCACCGCCCTCATGTACGCCGGTGTCGCCACCGTGCGCCGGGCGGGCGGCGGTGCGAGACGGCCGTACACGGCAATGTTGCGGCCCGAGTCCAGGGGGTGGCGCCGCAGCAGGTCCCAGCTCTCCGCGTCCGCGTGCAGATCGGCCACGATCGTGGTCGTGCCGTCCGGGCGCAGCCGCAGCTCCTCGCGCAGCCAGTGCCAGGGCAGCCCCGTGTAGCGGACGGTCGCCGGGGTGGTGCGGGCCAGCGCCAGGTGGGGCAGGCGCTGACGGCGGTCCAGCTGGAGCTGGCCGGTGACGAACACGGTCAGCGGGCCGGGGGCCGCCGCGACGGCGCGCAGCCGGGTGAGCACGGTCTGCGGCTGGACCGGGTCGGCGAGTTCGACGACGGTCGCGCTGTCCGTGCCGGACAGCACCGAGGGCGGTACGGCGGCCAGCACGGGAAGCACGGACGCCGCGTCCACCAGGCGCCCTCTGCCCACAGGCGCGGCCGCGAGCAGCAGCACGGTTCCGAACATCGTCCCCCCGCGTCGGTGATCCGGTCGCCTGTGTCCACACACGGTAGGCACACGGTAACGGCTTCATCGAGTTGCCAGGGCCTCTTCTCCGGTGTGCTCTGGTAGGCGAGAGACAAGGGTGGGGCAAGGGTGAGGGGCGAGAAAAGGACGGAAAGAGGACGAGCAGAGGACGAGAAGAGAGCGAGCAGAGGACGAGGAGAGGAGCAGTCCCATGGCTCACGCGGCATCCACGTACAAGCGCATCCCTCGTGACGGCACCCGCGACCTCAACCTGTTCAGCCCGCGCGTCCACGCCGTCGGCCGGTGGGCGATCCCTCTCGTGCTGGGGCTGATCTACGGCTGCTGGGCGGCGACCAACCGGCGCTACGGCGGACCGATCACGACCGGGAACCTCGTGTTCGGCTTCGTCACCGCCCTCGTGTTCGCGGTGCTCATGGCGGGCATCCTGATGCTCGCCCCGCGCCTGCGGCGCGAGATGCGGGCCCTGCTCTGGTTCGCCTTCAGCGGCGCGGCGCTCGGCTTCCTCCTCAGCCAGACCAGCCACTCGCCCCTGTTCATCGTCGTCCTGTCCCTGCTGACCGGCGCGGCCGTGGGACTCGGCTGCCTCTACTGGTTCTCCATGCACGAGGACGCGCAGGGGAACCGCCCCACCTGACCGCACCCGGCCCGCGCCCTGTCGCCCCCGTACCCCGTCATCCTCGTCCCCGCATACCGTCACCGTCGTCCCCCATCACCCCGTCGCCCTCGCCCCCCGTCACCCCGTCACAGTCACCCTCGCCGTCACCCGAATGCCCTTGCTCCGCTCGCGAGGCCCCTGCGGGCGGCCTTGGCTGGACATGTGTCCCGACGACTGCGAAGCGGCCTGTCGGCCGTACTGATCGTCCTCTCGTGCCTGTTCACACCGCTCGGCGTGGTGTCGGCCTGGGCGGCGTACGACCTGGCCGACACCGGCCGTTACGTCACCACGATGGCGCCGCTCGCCGACGATCCGGACGTGCGCGACGCCATCGTGGACACCGTCGGGGACGGGATCATGCGCGAGATCGGCCAGGACCTGGACACCGGCGTCCTGCACGGCAGCGTCGCCCCCTTCGTGCACGACGCGGTGCGTTCGTTCACCCGAACGGAGGCCTTCCGGGCGGCGTGGAACGAGGGCAACCGGGCCGCCCACGACGCCGTCCTGCGCGCTCTGCGCGACGACCGCGGCGGGTCCGGACGCCCGGTGACCGTCGACCTCGCGCCGGTCACCGCCCAGGTCAAGGCACGGCTCGCCGAGGAGCGCGTGCCGCTCGCCGGCCGCATCCCCGTCCAGCACACCGAGGTCGACCTGCTTCCGGCCCAGCGCCTGGGCCATCTGCGGAAGGGGTTCCACGTGCTCGAAGTCGCCGGTTTCTGGCTCCCGATGGGGGCCGTCGTGTTCGCCGTCGCCGGCCTCGCCCTGGCCGTCCGCCGCCGCCGTGCGCTGACCGCCGCCGCGCTCGGTACCGCCCTGGGCGGCGCGCTGCTCATCCTGGCCCTTTCCATCGGCCGCAGCATGACCCTCGCCGACCTGCCCGCCGAGGTCTCCCAGCCGGCCGCCGGCGCCGTCTACGACGCCCTCACCGCCACTTTGCGCACCACCTCCTGGTTCCTGATCGCCCTCGGTCTGACGGTGGCCGCCCTGACCTGGCTCACCCGTCGCCGGCGCCCTTTCCGCCTCGTACGCCGCCGCGCGTCGGAGGCCCCGCCCACCCCGCCCCGCGACCAGCAGCCGCCGCCCCGGGTCCAGGTCTGAGGCCGCCCCGGGCCCACCGCACCGGCCGGGTGGAGGCGGTGCGGGGAGGCGAAACGGGGGAGGCGAAACGGGGAGGCGAGACGGGGGAAGCGGCGCGGGTGGAGGTGCGGGCACCCCGATGTGCTCGGTCGGGGTGCCCGTGGGATGCCCGTAAGGGCCCATGGGCCCAGGGGGCCCGTGCCGGGCGGCGTCTCACACGCCGATGGCGCCCCCGTCCGCCCGCCACACCGCGACCACGGCCGGCCGGGTGCAGGTACCGGGACCGTCGGGCCAGGTGCTGGCCGGTTTCTCCACCGACGCCCCGTCCACCTCGCCCGGGTGCTGCACGGCGACCAGCACGCGCCGGTCCTGGATGACCGGACCGCAGGTCTCCGCCCCCCTCGGCACGGTCAGGAACTGCCTCAGCTCACCGCGCCGGTCCCCGCGCGTGGCGACGCCGAACAGGCCGTCGTGGGAGCCGAGGGCATTGCCGTCGGTGGCGATCCACAGATTGCCGTGGGCGTCGAAGGCAACGTTGTCCGGGCAGGAGATGGGGCTGACGGAGTCCTTCGGGAACCCGGCGAAGTAGGTCGACGGGTCCTTCGGGTCGCCCGCGACCAGGAACAGCGACCAGGCGAACCGTGTGCTCTCCGGCCGGTTCCAGCGCTCGGTCAGCTCCAGGACGTGGCCGTGCTTGTTGGCGTTGCGCGGGTTGGCCTCGTCCGCCGCGGGGTAGGAGCCGACACCGCGGCGGGAGTTGTTGGTCAGCGCGACGTAGACCTTGCCGGTGACCGGGTTGGGCTCGACGTCCTCGGGCCGGTCCATCTTCGTGGCGCCCGCCTTGTCGGCGGCGAGGCGGGTGAAGACGAAGACCTCCTCGGCGGTCATGCCCTCGACGTGCGAGACGGCGCCGTCGGCGGTGGCGGTGGCCAGCGGGATCCACTCGCCGCTGCCGTCGAACTCGCCGTCCTCCGGGAGCGTGCCGCTGCCGTCGATCTCGAAGGCGGGCGAGTCGCCGGTGAGCCTGGCGACGTACAGCGTGCCCTCGTCGAGCAGCGTCAGGTTGTGCTCCCGCACGGAGCGGCCGGTGCCGTGCCGCATCCGCTTGCTGCCGACGAACTTGTAGAAGTACTCGAAGCGCTCGTCGTCCCCGGAGTACACGACCGGCCGCCCGTCGTGCGTCAGCCGCACGGTCGCCCCCTCGTGCTTGAACCGTCCGAGCGCGGTGTGCTTGCGCGGCGTGGACGTCGGGTCGTACGGGTCGAGCTCGACCACGTACCCGAACCGGTGCACCTCGTTCGGCTCCTGGGCGAGGTCGAACCGCTTGTCGAACCGCTCCCACTTGCGCCCGGTGGCGCCGGTTCCGATGCCGTACCGCTTGTCCGTCTCCCGGCTGCCGTTCGCGAAGTACTGGTTGAAGTTCTCCTCGCCGTGCAGGGTCGTGCCCCACGGCGTCGTACCGCCGGCGCAGTTGTTGAGCGTGCCGAGCACCCTGGTGCCGCCCGGGTCGACGGAGGTCTTCACCAGGTCCGACCCGGCGACGGGTCCGGTGAGGCGGAACTTGGAGGTGGCGGTGAGGCGCCGGTTGAGCGGGTGCCGCGGGACGGGGGTGAGCTTGCCGCTCCTGGGGTCCTCCTCGACGACGACCACGGACAGCCCGTGCGCGGCCCAGGAGATCTCGGCCTGTTCGCGGGTGGGGTTCTCGGAGTCGTACCCGCGGAACATCAAGGTCTCGTTGGTGTACTCGTGGTTGGCGACGAGCAGATGACGGCCGCGCTCACCCTTGAGGGGCAGCAGCGCCAAAAAGTCACAGTTGTACCCGAACTGCCCGGCCTGCGCCTTGGCGCTCTGTCTCTCCGGGTCGAAGGCGGGCACCCCGCGCAGAATCGGGTCTCCCCAGCGGATGACGACGCTCTGGCGGTACCCCTCGGGGACGGTGACGGTGTCGGCCGTGTTGGGCGGGACCGGTGTGAACCGCAGTCCGCGTGCGGCGGAGGGCATCTTCCGGGCGGACGCGGGGGACACCGGGCGGTGGGCCGCGGCCTCGGCCGGCGTGGCTCCGGCAACGGCGGCCGTGCCGGTCGCGGCGGCGACGGTGACGACCGCGGCGGCCCGCAGCATCGAGCGGCGTGCGAGCGCACCGGCGATCACATCGCCGACGTACTCGTTGGAGCTGGTGTTGGGCACCTCGTGGAAGCAGGCGTCACCACACCGGAAACGACAGGTCAGGGCGGACCGTCCGCCGGGGTGCGAAGCGGAGGGTGTTCCGATCAACGGCAGCGGTTTGCGCATGGGTTCTCTCCTTGGGTGCCCGGGATGCCGACGCGAACCGTAGGAGTGCATATGTGCGGCAGCCGGGCGCCAGGATGAACGATGAGTGAAGAACCCGCAGCGTCATCGGGGAAGTTGGCCGGAGAGCGCCGTACAGCGCCGTACGAGGGCCGGATGCCGCTCTTGACAGCCGCGGCACCAAACACCCCACCCTGCCCAAGATCGCCCATGAGGGCAGCTAACCTTACGTGTCCGTCCTGGCCAGGGATTGACGGGCTTCGACTCATGCGAAGGGTTGCGCACATGGGCATTCTCACTCTCTTGCGGAACGCGTTCGGGCGGTCACGTAGAGCGAGGACCGCCGAGGCGGAGGGTGCGGCGCAGGCCGCCGAGACGCGCGATGCGGCCGAGGCCGCCCCGGCGCCGCCCGAGCCGGCCCCGGAGCCGACCACGGCCGCGACCCCGAAGCTCCCGTCGCCGTCCTCCCCCGCGCCCTCGTCCCCGTCCCCCTCCTCCTCGTCCCCCTCGTCCCCCTCGTCCCCCTCGTCCCCCTCCTCCTCGTCCCCCTCGTCCCCCTCGTCCCCCTCCTCCTCGTCCTCCGAGGCCGCACCGAAGCCCACACCCTCCGTCCCGGAACCCCGCGACGAGCACGACCTCGTCTCGGCGGCCTTCGACAAGGTGGCGGTGCCGAAGCCCGCCCGCCCGACGGACCAGCCGGCACCGGAGGCATCGCCCGAGGCACCGTCCAAGGCGTCGACCGAGGCGTCGGCCGAGGCGTCACCCGAAGCATCGACCGAGGCACCGTCCGAGACATCGACCGAGGTGTCGGCCACCGAAGAGGCGCCGGCGGAAACGCCCGCCACCGAGGAAACGTCGCCCGTCGCCGAGGAGGCAGCGCCTGCCACCGAGGAGACGGCGCCGCAGACCGCCCCGGACGCACCGCCGGCCCCTGAGCCGGAGCCCCAGCCCGACACCACGGCCGAGCCGGCGGCGGAAACCGAGCCGGTGACGGAAGCCAAGCCGGCGACGGAAACCGAGTCGGCGACGGAAGAGGGCAAGCCGGCGGAAACAGAGCCCCAGCCGGCCGCTCCGGAACCCGCTGCCGCAGCCACCGACGACAAGGACGTCCCCCAGGAGCCGTCCGCGCCCGCCCACGAAGCCCGCACGGACAGCGCGGAGGAGAACGCCCCCGCCGAAGGCGAGGCCGAGACACCCGAACCGGCTCCGCTTCCGCAGGAGACCGCCGAGGCCGCCGCCCCCGCCCAGGCCCCCCAGGAAACCCCTGAGGAAACCCCTGAGGCAGCCGACCCCGCCCCGGCCTCGCAGGACTCGCGGGAAACCGCCGAAGCAGCCGACCCCACCCCGGCACCGCAGGAGTCGCAGGAAACCCCCGAAGCAGCCGACCCCACCCCGTCGGCCAAGGCGGCCGCCGCCCCCGCCACCTCCCTCGCCCGTGTGAAGTCCCGCGCTCCCGGCCTCACCACCGCCTACAAGGCCGCCGGAGCCGTCCTCAAGAAGTACGGCCTCACCGGCACCCGGGCCAAGGTCTACCTCGTCCTGGACCGCTCCGCCTCCATGCGCCCGTACTACAAGGACGGTTCCGCCCAGGCCCTCGGCGAGCAGACCCTCGCCCTCGCCGCCCACCTCGACCCCGAGGCGTCGGTCCACGTCACGTTCTTCTCCACGGACGTGGACGGCACCGGTGAACTCACCCTCACCGACCACGAGAACAAGATCGACGAGCTGCACGGCTCCCTCGGCCGCATGGGCCGTACGAGCTACCACGTGGCCGTGGAAGCCGTACTGGACCAGCACAGGAAGTCGGTGGACGACCCGGCCGGCCCCGCCCTGGTGATCTTCCAGACGGACGGTGCCCCGGACGCCAAGACCCCGGCCACCCGGGCCCTCACCGAGGCGGCGGAGAAGCACCCCTCCGTCTTCTTCTCCTTCGTCGCCTTCGGCGAGCACGACAACAAGGCCTTCGACTACCTCCGCAAGCTGAAGACCGACACCTCCTCCTTCTTCCACGCGGGCCCGGCCCCGCGCGAACTCACGGACAAGGAGTTCTACGAGGGCGTCCTGGCGAACTGGCGCCCGTAACCCACCGGCACAACCCGCGTGCGGACGGTGGCCGATATACTGCGGCGGCCACCGTCCGCACCGCGAAACGCGGGTGAGTAGATCTCCAGTGGGCCAGTAGGATTTCGACCATGGCGGCCACTGGATCAGAGAAGCAGGGTGAAAAGGCGTTCTACGTCACCACCCCCATTTACTACGTCAACGATGCTCCTCACCTGGGCCACGCCTATACGACCGTCGCGGGCGACGTGCTCACGCGCTGGCACCGCCAGCGCGGCGAGAAGGTGTGGTTCCTCACCGGCACGGACGAGCACGGTCAGAAAATCATGCGCACGGCCGACGCCAACGGGGTCTCCCCCCAGGAGTGGGCCGACAAGCTCGTCTCCGAATCCTGGGTGCCCCTCTGGGAGCACCTGGGGATCGCGAACGACGATTTCATCCGCACCACGCAGAAGCGGCACACCGATCGCGTCCAGGAATTCGTCCAGGATCTCTACGACAAGGGCGAGATCTACAAGGGCGGTTACGAAGGTCCGTACTGCGTGGGCTGCGAGGAGTACAAGCTCCCCGGCGAGCTGCTCGACGGCGAGGGCGAGTACGCGGGCCAGAAGCTGTGCCCGATCCACAAGAAACCGGTGGAAAACCTCAGCGAGGAGAACTACTTCTTCAAGCTGAGCGAGTACACCGACAAACTGCTCGCCCACTACGAGGCGAACCCCGACTTCATCCAGCCCGAATCGGCGCGCAACGAGGTCGTGAACTTCGTCCGCCAGGGCCTTCAGGACCTGTCCATCTCCCGCTCGACCTTCGACTGGGGCGTCCCGATCCCCTGGGACCCGAAGCACGTGATCTACGTGTGGGTCGACGCGCTGCTCAACTACGCCACGGCGGTCGGCTACAACGAGAACCCGCAGAAGTTCGAGTCGACCTTCCCGGCCGATGTGCACCTGGTGGGCAAGGACATCCTGCGGTTCCACGCGGTCATCTGGCCGGCGATGCTCATGGCCCAGGGCCTGCCGCTGCCCCGCCGGGTCGTGGCCAACGGCTGGCTGATGGTCGGCGGCGAGAAGATGTCGAAGTCGAACCTGACCGGCATCAAGCCCCAGGACCTGACCGCGCACTTCGGTGTGGACGCCTACCGCTGGTACTTCCTGCGGGCGATCGCCTTCGGCCAGGACGGCTCCTTCTCCTGGGAGGACTTCTCCGCCCGCTACACCAGTGAGCTGGCCAACGACTACGGCAACCTCGCCTCGCGTGTGACGGCCATGGTCGGCAAGTACTTCGGCGGCACGCTGCCGGAGGCGACGGCGGCCGGCGACGCGGAGAAGGCGATCCAGGACGGCCTGGCGAAGGCGGTCGCGGAGGCCGACCGCCGCATCGGCGAGGAGCTGGACTTCCAGGGCGGCATCCTGGCCGTCTTCGACTTCATCAAGCAGGTCAACCTCTATCTCACGGAGCAGGAGCCGTGGAAGGTCGCCAAGGACACCAGTGACGAGGGCAGGGCCCGCCTGGCCACGATCCTCTACACCGCGGCGGAGTCCCTCCGCGCGATCGCCGTCCTGCTGAACCCGGTCATGCCGGAGACCTCCCGGAAGCTGTGGGACTCCCTGGGCGCGGAAGCCTCCCTGGGCGCCCTGGCGGACCAGAGGATCCAGGAGGCGGGCGAGTGGGGCAAGCTCCCCGCGGGCGCGACCGTCACCAAGGGCGCGATCCTCTTCCCCCGCCTGGAGGAGAAGCCCACCGCGTGACCCGCACGCCGCAGAAGGGCCCCGAGGGAAGGACGCCCCTTCCCTCGGGGCCCTTCACTTGGCAAAGATCGCACCACGGCACCCGAAGTCCGGTCGCTCACTGCTCCGTGCGAGGGAATTGCTCCATGGCACTGTTCAGCAACGCGCACGGCATCGACTCAGCCAAGGCTCAGGAGGAGTACGCCCAGACTCCTGGGCCATGGTGAGCAGGTGCAGGCGGCCCTCCTGCTCCTCCGCGACACCATCCTGTTCACGGACCGTCGTCTGATCCTGATCGACAAGCAGGGCATCACCGGCAAGAAGACCGAGTACCACTCGATCCCGTACCGCAGCATCGCCCACTCCTCAGTGGAAACGGCCGGTCACTTCGGCCTCGATGCCGAACTGAAGGTCTGGTTCTCCGGCTCGGCCATGCCCGTCGAGAAGACCTTCACCAAGGGCGTGGACATCTACGAGGCCCAGGCCATCCTCGCCCGGCTCGTCCACCCGGTAGACCGCGTGCACTCCCCCACGAGCCCGTCTACGCGAGGAAGGACGGTCCCTCCACGCCGCCCTTCTTCTCCCGGAGCATCATGCGGACGGCATCGGCAACCGCCTGGAAGTCGGGGTCGCTGCCCTGGTAGACCACTCCGTCCTTGCCGGACTTCCGGAACTTCGTGGTCTCGCGGTGGGTGAGCCCGGTCACGATGCGCAGCCTGACTCCGCCCGAAACGATGAGCTCGAAGCACCGCTCGGTTCCCGGAGGGAAGAGGTGCCTCTGCGACTCACGTGGTTCGATCTCAATGCTGCGACCGGGATCGGGGTCGGAGTGCGTGCGGACGGTGACGACGTCCTGGTAATGCATCTCCATGGTGCTTTCGTTGTTCAGCTGTCCCGTGAAGAAGTCGAGAACGCACCGGTAGACCGCAATGTGGTAGCGGGTGGTACAGATGACCATGACCGAGTAGCGCCCGTAGCGCCGCCGGCCGTCCTTGCCCACCGCGGACAAAACCTTCAAGCCCTCGCCGAACGCAGGACCGTAGACGACAAAAGGCTCCTGCGAATCACTGGAGTTGTAGGGCGACCAATCGGTCTTGTCAGGTGATCCGCTGTAGGATGGCCTGACGAGGTCACCGGGCGATAGGAAGAGACTACGCATCGCACGCTTGCGAATGGCCGCAATGTCCCCGGCGAGCGTCTGATCCATCATGTCGTCGCTGGGCTTGGGCTCGGCAAGGTCGTACAGCCGCTGATACTCGCGCATGGCCGCTTGAGCTTTCTGGATCTCCTTCTTGGCAGCAGCAGCCCTCCCCTTCGCCCACTCTTCGGCTCCCTTGGCATAGGCTCGTGGCCTGGTAAACGCTTTCACCACAAGGACCAGCACGGTGAACACCAGTGGGTAGCCGAGCCAGTCCTCGTCCTTGATCACGCTCACACACAGCAGGATCAGACACAGTCCGGCAGCGATGAGGCGCCGGAGACGCATCCTGCGGCACTCGGCCGATACGGCGCTGGTATCGCCCGCCTTCACCAGCGCGGTGTTGGCCTCGGCCAGTTGCTTCTGGGCCGCAAGCAGAATCGCGGGGTCCGGCGGGTCGATGAAATACTTGCGCACCTCGGACTCGGGCAGCCGGGATCGGCTCATGAACAGCTCCTCCTTCTGGGCGGCTTGTGTAACCGCTGAGCCGAGGCGCTTGCGGCTCGGCCAGGGGATCGGCCGTCGCCGGCGACCCGGGCCAACTCCTGCCACAGCACGCTTTCCCGAGCGGGGATGTGCTTGATCAGCATGGCTGCCGCGCCTCGCTTCACCTGGTTCAGCAGACGCAGGTCCTTCTTGGTGGGCCGACGGCGCTGAGCGCTCCACCGGAACAGTTCGGCGTCGCGCACCAGCAGGAGAGCCAGCCGCGGGTTCGGCGAGCGGGGGGCCAAGCGCTGCGCATGCATGAGGTGCGCCTTGACCTGCTCCAGAGTCCGCACATCGCAGCGGCAGGGATGACGTCCTTCCAAGAGGGACAGCGCGAGCCCGAGTCGTAGTCCGGCGTCATCCGGATGTTTCACGAGCAGGTCACCGAACACCCGCGCCGCCAACGCGTATTGATCATTCTCCAATGCCTTGAAGCCCTCATTCCGGCTCGGCGCGGGCATGTGCAGTTTGTAGGTGACGTTCTGCGTGCCCGAGCCCAGAACCGGAGAACATTCGAACGTGCCGGTGGCCGAGAAGCTCCTCGACTTCTCGCTCACCGCGGCGGCCCGTCAACAGAACCGGAGCCATAGGAGATGTTCTGCACGCCGCTGCCTTGCACCGGTGAGTTGTGCAAGGATCCGGATGCCACGACAGAGGGCCCCTGAGCTTCCGGTGCGCCGAACTCCTTGACGAAGAAACGCAGCTCGTCCGCCAATGCGGGGTCCGCTTCCACAGCACGGCGCAGAACTGCTCTCCACTTGAGCTCGATACTGGCCACGGTGTCGGCATCTCCTCCCGCACGCGCGGTGACCACTTCACGCTGGTCGGTGTCCAGGCGTTCGAGAACTGCCTCATCGCGATCGCCGGCACCACGACCGAGCACTCGGGCGAACCGCTCACGGGCACGAGCCCATGCATCGGTGGCCATGAGATTGACAAGGGTGGCTGCAGCACCTTGCAGGAGCGCCACTACTTCAGGAGACATCAGTGATCTCTTTCTCGTGGAACACAGTGTTCCCGAGCATCCGTGTCGGCGAAGTTTGTTCACCACTTCGCAGGCGCGGCCATAATCAATGAATCAATAGGGACTTCCGGGAAGGCAGGAGCACTTGGCAGGCAGGCCGGGGCGCCGTGAGCGACCACTGGATCCACAGGCCGGGCCATTGGAGCGCTTCGCTTCAAAGCTGCGAGCCCTGCGCGAGCGTGCCGGACTGACTTATGCGGAGATGGCCAGGGTCTCCCACTTCTCCTCCACCACGCTGTCGCAGGCTGCCGCCGGACACCGGCTTCCCACCCGGGACGTCCTCCTCGCCTACGTCTCGGCGTGCGGCGGAGATATCCACGAGTGGGAGAGACGCTGGGAGCACCTGCGTGCCGAAATCCACGCATCGGACCGCCGGATCGCGGTCGGCGCTCACCTGGACGCTCCGGATGACCCAGAGGCCACCAGCTTCGTGGGACGCGAGGACGAACTGGAGTCCTGTGCCGAGCTCCTGGACACGTTCAGACTGGTCACGCTGACCGGGGTCGGTGGAGTGGGCAAGACCCGTCTGGCGAAGCGGGTCGCCCAGAACGCCGCGAAGCGATTCACGGGCGGCGTGTACTGGGTCGAGCTGGCCGACCTCTCCGACGAACATGCCATCGCCGATGCCATTGCCGCGTCCGTGGGCATCCCGATCGCCTCGGGTCAGGACCCGGTGTCCGCGCTGTCCGAGGTGCTGCGGAACCGGAAGGTCCTGCTGCTTCTGGACAACTGCGAGCATCTGCTCACCGGATGCGCCCGTACGGTGAAGGACCTGCTCGCGCGGCTGCCCCATGTGCACGTCCTCGCCACCAGTCGGCAGCCTCTCGACATCGGTCCCGAACACGTCCTGCCGGTCAAGCCGCTGGCCGTGCCGAGGACGCATCTCGCCCCGGACCTACAGGGATCCACATCCCACGAACGTGCGACGCCCCCGGCCATGGTCCTCTTCGCGGACCGGGCCAGGTCGGCCTCCCCCGCCTTCTCCCTCACCGAGGAGAACTGGGCCCTGGTCGCCCATGTATGCCGGAAGCTGGACGGCCTGCCACTCGCCCTGGAGATCGCCGCACGGCGGCTCCGCATGGTGACGCTCGAAGAGCTCGCTGAACGGCTCGACCGCCGACTTCCCCTGCTCGGGCGCGGCGGCGCGGAGCGCACCGCACATGCCCGGCAGCAGACACTGCGCGCGCTCTTCGACTGGAGCTATGAACTGTGCACCGAAGCGGAGCGAGAAGCCTGGCAGCAGCTGGCCCTGTGCTCCGGCGGGGTACTGCTGACGGACGCCGAGCACCTGTGCGGGCAAGGACCATATGACGGGAACAGCCAGACAGCAGAGGTCTCGGACGATGTCTTCGAGGCTCTGGCCGGACTGGTGGACAAATCACTGCTCACAAGGAGCACAACCGGGACTCGGACGCGCCTTCACATGCTCGAGACCGTTCGTGCCTACGGGCAGGAACGTCTCACGGAGAGCGGCCGGGCACAGCAGGCCCTGCTCCGTCACCGCGCGTGGTACTTGGGCCTCGCCGCACGGGCCGGGACGGCCTACGGAACCCCCGACGAGGCCGGCTGGCTCCGCCGCCTGCGGGCCGAACACGCCAACTTACGGTTGATCGTCACTGCACCGCCGCCCTCCGACGAGCCGCCGGAGATGGTGCTGCGCGCGTCCTTGGGCTTCTGGCTGCACTGCCTCACCTCGGCGAACGTAGGGGAAGGGGCGAGGTGGATGCGGACGATTCTTGAACGCCATCCCCGCCCACCGTCCGCCGAGTCCACCGTCGTCTGGTGCCAGGCCGTGTGGGTGGCCTGCTTCCTGCTCACGCTCCACGGAGACTACGACGGTGCCCACGACCTGATCGAACGCGGAGAGCAGGCCGTGGCCGGCACGACTTCCGGCACCGGTGCGGCCACCCCCGCGGTCGGCCGACCTGACAGGGACGAACTCTCTGCTGCCTACCTGCAGATGCGCGGCTTGCTCGCCCTGGTCGTGGGGGACATGGAGGCAGCAGTGAAGTACACTCGCGCGGCCCTGGCGGTGGGGCGTTTCTCCACCGCGTTGCTGACCGAGCCGCAGTGTGTCGCCCAACTCGGATTCGCGGCCGTCCTGCAGGGCGACCGGAGTCGCTCCACCTCACTCCTCGAGCAGGCGCTGGAGATGTCCGAAGCCCGGGGAGACTCGTGGCACCGGTGCTACCTTCTGTGGTCCCTCGCTGTGGATCATGGCGAGGCCGAACGGTACGAGACCGCCCTGCGATTCCTCCGTCGCGCCCTTCGGCACATGAGGGAGATCGACGAACACCTGGGAGAAGCGACGCTGGGTGAGACCCTGGCATGGCTCTTGTCCCAGCGTGGTGACCCCCGTCTGGCCACCGTTCTGCTGGGAGCCGTGGACCAGGCATGGCACCCGGCAGGGGCCCCTCGTCTCTTCGGTTTCGCCCGCCTGACCGCTCACCGAGAGCGCTGTGATCGTCATGCTCGCGCGGCGCTCGGGTCTGACCAGTACACGCGTGCCTATCAGGAAGGCCAGCGCCTCGGTATCCGCCAAGCCCTGGAGCTCGCGCTCGGGAAGGGCTCGATAGGCTCGGTAAGCAGCACCAGCTCGCACGAGTGATCGGTCGGGTTCGTTCTCCGCCTCCAGCGACCAGCCTGACCACTTTCTCCAGACCCACGACGGCTGCGAAGGCAGGTGCCTCTGCTGTGTGACCAGCGCGTCATGAGGGTCCCGGAGCACGACACCTCTCCATGGCCCGCGCTCATCTTCGATACGCGTACGCCACGAACCGTACCCACGCTCCCTGCGCGAGGGCGTGATGCGGACTGGCACCCCAACACCTCGACTCCCGGACGTGAACGGTGCCGGGGGTCAGGATCGATCGCCCCGCAGGACTCACCGTCACCATTGTTGCCGTAGGTGACAGTACGGGCACGGCGGTCGCCGTCAGGGGTGGGGTCTGGCAGAGTGCTGCAGCCGTGAGGGATCTGATCGCCGCGCATCTGCGGCTCGTCACCGACGCCGTCACCGCCGGGGGACCGCATCTGCTCGTGCTGGCCGGTGGGTACGCGCTGCAGGCGCATGGGCTGATCGAGCGGCCGCACGGGAACGTGGACCTGGCGACGGAGAGCCCGGAGCCGATGAGCGTCATCGCCGAGCAGCTCGCCACGGCACTGCGCGTGGGCGGACGGTTGGTGACCGTGGGTACAGTCACCCCGCTGTCGGCCGAACTGACGATCGGCGATCTTGACAGCGGGGAGCCGTGCGCGCTGGTCCTCCACAAGGAGGCGTTCTGGCAGCCTCCCGTTCTTACCCGATACGGCCTGACGCTGGGCGTCGACGACGCGGTCGGCACGAAGATCCGTGCCCTGTACGACCGGGGCGCCGCCGTGGATCTGATCGATGCCCGTGCCGCGGCTGCCCGGTACTCCTTTCCCGACCTGGAGGACCTGGGCCGCCGCCACGCCCACGACCCGTTCGACCTGCCGACCCTCCAGTCCCGGCTAACCGGCACCGACTGGTACCCGGACCACGCCTTTACCCGCTATAGCCTCGCCGAGGCGGACATCGCGGTCCTGCGCACCTGGGCGGAGCACTGGTCGACGGACATCGCCGAACGACTCCTGGAGGACGGGGCGTCACCCGACACCGCCGACCCGGTGGAGCCGGACGACCAGGAGGAGCCGGAAGAGCAGGACAGGCTGGAGGAACGAGCGGACGGGCGGTGAGAACGGGGCGGGCCTTCGCCGTGGTCGGCACCGTCTCCTCGGCGAAGAAGAACCGGCTGGCGCGGCAGATGCGCCTGCCCCGTAGCCGGAGTCGGCCCACGCGCCGTCCATACGCACCTTGGTGTGAATGCGGACGCAGCTGCTCCGGTACCAGCCAGGGAAGATCGTCTGAAGGTTCCGCACTGGTCGGCATGTCCGGAGTCGATCACCGTGATGCGCCGGGTCAGCGGCCGGCGAGTGCCCGTAGTTCGGCGAGCGAGCCGCGGAAGACGTTGAGGTCGACGGGGCCCGTGATCCCGGCGACCTTGCCCTCCTTGGAGTGCTGCCAGAAGGTCCAGGACCGGTCCGTGCCCGGCAGCCGCCGCGGCTCCTGCTGGGCGTTGTACCGGGCCAGCCACTGCACATGCCCGGACAGGGCCTGGCCCTTGCCCTTCATGCAGGTGTTCACGAAGTTCGCGTTGGTGTAGACGATCGGCGCCACACCGAAGGCCTTCTTCACCTCCGCCAGGAAGGCCCGGATCTGGTCGGACCGCAGCGCCGACGGGCACCGGTTCTTCACCATCTCGATGTCGACGGCGGGCGGTAACTGCCCGGCCGACGGGCCCCGGTAGCCGGCCGCCCTGGCCACCCGGATGAAATGCCGGGCCTGGGCGGTGCCGTCGGTGGTGTTCTTCGGGTCGAAGAAGTGGTACGGGGCGTGCAGCAGGGACGTCTTCTCCACCGCGGCGAAGTCCTGCCGGAAGTCCGGGTCCGTGTGCGTCGTGCCCTGGGTCGCCTTGTGGAAGACGAACGCATGGGACCGTGCGACCGCGGACCACGAAATGGAGGTCTTCCTGCCGCCTTCCTCGTGCTGGTGGCGGCTGGTGTCGATGCCCTTCACCTTGTACGAGGACGCGGGCGCGGCGGCCCGGTTCGGGGCCGCGGGCGCGACGGTCCCGGTGGAAGCCGCGGGCGTGGCGGCGGCCGATCCCACGACCGCGGCGAGGGCGACACCGACGGCCGTGAACACGCGGGCCGCACGTCCCCGTTGTACGCGCCCCACACGTTCGGGTGAAAGATCAACCATACGGAGTGTTCCTTCCTCACGGCTGACGCCGGCCGCGTCCGCGGGAGTCCGGCCCGTTTGCGCAGGCAGAGTCGTCCGGGGACGGGGGCGTCGAGAAGTGTGCTGGTGCGGGGCGTGATCGCCGGCCGCGTCAGAAGCGTGCAGCAAGATCCACGGCTGTCGCTACGATCTGCGACATATGCAGCCAATGCATCGATGCGGGCCCATATGCAGGGGCTTGACCTGTGATGATGCCGTCGGCTGGTCCGGATGCACGGCTGCGAGGCATCGCCAGGGCGGGGGGAGACGACAGGCAGTGACGCACGTACGCGACGACGCAGGTGGGCGGTCGCCCGGGGCGGCCCTCAGCGAGCTGCTCCGTGGATGGTGGGAAGCGGCCGGCGAGCCCGGCGGGCGGGGCAGACCGACCCAGCAGGCACTGGCGGTCCGGTTACGGATCGACCAGACCACCCTCTCCCGCTATCTGAACCCCCGGCATCCCTCGATCGCACCGCTGCGGATCGTCGAAGCGCTCCATGCCCACCTCGGGGCGCCCGCCGATGAACTGGAGCGGGCGCGGGAACTGTGCCGCGCCGCCCTCGAGAACCAGCGCGGACAGCGGGCGGGCGAGACCACGCCGACCGCCGGCGAGGGTGGGACGGCGGCCGAGGGGCGGACCGAGGACGACTCGGGCCGGGAGCGGGCATCCGCTTCGGCGTCCCGGCGTACGACGATGAAGCTGCTGGGGCTCGTGGCCACGGTGGTCTGCGCGTTCCTCGCCGGGCTGGGAGTGGCCCGCCTGGCCGGGGAACCGGCGGAGACGACCGACGCCAAGGCGGCGGGAACCCGCACGCCGAGGCCGGAGCCGAGCTGGCTGCTGGTCTACCGGATGCCGGGCGACCAGCTCTGGCGGAGCCGCACCGTCCAGTACCTGCTGCGGCACCACGGCTACGACGTACCGGTCGACGGCCGCTTCGACGCCCGCACCGAGGCCGCGGTCAAGGCACTCCAGCGCAGGGAGCACCTGCCGCAGGACGGCAAGGTCGGCCGGAAGACCTGGCCCCTCCTCGTCGTCGAGCTCCGGGTGGGAGACAAGGGCGATGCCGTCATGGCGTTGCAGAGTCTCCTCGACAACGTCGGCCAGGGCGGCACCGCGGTCACCGGGACGTTCGGGCACGACACCTTGGAAGACCTCCGCCACTTCCAGCAGGTCCACGGTCTGCGCCCCACCGGTGTCGCCGATGTCGACACCTGGCGCTATCTGATGGCCTTCCAGGAGCCGCCGATGCGCTCGACGCCCCTCTACACAGCACCGGGCGGTGTGCCCTTTCCGTGACAAGGGCGCCGGGCCCCCTGCCCTCCCCGCAACGAGGGCACCGGCCGTCCCCGAGTCCGCCCGCCCCAGAGATGCGGCACGGTGTGCAGTCCCTTCCGCATGACGGCATCACCGCAGGTCGGCGAGCCGGCATAGGCAGTGCATCCATGCTCCTTGGCAGGCAGCGGCAAGAGCTTCCTCACGCTCCGCGCACCCCAGCAGTCTGATGGCGCGTCACCACGACGGGACGCTCGGCGAAGCCGCCGCAGAAGAACTCGAGGAGAAACATGAACCTGGGCAAGAACACCGTTCGCGGCATCGTGACAGCGGGCGCGCTGGCCCTCGCCACGGCCCTGGTCCCGGCCACCACCTCCACGGCCGGTGAGCTCGCGCAGCGCCCGGCCGCCGCGGCGGCGACCACGCTCGTGTTCGACAAGAACCAGCAGGCCCCGACCAACTCGAGGCTGCTCGTGTACAAGGGCGGCAAGCTCCAGGCCTCGTACCGGGCGGGTTCGGGCCTGGGCGTCAAGAACCCCTGCGTCACCAACAAGGGCTGGATCCCGAACGGGAACTGGAAGATCAGGTCCAAGACCAGGTCCCACAACGGCCGCGTGATCAAGGGGTACGCCGTCCATCTGGAGGACATGTGGTGTTCTCCCGCCCGCAAGACCAAGCGCACGGAGATGTTCATCCACTCGGAGATGAACCGCGACGGCAGCCAGGGCCGCATCGAGTCGCGCCGGTGGGACGGTCCCCGTGACTACAGGTCCAACGGCTGTGTGAAGCTGCACCCGAACGACATCAAGAAGATGTTCAACCTGCTGGACCGCATCGGGTGGCCGAGCCACCTGCGTGTGATCTCCTGACCCGCCCGCCCCGCCCCTGACGGGCAGGGCAGCAGGGGCCGTGAAACCGCGAAGGCCGGCCGGGACGTGCACGTCCCGGCCGGCCTTCGCGGCATGGGCGCCTTCGCGGCGTGGGTGCCTTACCTCGGCTGCGGCTTGCGCACCGACAGGTGCAGTTCCTTCAGCCGCGCCTCGTCCAGCTCCGTGGGCGCCCCCATCATCAGGTCCTGGGCGTTTCCGTTGAGCGGGAAGGCGATGGTCTCGCGGATGTTGGGCTCGTCGGCCAGCAGCATGACGATGCGGTCGATGCCCGGGGCGATGCCGCCGTGCGGCGGGGCGCCGTAGCGGAGGGCGCGGAGCATGCCAGCGAACTTCTCCTCCACCGTCTCGCGGTCGTAGCCCGCGATCTCGAAGGCCTTGATCATGATCTCGGGGTCGTGGTTCCGGATGGCACCGGAGGACAGCTCGACACCGTTGCAGACGATGTCGTACTGCCAGCCCAGGATGTCCAGCGGGTCCTGGGTCTGCAGGGCCTCCAGACCGCCCTGCGGCATGGAGAACGGGTTGTGGGAGAAGTCGATCCCGCCGGTCTCCTCGTCCTTCTCGTACATCGGGAAGTCGACGATCCAGCAGAAGCGGAACACGTTCTCCTCGAAGTGGCCCGCCCGGCGCGCGGCCTCCACCCGCACCGCGCCCATGATCTTCGAGACCTCGTCGAACTCTCCCGCGCCGAAGAACACCGCGTGGCCGGGGACCAGCGCCAGGCGCTTGGTCAGCTCGGCGACGTTCTCCTCGGTCAGGAACTTCGCGATCGGGCCCGACAGCGAGCCGTCCTCGCCGACCCGCACCCACGCCAGGCCCTTCGCGCCCAGCGAGACCGCGAACTCACCCAGCTGGTCGAAGAACCTGCGCGGCTGGTCCTGGACCGCCGGCACCGGCAGCGCCCGCACGTGCTTGCCCGCGAACGCCTTGAACTGGGAGTTCTCGAAGACGTCGGTGACGTCGACGAGCTCCAGCGTGGCACGCAGGTCCGGCTTGTCGGAGCCGTACTTCAGCATCGCCTCGCGGAACGGGATCCGCGGGAAGGGGGACGTCACATGACGGCCGCCCCCGAACTCCTCGAACAGCTCCGTCATCAGCTTCTCGATCGGCTGGAAGACGTCCTCCTGCTCGACGAAGCTCATCTCGACGTCGAGCTGGTAGAACTCGCCGGGCGAGCGGTCCGCGCGCGCGTCCTCGTCGCGGAAGCAGGGCGCGATCTGGAAGTAGCGGTCGAAGCCGGAGATCATCAGCAGCTGCTTGAACTGCTGCGGCGCCTGCGGAAGGGCGTAGAACTTGCCCGGGTGCAGCCGGGAGGGGACCACGTAGTCGCGGGCGCCCTCGGGGGAGGTGGCGGACAGGATCGGCGTCGCCATCTCGTTGAAGCCCATCGCCGCCATCTTCTGGCGGATCGCCGAGATCACCGCCGTGCGCAGCATGATGTTGCGGTGCATGCGCTCACGGCGCAGGTCCAGGAAGCGGTACTCCAGGCGCCGCTCCTCGTTGACCCCGTCCTCGGTGTTGATCGTGAAGGGGAGCGGGGCCGCCGCGCCGAGCACCTCGACCTCGCCGACCTCGACCTCGACCTCACCGGTCGCCAGATCCGGGTTGACGTTCTCCTCGCCGCGGGAGACGACCTTGCCGTCGACGCGGATCACCGTCTCCTTGGACAGCTTGTCCAGCGCCTCGTACGCGGGCGTGCCGGGGCGGGCGACGAGCTGCGTGATGCCGTAGTGGTCGCGCAGATCGATGAAGAGGATGCCGCCCAGGTCGCGCCGATTGTGCAGCCACCCGCTGAGCCGGACGTCGGTGCCGACGTCAGAGGCACGGAGTTCGCCGCAGGTGTGGGACCTGTACCGGTGCATCGTCGTTCATCGTCCTTCGGTTCGGGTGGGGGCCGGGACGACTGTCCTCGGCGTGATCGGGCACGCGATCGGTCACGGCCCGGACCCACCAAGGGTACCGGCCGCCCGGCCCCGGCCCCCCACCCATGAAGGCGGACCCATGAAGGCGGACCCATGAAGGCGGACCCATGAAGGCGACCCCACGAGAGCGGCCCCACGAGAGCGGCCCCATGAGGGCGGCCCCATGAGGGCGGCACGGCACCGCCGCACGGGATCGCCCGCCCGCACATCATCGGTGGCAGCGGTCGAACACCTCTTCTTACAGTGGGCCCATGCGCACTGGTGAGCCCTTGCCCGCCGTCCGGGACGTACTCGCCGCTCTCGCGACCGGCATGTGGCGCTGGGACACCGCCACGGGAACGGTGACGGTCGACGCCGAGACCGCTCGACTGCTCGGACTGCCCCCCGAGCCGGCCGTCCTCACCGAGGCTCGGGTGCGGGCCCGTCTTCACCCGGCCGACTGGAACGAGATCATGGGTGTGGTGCAGCTCGCCGCCGCCGAGAACACCCTCGCCGAGGTACGCGTCCGGATCATGGACGAGCAGAACCGGATCATCCGGGTGGTGCGCAGCCGTTCCAAGCCGACCTACGACCGCCGGCGGAAGGCGTACGAGCTGATCGGCACCCTGCAGGAGGTCGCCGAGCCGATCCCGGGCTCCCCGGCCGGGCGCAGCACGGTCACCGGCGACTGGCGGCGCTCCCGCGAGGCGTTCCTGCTGGACGCCGGACGGGCGCTGGCCGAGGCCCGCTCCACGGCGGAGGTGCTGCGGGTCGCGGCGAACCTGTCGATGCCCGGGTTCTCGCCGGACGGCATGGCCGTCTTCAGAGTGGAGGGCGACCGGCTGACCGTGATCGGCCACCACGGGCACCGGCCCGGCGACGAGGCCCCCTTTCTGAACATGGCCCTGGACACGGACTATCCGGCCGCCGAGGTGGTGCGCACCGGACGGGCGGTCTATCTGTCCTCCCCCGAGGAGTACCGGTCCCGCTATCCGCTCACCTGGCCGCTCGCCCAGCGTTTCAACCGCCGGTCCTGGGCCTTTCTCCCGCTGATCGTCTCGGGCCGCACGATGGGCGCCTGGATGGCCGCCTTCGGCCACCCGGTGGCCTTCACGCCCGACGAGCGCTCGGTCCTGACCACGGTGGCCCGGATGCTCGCCCAGGCCCTGGCCCGTGCCGGCACCGCCGAGACCCAGCGGGAGCTGAGCGAGAACCTGCAGCGCTCGATGATGCCCTCGCTGGGCCCCGAAGTCCCCGGCATGGAGGTGGCCGCCCGCTACATCCCCACCGGCGGCGGCCTCCAGGTCGGCGGCGACTGGTACGACATGATCCCGCTGCCCAAGAGCACCTCGCGCTCCGGCACGAGGTCCGGGACGGACCGTTTCGCCCTGGTCATAGGGGACGTCCAGGGTCACGACGTACGTGCCGCGGGTCTGATGGGCCAGCTGCGCGTCGCGCTGCGCGCCTACGCCGCCGAGGGGCACCCGCCGGACGCGGTGCTCTCCCGCGCCTCCCGCTTTCTGTACGGCATGACCGACGACGGCGACGGTGACGGGGGCGACTGCGCCGACTCGCGCTTCGCGACCTGTCTGTACGCCGAGGTCGACCCCCACAGCGGCGTGGTGGAGATCGCTCGCGCGGGCCACCCGGACCCGGTGATCCGCATGGCGGACGGCACGGTGCTGCTGCGGCTGACGGCGGGCGGGCTGCCCCTGGGCATCGACCCGGACGCCGACTACCCGACCACCCGGTTCGCCCTGGAGCCGGGCGAGACGATGATGTTCTGCACGGACGGCCTGATCGAGACCGGCGGCCACGACCTGGACACCGGCTGGCAGCGGATCCGTACGGTCCTGGAGGAGCACAAGGGCACCACCGAGGAACTCGCCGACGCACTCGTCCAGGCCGTGCACGGGCCCTCCTCGCACTACACCACGGGGCCGCTGATCGACCGGCGCGAGGACGACATCGCCGTACTGCTGCTGAGCCGGCGCAGCGAGGCCAGGGCCCTCCCGATGGCACGGCGCACCCTGCTGACGGTCGCCCAGGCCGAGCCCGAGCGTGTGGCGGTCGCCCGGCGGCAGCTGCGCGAGGTGCTGCACGACTGGGCGTCCGAGGACCAGGTGGACTCGGCGGTGCTGCTGCTGTCGGAGATGCTCACCAACGTCCTCGTGCACACCGACGCCGACGCGCTGCTGCTGGCCGAGGTGCAGGGGGAGAAGGGCGAGCGGCGGCTGCGGGTGGAGGTCACCGACGCCGGCGACGACCTGCCGCACAAGCGCCGGCCCGGGGAAATGGCCTCCTCCGGCCGTGGCCTGGTGCTGATCGAGATGCTCGCGGACTCGTGGGGCGTCGTGCCGCGGGGGCAGGGCAAGAGCACCTGGTTCGAGCTGCACGAACGTCCGATGAGCGCGTGAGGACCGCCCACGGCCGCGGCACCAGGCGGGGGCCGCCCCGGAAAGCGCCGGGCCCGCCCGGGTCCGCCCGGGTTCGCCTGAAGCCGCCCGGGTTCGCCTGAAGCCGCCCGGCGGCACCGGCGATCCCCGGCGACGGCTGGCGGCGGCTGGCGGCCGCCGGACTTCCCTGGAGCCGCCCCTTTCGCCGGGCGGCTCCGGAAAGTCCGGCCGTCGTCCGTCCGTCAGTCCTGCGGGCCCTTCTCCGTCATGCCGTGGACCGCCGGAATGGTGCCCAGGCGGCCCTTGCGGAAGTCCTCGAACGCCTGCACGAGCTCTTCACGGGTGTTCATGACGAAGGGGCCGTAGTGGGCCATCGGCTCGCGGATCGGCCGGCCGCCGAGGAGGACGACCTCCAGGTCGGGCGTGCGGGAGTCCTGCTTCTCGTCCGCGCGGACGGTCAGCGAGGAGCCGGCGCCGAAGACGGCGGTCTGGCCGAGGTGGACCGGCCGGCGCTCGGTGCCCACCGTGCCGCGGCCGGCGAGGACGTACGCCAGGCCGTTGAAGTCCTGCCGCCAGGGCAGGGTGACCTCGGCACCGGGGGCCAGCGTCGCGTGGATCATCGTGATCGGTGTGTGCGTGATGCCGGGGCCCTTGTGGCCGTCCAGCTCACCGGCGATGACCCGCAGCAGCGCGCCGCCGTCGGGGGAGGTCAGCAGCTGGACGGAGCCGGCGCGGATGTCCTGGTAGCGCGGCGCCATCATCTTGTCCTTGGCCGGGAGGTTCACCCACAGCTGCAGCCCGTGGAAGAGACCGCCGGACATGACCAGGTGCTCCGGCGGCGCCTCGATGTGCAGCAGGCCGCTGCCCGCCGTCATCCACTGGGTGTCGCCGTTGGTGATGGTGCCGCCACCGCCGTGGGAGTCCTGGTGCTCGAAGACCCCGTCGATGATGTAGGTGACCGTCTCGAAGCCGCGGTGCGGGTGCCAGGGGGTGCCCTTGGGCTCGCCCGGCGCGTACTCCACCTCACCCATCTGGTCCATCATGATGAACGGGTCGAGATAGCGGTAGTTGATCCCCGCGAACGCCCGGCGCACCGGGAAACCCTCACCCTCGAAGCCGCTCGGCGCGGTCGTGACGGCGAGCACGGGACGGGCCACGGCATCGGCCGGGGCGGTCACACGGGGCAGGGTCAGCGGGTTCTCGACGGTCACTGCGGGCATGTCGGTTCCTCTCCTGTGCGCCCATAATAGTTGAGCGTTGAACTTTCTGCCGGTTGCAACAAAAGGAGCCCGGGGAACATTCCTCCGGGCTCCGGACGCCGAGCGCGCCGCCCCGCGGGGTCGATCGTCCGCACGGCGTGACGTCTCACCTCTGACGCCTGACGTCTAGCCGTACATCCGGCGCATCGCGAATTCCACCATCTGCTCGACCGCCTTGGCGTCGAACACGATCCGGTGGTCACCCTCCATGTCCAGGACGAAGCCGTAGCCGGTCGGCAGCAGGTCGATCACCTCGGCACCGGTGATCACGAAGTACTTGGACTCCTTGCCCGCGTACCGCCGCAGCTCCTTGAGGGAGGTGAACATCGGGATCACCGGCTGCTGGGTGTTGTGCAGCGCGAGGAACCCGGGGTTGTCCCCGCGCGGGCAGTACACCTTGGAGGTCGCGAAGATCTGCTGGAAGTCCTCCGCGGTGATCTGCCCCGTGGTGAAGGCGCGCACCGCGTCCGCGAGCGAGGGCGGCGACGGCTCGGGATAGAGCGGCGCCTGCTGGCCGTACCCACCGACGCCACCGGGCATCTGCTGCTGCGGGGGGACGTAACCCTGCTGTGCTGCCCCATTGCCCATCGGCTGGCCGTATCCGTACATGCACCACAGCGTACTGACCCCGACGAGGACTGAGTCACAGTGACCCGGATCAGGGTTGCTTCTTATTACCGGCGGGTAGCATCATCGGAGCTACTGGTTGGTATACGAACCAACGTGAGCCGAAAGCGAGGAGTCAGTGCCTCGCGAGTCATCGACGGGAGCCGTGGCCATGGGGCACTACAAGTCGAATCTCCGCGACATCGAATTCAACCTGTTCGAAGTCCTCGGGCGGGACGAGCTGTACGGCACCGGCCCGTTCGAGGAGATGGACACCGAGACCGCCAAGAGCATCCTCGAGGAGCTGGCCCGTCTCGCGGAGAACGAGCTGGCCGAGTCCTTCGCGGACGCCGACCGCAACCCGCCGGTGTTCGACCCCGAGACCAACACCGCGCCGATCCCGGAGAGCTTCAAGAAGAGCTACCGGGCCTTCATGGACTCCGAGTACTGGCGGCTCGGTCTGCCCGAGGCCATCGGCGGCACCACCGCCCCGCCCTCGCTGATCTGGGCGTACGCCGAGCTCGTCCTGGGCGCCAACCCGGCCGTGTGGATGTACTCCTCCGGCCCGGCGTTCGCCGGGATCCTCTACGACGAGGGCAACGAGGTCCAGAAGAGGATCGCCCAGATCGCGGTCGAGAAGCAGTGGGGCTCCACCATGGTCCTCACCGAGCCGGACGCCGGCTCGGACGTGGGCGCCGGCCGCACCAAGGCGATCCAGCAGGAGGACGGCTCCTGGCACATCGAGGGCGTGAAGCGCTTCATCACCTCCGGTGAGCACGACATGGCGGAGAACATCCTCCACTACGTGCTCGCCCGCCCCGAGGGCGCCGGCCCCGGCACCAAGGGCCTGTCCCTCTTCCTCGTCCCGAAGTACCTCTTCGACTTCGAGACCGGCGAGCTGGGCGAGCGCAACGGTGTCTACGCCACCAACGTCGAGCACAAGATGGGCCTGAAGGTCTCCAACACCTGCGAGCTGACCTTCGGCGACAAGCACCCCGCCAAGGGCTGGCTGATCGGCGACAAGCACGACGGCATCCGCCAGATGTTCCGCATCATCGAGTTCGCCCGCATGATGGTCGGCACGAAGGCGATCTCCACCCTGTCGACCGGCTACCTCAACGCGCTGGAGTACGCCAAGGAGCGCGTCCAGGGTCCGGACCTGGCGAACTTCATGGACAAGACCGCGCCCAAGGTCACCATCACCCACCACCCCGACGTGCGCCGCTCGCTGATGACGCAGAAGGCGTACGCCGAGGGCATGCGCGCCCTCGTCCTCTACACCGCCTCCGTCCAGGACACAATCGCGGTCAAGGAGGCGAACGGCGAGGACGCGTCGGCGGAGCACGCGCTCAACGACCTGCTCCTGCCCATCGTCAAGGGCTACGGCTCCGAGAAGGGCTACGAGCAGCTCGCCCAGTCCCTGCAGATCTTCGGTGGCTCCGGCTTCCTGCAGGAGTACCCGATCGAGCAGTACATCCGCGACTCCAAGATCGACACCCTGTACGAGGGCACCACGGCGATCCAGGGCCAGGACTTCTTCTTCCGGAAGATCGTCCGCAACCAGGGTGCCGCGCTGAACGCGCTCGCCGAGGAGATCAAGAAGTTCCTGGCGCTCGAGACCGGCGGCGAGGAGCTGGCCGGCGCCCGCGAGCACCTCGCCAAGGCGGCCGTCGAGCTGGAGGCCGTCGTCGGCCAGATGCTGAACGACCTCGCGGCCACCGAGCAGGACGTCAAGAACATCTACAAGGTGGGCCTCAACACCACCAACCTGCTGCTCGCCGCCGGTGACGTGGTCGTCGGCTACCTGCTGCTCAAGGGCGCGGCGGTCGCCCTCGAGAAGCTCCCGTCGGCATCGGGCAAGGACAAGCCGTTCTACCAGGGCAAGATCGCGGCGGCGAAGTTCTTCGCGGCCAACGTCCTGCCGGGCGTCACCCTGGCGCGCAAGATCGCCCAGAACGTGGACCTGGAGCTGATGGAGCTGGACGAGGCCGCGTTCTAGTCCCCGGCCGGTCTCCCGGCAACCACTGTCCTCACGAGGGTCCGCTCCCGCCGACGGGAGCGGACCCTCCGCGCGTCGTTGGACCCTCCTTGCGTCGTTAAGGTGAACCCATGAGTACACGCCAGCGCTTCGACCGCGGCCACACCGACGATCTGATGTCCTTCCTGGCAGCGAGCCCATCGCCGTACCACGCCGCGGCGAACGCGGCCGAACGGCTGGAGAAGGCCGGATTCCGCCGGGTCGCCGAGACGGATGCCTGGGACGGCACGAGCGGCGGAAAGTATGTGCTGCGCGGCGGGGCGATCGTGGCCTGGTACGTCCCCGAGGGTGCCGCCCCCCACACCCCGTTCCGCATCGTCGGCGCCCACACCGACTCCCCGAACCTGCGGGTCAAGCCGCTGCCCGACACCGGGGCGCACGGCTGGCGCCAGGTCGCCGTGGAGATCTACGGCGGCCCGCTGCTGAACTCCTGGCTCGACCGCGACCTGGGTCTGGCCGGCCGGCTCACGCTCCGGGACGGCTCCAGCCACCTGGTGAACATCGACCGCCCGCTGCTCCGCGTCCCCCAGCTGGCGATCCACCTGGACCGCTCGGTCACCACGGAGGGCCTCAAGCTCGACAAGCAGCGTCATCTGCAGCCGGTGTGGGGGCTGGGCGACGACGTCCGCGACGGCGATCTGATCGCCTTCCTGGAGCAGGAGGCCGGAATCCCCGCGGGCGAGGTGGCCGGCTGGGACCTGATGACCCACTCCGTGGAACCGCCCGCCTACCTGGGCCGGGACCGCGAGCTGGTGGCGGGCCCCCGCATGGACAACCTGCTGTCGGTGCACGCCGGCACGGCGGCGCTGGCGGCCGTGGCGACCGGCCCGGGGGCGGCGGAGCTGCCGTACATCCCGGTGCTGGCCGCCTTCGACCACGAGGAGAACGGCTCCCAGTCGGACACCGGCGCGGACGGCCCGCTGCTCGGAACGGTGCTGGAGCGTTCGGTGTTCGCACGCTCGGGGTCGTACGAGGACCGGGCGCGCGCCTTCGCCGGCACGATCTGCCTGTCCTCCGACACGGGGCACGCCGTCCACCCCAACTACGCCGAGCGGCACGACCCGACCCACCACCCGCGCGCGGGCGGCGGCCCCATTCTCAAGGTCAACGTCAACAACCGCTACGCCACGGACGGTTCGGGACGCGCGGTCTGGGCGGCGGCCTGCGAGAAGGCCCAAGTCCCCTTCCAGTCCTTCGTCTCCAACAACTCCATGCCCTGCGGCACGACCATCGGCCCCATCACCGCGGCCCGGCACGGCATCCGCACCGTCGACATCGGCGTGGCGATCCTCTCCATGCACAGCGCCCGCGAACTGTGCGCCGCGAACGACCCGTTCATGCTGGCGAACGCCCTGGCGGCCTTCCTGGAGGGCTGACCCGGAGGGCCGAGAAAACCGACCGCCGAGCCCGTGAGGGCCGCCTCCGCATGGTCACTTCGCCTTCGGGTACCAGGGGTTGACCGGAAGGAACCGGAACGGACCAGAGAGCGGACCGGAACCACCGAACGGACACCGCCAAGGAGGCGCCCCTCATGGGGCATGGGATCCCCCTGCTCGAATGAAGCCGAGAGCTCGGGGGAGAATGCACCATCTCCATGGTCGTGGGGCCATCCTCGCGTTCGCGACCAACTGACACCTGCGGGGCGTCCCCCTCGACCTGGTCAGCATCAGCATCATCCTGATGGCCGTCGGTCTGACCGGCGTGACGACGTTCACCAGCATCGCGCACAGTCGCCGCATGCTGGTGCCTCCCACGACAGCAGTCGCCGAAGAGGACCGCCACCCATCGCACGCGCGACGGCTGCAACGATAGGTACGGCGTCTGAGAGTTGGGGGCCATCTGCTCGCCAGGCGGCCCCAACTATTCTCTTCATAACCTGATACTAACTCAGTAATATACTGAGTCGTGGACTTCACAATTATCAAGCACGCAGTCGAAGTTGATCACGGCATCAAGCGCTTGTCGATGCGCTTCATCAAGAAGCACGCGGCACCGGAGCGAGCCCGACTCAGCACCGAGCTGTGTACTCAGATCAGTGAAGAGCTCGAACGGATCGGACTCACTACGTTGCCTCGCACGCTGCCGCGTTCCGAAAACGAGTTCGTCTGGGTCGTCCAGCGAGACAGCCTCCTCGGTGAGGTGGTGGCCGTCGCCACTGTACTGACGAACTTGGACGTGTTGGGCGTAAGCCCAGTACCACAACTTTTTGACAACTACCCAGGTGCCAAGCAGGCGTTGACGTAAAGATGAGCCGGTCTGCGACGTCTGCAAGCACCCGTCTACGTCGATGATCGTATTTACGCCTCAGTAAGCCACCCAAACCGCACGGACTCCAGGGGTGCCTCCCTAAAACTCCATCTGCAACCGGAGTTTCAGCTGCTACTGTGCGGCCCAAAACAAGAACGCCAGCCAAAAGGAGGTGCCCGTGGAGACATCGATATTGATCATCGGGATGAGTGGCAAGCTGCCGGAGCGGTGGGCCGCCATCCTGGATCTGGCCGTCAGCGAGATCCCGCTGGTCACCCAGCAGCTGGACTGCGCCACGGGTGACTGGCTGAAAAAAGCCCGCGCGCGGCCTTTACCACATCCCAGCCGACTTGTCAAGGGAAAATGGCCGCTCCGAGTCAGCACCGGCTCCCCCCGCGGCGACCGGGCCCTTAGCGCGCTGCTGTACCGACGGATCGCCGATATCCTGTCCACTTTGCCCAGGACAATGACAGCGGTCCATCTGAGCAAGTGTCATATCCACCAGACCCCGGACCACTTGCTCGACTTGTGCGCCAAACTCCTTGGCAGGCGGCCCTCCGCGCTCGTCGTCCTCGTCACCTCGCAGGGCGTCCAGTGGCACCAACTCACCCCTGCGGGCCCTGACCCACAGCAGCTCACGCCCGATTCGATCCCCTGCACCGAGTCCGAGATCGAATCGCTGCTGACACTTGCTCGGCTGGCCGCCTACGAGTGCCACCGTCGCCGTTCCAGCCTGCCGGGCATGACGTTCTTCCGCATCTGAGATCGCGGCCCCACGTACATCCAGGCCAACAGCCCGTGGGGCCGCTGCTTTACGCCATCAGCCCATTACGGGGGCGAGTTCATACCGCTCGCCCCCCCCGTACCCAATTCCAGAGGATCCTTCCCATGTCCAGTGACTTCTCCACAGTGTCCCTCGACGTTTCCTGGGGCAGCGAAAACGTCCACGTCACCAACGTGCCCCGCCGCCTCCCCCCTGACTCCACGCAGGCCCACGTCCGTACGGTGACCGAGGCAGGCCAGGCCAACCCGAGCGTCCGGCTCCCGGACGGCGCCTGGGAAGCCATTGCACGAGCCACGCCTCGCCCTGACGCGCTCGCGGTCCAGCTCCGCCCCACGCCGGACGAGCCCTCGGGGCTTCTGATGGTCGAGAACGTCGAGGGGGCCACCCTCCGGTCGGTCGTCACCCGGGTGTTGCTCAGCGAGCTGTTCCCCGGTCCCCAGCCCCGCACGGGCATGGAGGTCTCAGAGATCGCCGACCCGCAGGTGCACGGAATTGTCCACGACGGCCGTCCTGACGCGATCGTGCAGTACCGCTACCGGGACATCAACCACCTGCGAGACCACGTATGGCAGACCATCCACGCAACGCTGTGCTTGAACAGCTACGCGACGTCCATCCTCACGCGCTCCGTCACCCGCAATCTGATCACCCATCCAGTCGAAATTGCCTTCGAGGACGGCACAGAGTCGTTTCACGTGCTCGCCGTCCGTGACGGCATCACTCGGCTCGCCAGCGCCTGGGCAGTCCTTGCCGGGGAAGACGCGGACCCCGCTGAGACAGCAAGCCTGGCGAGGGACGTGCTGCTCGGCGAAGCCGTCACTTGTGCCCCCGGCGAAAAGGGTCTCGGACAGCGCCTCGCTGAAAGCCGGGCTCGTTGGCGGCAGAAGCTCCGGGAAAAGTTCGATACCGAGATGAGCAGCGCCGCACCGGGGATCCGGGCCGCTCAGATCGCGCAGTCATATATCGTCCCGGCCCAGATCGCCGTGGGTGTCGAAGGGCACGAGGGCCAAGTGCTCTCCCCCGAGGACATTTTCGACGATGCCATCCGCTCTGTACTCGCCTCAATCCACGTTGAGTTCAAGCAGTGGGAGCCGGCAGCCCAGAACGTCGAGGTCATCACCCGCGCTCTGAAGCGGATCATCCAGCAGGACGACCCTCGCTGGAGCACCGCCGAACTGCAGGCTGTCTACGGCCTGGCCGTCGGCCGTATTCCGGTGACGGAGCTTCCGCAGGTCTTCGGTGGTGCCCAGTCCCCGCCCGCCACCGCACTGTGGCGGGCGGTGTACCTGGTCAACGCCCTGACCCAACCGGATCTCCTGGATCTGCTCAAAGAGCAGGCCAAGACCATCAAGGGCGATCGGCGGATGAGCGTGAAGGGGCTCAGTGGGCTGCTCGGACCGATCATCGACTTGCCCTGGCGTGCCAAGAAGAAGCTCGTCACCAAGCAGGCGCGCAACGCCTGGAACAATGGCGGTGTCCTCTCGGAGGACGTCACCAAAGGCTGGAAGCCGGTGCCGACCGAGGACTTCACCACACTGATCAAGCCGGCGATGAACGGGGACAACGACGCCCGGTGCACTCTGGCGGTGGCCGGCGGCGTGGCGCTGATCGCCGACAAGCTGCTCACCCGGAACGTCGGCTCCTCCCTGGGCGTCCGGAAGGAAAAAGGCGGGGTACCGTTCCGGGCGGACGTGCACAAGGTCATCGAGGGGCTGTCCCGTCCGGACAACGAGTTGGGCCTGTGGACCCTGGCGTTGGCCGCCAACACATTCCGCAGCGACAGCCTGCCCCAGAACTCCGTGCCCAAGCAGAGCCTCACGGGCAAGGACCCGGCCTCCTCCGAGGAGTCTCCGTACGTCTACTTCAAGGTCGACCTGGACGCCGAGGACCACATCGCCCGCGACAACGACGGTGTGCCAGTTCCGCTGTACGAGTGGGACGTTGTCGCAGCCTCCGATCCGGAGCGAGCCGCGCGCATGGCGCCGGCGAAGACGTCCGCTGCCCTGACGACCACGTCAGTACCGCTCACGGCACCGTCGGCGCCGAACGGTGACACCCCGCCGCCGGAGGAGGCCGGGGCAAAGAACGGAACGCCCCTCACCGGCGCATCCGAGAAACCATCCGGCACCGAGGGTGCCGGAGCGCCCCTGTTCCAGTACGGCACCGAAACCCAGGACGCCCTGCCTCTCCCTAACCCTCGGGAGAAGGAGACCCCGGCGCCGCCCAGCCAGCGCGCTGCCGCTCACCGCAAGGCCCTCCGCCTCGGGGTGCAGGCCGCCCGGGACGCCCTCGACCATCTGCATGAGCTGGAGCCCGAAGTGGGGGGCCACACCCCCATCGTCCCGGTGGACCAGCTGAACGACCTTCACCAGCTGCTCGTCGGCATCCTGACCGACGTGGAGAACCTGCGCCGCAGGGTCACCGAGCAACAGGCACAGGAGGACGGTGAGGAGGAGGCCGAGGAAGCCTAACGAGGAGGACCCGGAGGCCTGATCCGGCCTGGTGCCTGGTACGGCGGGGTCTCCGGGCCCCCTCGCTAGTTCTGTCCCGGCATGGACGGCTCGTCCATGCCGGCCAGGACCAGGGGCAGGCGGTTCGCGCCGCCCTCGATCAGCCGGACCGGGACGCCCCAGTCCTGCTGGTGCACATGGCAGGCGGGGTACTCGTTCGCCGGGTCGTCGTCGCAGGACGCGGCCATGGCGGAGACGTGCAGGACGCCCCCCGGGACGTCCGGGTCGAGCTCCAGGGTGCGGGACAGGTCCGTGCCCGTGCCCTCCCCGGAGCGCAGCAGCTCGGGCGGGGTGGAGGAGACCAGCAGACGGGTGGACGGGCCGTAGCGCGTGTCCAGCTTCTGGCCCGCCGGGGCCTGGAAGATCACGTCCAGCCGGAGTGCGCCGGGCGCCACCTCCGTCGCCTCCCGCTGGGTGCGGTGGGCGGCCCCCTCGACCCGTACCGCCTCCTCCGGCAGACGCAGCCGGGTCAGCCGGTGCCGGGCCGACTCCACCACCACGATGTCCCCGCCGACGAGCACCGCGTCGCTGGGCTCGCGCAGATCGGTGGCGAGCGTGGTGACCTCGCCGGTCGCCGGGTCGTAGCGGCGCAGGGCGTGGTTGTAGGTGTCGCTGACGGCGACCGAGCCGTCGGGGAGGGCGGTCACGCCCAACGGATGCTGGAACAGGGCCTGTCCGGCGGAGCCGTCCCGGTGGCCGAAGTCGAACAGGCCGGTGCCGACGGCCGTGTGGACGGCACCGTCGAGATCCACCCAGCGCAGTGCGGACGTCTCGGAGTCGGCGAGCCACAACCGGTCGGGCGTGGCCGCGAGCCCGGAGGGCTGTGCGAACCAGGCCTGGTCGCCGGGGCCGTCGACGAGTCCTTCGTTCGTGGTCCCGGCGGTGACGGAAACGGTGTCGTCGGCCGGGTCGTACGCCCACAGCTGGTGCACACCGGCCATGGCGATCCACACCTTGCCGTTCCACCAGGCCACGTCCCAGGGCGAGGACAGGTCGACCTCGCGGGCCGGACCGGACGTCGCGGACCCCTGCCACCACTGCCGGCCCGTTCCGGCCAGGGTGGTCACCTCGCCGGTGGCGAGGTCGAGGCGGCGCAGCGCGTGATTGACCGTGTCGGCGACGACGACCGACCCGTCCTCCAGGAGGGCGAGTCCCTGCGGCTCGTTGAAGGACGCCGTCCGTGCGTCCCCGTCGGTGAATCCGCGTGTCCCGGACCCGATCCGCCGCACCACGGTCTCGCCGTCCTCCGCCAGCTCCACCAGCTGGTGCCGGGTGGTGTCGCTGACCAGGAAGGTGCCGGACGGCAGCAGCAGGGCCTTGCCCGGGAAGCGCAGCGTGGTGGGTTCCGGCTCCGGCGGCACGTACGGCCCGTCCCCGCGCCGCAGCGTGCCCTTCGCCTCGTGCTCGGCCTCCAGCTCCTCCACCAGCCGTTCGATCGCGTGCGCGTGCCCCTCGCCGGCGTGCTGCGCGACGACGTACCCCTCGGGATCGATGACCACGAGCGTCGGCCACGCACGCACGGCGTACTGCTTCCAGGTGGCGAGTTCGGGGTCGTCCAGCACCGGATGCTCGACCCCGTACCGCTCCACGGCGTCCACGACCGCCTGGTGGTCGGCCTCGTGCACGAACTTCGGCGAGTGCACCCCGATGATCACCACGGTGTCCCGGTGCTTCCGCTCCAGCTCCCGCAGCTCGTCGAGAACGTGCAGACAGTTCACGCAGCAGAACGTCCAGAAGTCCAGGATGACGATGCGGCCTCGCAGGTCGGCGAGGGTGTACTGCCTGCCGCCCGTGTTCAGCCAGCCGCCCTTGCCGATCAGCTCGGGGGCACGGACACGGGCACGTCGGGGTGCTGAGTCGCTCATGGCACCAGGGTGCCACCGTTTCGCGGCCCTTCTCCGTCCGGCCCCGCCGGCCGGGCGCGAGACGGCGTTCGGCCCGTCGGACCACCGGCGGCGTTTCTGGGACGGCGCCGGGGAAGCGGTGAGGCATGAGATTTCTTGTGCGGGACCGGACCCTCGGCATCGGTGACGACTACTGGATCGAGGACGAGCACGGCACCAAGGTCTTCCTGGTCGACGGGAAGGCGCTGCGGCTGCGGGACACCTTCGAGCTGAAGGACGCCCAGGGCCGGGTCCTGGTCGACATCCGTCAGAAGATGTCCGCCCTGCGGGACACGATGGTGATCGAGCGGGGCGGTGAGCCCCTGGCGAGGATCCGGCGCAAGCGGCTGTCGCTGCTGCGCAACCACTACCGGGTGTCCCTGGTGGACGGCACCGAGCTCGATGTCAGCGGCAAGATCCTCGACCGGGAGTTCGCCGTCGAGTACGACGGGGAGCTGCTGGCGGTGATCTCCCGGCGCTGGCTGAGCGTCAGGGAGACCTACGGCGTGGACATCGTGCGGGACGACGCCGATCCGGCCCTGCTGATCGCCGTGGCGGTGTGCGTGATCCACATGGCGGAGAGGGAACGGGACGAGCGGTAGACACCCGGCACGGCGGACGTCCGGCACAGTGGCCGCTCGGCACGGTGAGCACGGCGGACGCTCGGCACGGCGAGCACCCACCCCGACGAGCACCCACCCCGGCGAGCACCCGGCACGGCCCACGCTCAGCGGCGCGGCGGCTCCAGGCCCAGGACCCGGTCCTTCAGGGCCGGGAACTGTTCGCGGGTGGCCGTGACCCTCGCCGGGTCGAGATCGGCCGTCAGGACCTCCTCGCCGGGGCCCGCCTCGGCCAGGACCTCGCCCCAGGGATCCACCACGATCGAGTGTCCCGCCTGCGGAACCCCGGCGTGCGTCCCGGCCGTCCCGCAGGCGAGGACGAACGCCTGGTCCTCCACCGCTCGCGCCCGGGCCAGCAGCGTCCAGTGCGCGCGCCGGCGCTCGGGCCAGCCCGCCGGAACCACCAGGGTCTGGGCACCGGCGTCGACGAGCCCGCGGAAGAGTTCGGGGAAGCGGAGGTCGTAACAGGTCGCCAGGCCGAGGGTCGTCTCCGGCAGACGCACCGTCACCAGGTCCCGGCCCGCGCTCATCAGCACGGCCTCGCCCTTGTCGAAGCCGAAGCGGTGGATCTTGCGGTAGGCGGCGGCCAGGTCGCCGGAGGGGGTGAAGACGAGGGAGGTGTTGTAGAGAGGTCCCTCGGGATCGCGTTCGGGGATCGAGCCCGCGTGCAGCCATACGCCCGCGTCGCTCGCCGCCTTCGCCATGGCCTCGTACGTGGGCCCCTCCAGCGGCTCGGCCTCGCGCCCGAACTCCTCGAAGGCGAAGGCCCCGGTGGTCCACAGCTCCGGCAGGACGACCAGATCGGCGCCGGCCTGCTCACGGACCAGCGCGGCCGCCCGCCGCCGCCGCGATTCGACTGATTCGCCCTCGTTCACGGCAATCTGGATCAGTGAAACGCGCACACTACCACCGCCCTGGCACTCGACTTTCCCCGGGGGGCCTACGATCGTCACACGAAAGCACTGCCGGGGCGTCTTGGAGCAGCGTAACTTAACGCCTCAGGACGCCCACCGACTGCAGCCACCTCCCGCTGGCAATGCCGAGACAACCTGCCCGTGTACCAACCGCCGAGGGGTACTGTTCCGTGAGTCTGCATCCCACCCTCCAGCCCTACGCCGATGCCTGGGCCCACTCCGTCGAGGCGATATCCGAGTTGGTGCAGCCCCTTGTGGAGGGCGACTGGAACCGACGGACCCCGTGCCCCGGCTGGTCGGTCCGTGACGTGGTCTCGCACGTCATCGGCATGGACTGCGAGATGCTGGGCGACCCGCGCCCCATTCACACGCTCCCGCGCGACCTGTTCCACGTCACCACCGCGCACCAGCGCTACATGGAGATGCAGGTCGACGTCCGCCGTCATCACACGGCGCCGGAGATGACCTCCGAGCTGGAGTACACGATCATCCGCCGCAACCGTCAGCTGCGGAACGAGTCCCGCGACCCCGGCACCAAGGTGCGCGGTCCGCTCGGGGTGGAGATCACCCTCGAGGAGGCCATGCGCTACCGCGCCTTCGACATCTGGGTGCACGAGCAGGACCTGCGCACGGCCCTCGGCCAGCCCGGCAACCTCGACTCGCCCGGCGCCCATGTCACCCGGGACTACCTGCTGGACGCCCTCCCGGAGGTGGTCGCGACCCGGGCGGAGGCCCCGCGCAGCTCGGCGATCGTCTTCGACGTCCACGGCCCGGTGGAGTTCCTGCGCACCGTCCGTGTCGACATCAAGGGCCGCGGCACCCTGGAGACGGCCCCCGCTCTCGGTCCGGTCGTGGCCCTCTCCCTCGACTGGGAGACCTACGTCCGCCTGGCCTGCGGCCGCGTGACCCCGGAGGCGGTGGCGGACCGGGTGAAGACGGAGGGCGACCAGGACCTGGCGGCCGCCATCCTGAAGAACTTCGTGGTGACGAAATAGCCACGGGCAGGCGTGCCGCCCCAACGGCACGGGGGGCGCAACGGCCCCCCGAGCGAGGCAGGCGGAGCACCCCCGCCCGCACCGGCGCGGGACGCCGTCACGCAGGAACGTGCATCGTCTGCACCCTGCTGGCGACCATCCGCTCCCGCTCCCGCCGAGCCGCTCGCCCGCGCAGCCGCAGGATCTGGCTCACGCCGAGCGCCTGAAGAACGAACACCGCGGAGAAGGCGGTCGTGTAGTCGCCCCCCGTCCCGTCCAGCAGCACGCCTGTCGCGAGCAACGCCGTCATGGAGGCGATGAAGCCCCCCATGTTGGTGATGCCGGAGGCAGTCCCCTGGCGCTCCGGCGGATTCGCCGGCCTCGCGAAGTCGAATCCGATCATCGAGGCCGGCCCGCACGCACCGAGCACCACGCACAGCACCACCAGCAGCCACATCGGCGCCGGCCCACCGGGATGTGCCAGGGTCGCCGCCCACATGACCGCGGTTCCCGCGACCGTGCCGAGCACCAGCGGCAGCCGCGCCGCGTGGTGCCGGGCGACGATCTGCCCGTACACCGGGCCGACGACCATGTTGGACACCACCACGAGCGTGAGCAGCTCCCCGGCGGTCGTCCGGGTGAGCCCCTGTGCCTCGACGAGGAACGGCAGTCCCCACAGCAGCAGGAACACCATCGCCGGGAACTGCGTGGTGAAGTGCACCCACAGCCCCAGCCGTGTCCCCGGCTCCCGCCAGGCGGCGGCGATCTGCCGTCGTACGGACGCCGCGCCCCGGTGCGGCGGCGGCTCCGGCTCATGGCCCTCGGGGTGGTCCTCGAGGAACAGGAGCACCAGCGCCAGCACCACCACTCCGGCCAGCGCGCTGCCCGTGAAGGCCGCCGTCCAGCCCACCGTGTGCAGCAGCCGGGCCAGCACCAGCGTGGACACCAGGTTGCCGGCCATGCCGGCCAGCGCGGCGAACTGGGCGATCAGCGGCCCGCGCCGGGCGGGGAACCACCGGCCGCCCAGCCGCAGCACGCTGATGAACGTCATGGCGTCGCCGCAGCCCAGCAGTGCCCGGGCGGCGAGCGCGGTGCCGTACGACGGCGAGAGCGCGAAGCCGAGCTGACCGGCCGTGAAGAGGACGGCGCCGATGGCCAGCACCTTCTTGGTGCCGAGCCGGTCGACGAGCAGCCCCACGGGTATCTGCATACCGGCGTAGACGAGCAGCTGCAGGATCGAGAACGTCGACAGCGCCGAGGCGCTCACCTGGAAGCGCTCGACGGCGTCGAGGCCGGCGACGCCCAGGGACGTACGGAAGATGACGGCGACGAAGTAGACGGCGACGCCGACGCCCCAGACGACGAGGGCACGCCGGCCGCCGGGCGGATCGCCGGGCCGGGAGACGGGCGCGGCGGAACGCGACGGAGCACTCACCGGGCCTCACCCCGCGCCAGGTGGGAGAACCAGCTGATGTGCCGGTGCACGGCGTCGACGGCCGCCTCGGCGTCCCCGGAGCGCAGCGCGTTCAGGATCTCCTCGTGCTCGGCGAGCGTCTTGGCGACCCGGTCGGGGTGGGAGTGCATGACGGCGACGCCCATGCGCAGCTGGCGGTCGCGCAGCTGGTCGTACAGCCGCGACAGGATCTCGTTCCCGCCGCTGCGGACGATCTCGGCGTGGAAGCAGCGGTCGGTGACGGCGGCCTCGGCGAACTCGCCGGCGGCGGCCTGCCTCTTCTGCTGCTCGAGCAGTTCCTCGAGGCGCTCGACGAGCCCGGGCGGTGCGGGTACGGCCTTTCTGACCGCGTGTTCCTCGACCAGTTGCCGGGTCTCGACGACATCGGCGATCTCCTGGGCGGAGACCGGCAGGACGAGGGCTCCCTTCTTCGGGTAGAGCTTGAGGAGCCCCTCGGCCTCCAGCCGCAGCAGCGCCTCGCGCACGGGCGTGCGCGAGACCCCGACGACCTCGGCCAGCTCACCCTCGGTCAGCAGGGTCCCGCCCTCGTAGCGGCGGTCCAGGACGGCCTGCTTGACATGGGTGTAGACACGGTCGGCGGCGGGGGGTTGCTTCACGGCCAGGCTCATGCCCACAGGATAGATACAACAGGTACCCATGGCGTATTCCGTCCGGCATACGGACGACGGACGCGTCGGACGGCTCTCCGGAAAAACTGTCCCCGCAACCGCACAACCATCACTCGCGGTTGTGCGTCAGACAGACGCGGCACCACCTCATGGACACTCAATGGGCACTCAACTCTGCCGCATCGAAGGGCCATTCGACACAATCGGGGTAACTCTCTTGAAAACCGGCATCCAGGGCACCCGTCTTCGCAGAGCCGTCGCCGTCGCCATGACCGCCGGGGCCGTCCTCGCCACCGGGGCCCTCACCGCGGCCCCCGCGCAGGCCGCCGCCGCGCCGTCGATCGGGGCCAAGGGCGGCTTCGTGATGGACAACGCGTCCGGCAAGTCGCTCTACTCCAAGGCCGCGGACACCAGGCGCTCCACCGGCTCCACCACGAAGATCATGACCGCCAAGGTCGTCCTGTCGGACCCCAAGCTGAACCTCGACGCCAAGGTCACCATCCAGAAGGCGTACAGCGACTACGTCGTCAAGAACAACGCCTCCCTGGCCCGCCTGATCGTGGGTGACAAGGTGACCGTCCGTCAGCTGCTGTACGGCCTGATGCTGCCCTCGGGCTGCGACGCCGCATACGCGCTGGCCGACAAGTTCGGCTCGGGCTCGACGCGGGAGGCGCGGGTGAAGTCGTTCATCGCCAAGATGAACAGCACCGCCAAGAGCCTCGGCATGAAGAACACGCACTTCGACTCGTTCGACGGCATCGGCAAGGGCAACAACTACTCGACGCCGCGCGACCTGACGATCCTCACGCGCAGTGCGATGAAGAACTCCACCTTCCGCACGATCGTGAAGACGAAGTCGTACACGGCCAAGACCATCACCAAGACGGGCAGCACCCGCACGATGGCCCCGTGGAAGAACACCAACCCGCTGCTGAGCAGCTACAAGGGCGCCATCGGTGTGAAGACCGGCTCCGGCCCGCAGTCCAAGTACTGCCTGGTCTTCGCCGCCACCCGCAACGGCAGGACGGTCATCGGCACCGTCCTCGCCTCCCCGTCCGCCGCACAGCGCAGCACGGACGCCACCAAGCTCCTGAACTACGGCTTCGCCAGGCTGGGCTGAGCCGTCCGCCCGCCCATGCGCCGGGCCCGCCGCTGACGGTCAGCGACGGGCCCGAGTCGTATCCGGCGAACGCCGGGGCGGGCCGTTCCGTACCGGTGCGCCCGCCCCGGATCGTCCGGGTGCCGTGCCGGGGCGGCTACGCCCAGGTGATCAGCCGCTTCGGCCGTTCCAGGATCGCCGCCACGTCCGCCAGGACCTTGGAGCCCAGCTCGCCGTCCACCAGACGGTGGTCGAAGGAGAGGGCCAGGGTGGTGACCTGGCGGGGCTTGACCTTGCCCTTGTGGACCCACGGCTGGGGCTTGATCGCACCGACGGCGAGGATCGCGGACTCGCCGGGGTTGAGGATCGGCGTGCCGGTGTCGACGCCGAAGACGCCGACGTTGGTGATCGTGATCGTGCCGCCCTGCATGTCGGCGGGGGACGTCCTGCCCTCCCTCGCCGTCGTCACCAGTTCGCCCAGCGCCTTCGCCAGCTGCGGAAGCGTCTTGGTGTGGGCGTCCTTGATGTTCGGGACGATCAGGCCGCGCGGGGTGGCCGCGGCGATGCCCAGGTTGACGTAGTGCTTGACCACGATCTCCTGGGCCGCCTCGTCCCAGGAGGCGTTGATGTCCGGATTGCGCTTGACGGCGACCAGCAGCGCCTTGGCGATCAGCAGCAGGGGGCTCACGCGCAGGCCCGCGAACTCCTTGTCCTGCTTCAGCTCCTCGACGAGCCTCATCGTGCGTGTCACGTCCACCGTCACGAACTCCGTGACGTGCGGCGCGGTGAAGGCCGAGCCGACCATCGCCGCCGCCGTCGCCTTGCGGACGCCCTTGACGGGGATGCGGGTCTCGCGGGCCGGGTCGTACGACGGCGCGGACGTGGGGACCCGGGGCTCCACGGCCGGTGCCGGAGCGGGCTCCGGGGCCGGCGCCGGGGGAGCGGCTGCCGCCGCCACCGCCGCGTGCACGTCCTCGCGGGTGATGATGCCGCCCGGGCCGGTCGGGACCACCGTCGCCAGGTCCACGCCCAGGTCCTTGGCCAGCTTGCGCACCGGCGGCTTCGCCAGCGGGCGGGGTCCGGCCCCGGCGGCGGGGGCCGGGGCGCCATGGCCGTTCAGCTCGGTGGGGGCCGCCGGCGCCGAGGGGACCGCGACCTGCGGGCCCTTGCGCGGGCGGCGCCGGGTGGCGGAGGCCGAGACGCCGTACCCCACCAGGACCGGCCGGCGGTCCTCCGCCTTCGGCTCCTGCTCCTGCTCCGGCTCCGGCTTCCGCTCCGTCTCCGGCTCGGCCGCCGGGGCCTGCGCCGGACCCTGCGCCGGCGCCGCACCCGCCACCTCCACCGCGATGATGGGGGTGCCCACGTCCACCGTGGCACCCTCGGCGAAGTGCAGCTCGCGCACCACGCCGTCGTAGGGGATCGGCAGTTCGACGGCTGCCTTGGCCGTCTCGACCTCGCAGATCACCTGGCCGTCGGTGACCCGGTCACCCGGCTTGACGTACCACGTGAGGATCTCCGCCTCGGTCAGCCCCTCGCCGACGTCCGGCATTCTGAACTCGCGCACGGACGTTTCGGTCATCGTCGTCACGTCCCCTCCTCAGTACGCCAGCGAGCGGTCGACGGCGTCGAGCACGCGGTCCAGGTCCGGCAGGTACGTTTCCTCCAGGCGGGCCGGCGGGTACGGCGCGTGGTAGCCGCCGACCCGCAGCACCGGGGCCTCCAGGTGGTAGAAGCACCGCTCGGTGATCCGGGCGGCGATCTCCGCGCCGGTGCCGAAGAACACCGGTGCCTCGTGGACCACCACCAGGCGGCGGGTCTTCTCCACCGACGCCTGGATCGAGTCGAAGTCCAGCGGGGAGACCGAGCGCAGGTCCAGGACCTCCAGGGACTTGCCCTCCTCGGCCGCCGCGGCGGCGACCTCCTGACAGAGCTTCACCATCGGGCCGTAGGCCACCAGGGTCAGGTCCGTGCCCTCGCGGACGACCCGCGCCTTGTGCAGCGGGCCCGGGATGGCCTCCGTGTTGACCTCGCCCTTGTCCCAGTAGCGCCGCTTGGGCTCGAAGAAGATCACCGGGTCGTCGCTCTGGATGGCCTGCTGCAGCATCCAGTACGCGTCCGAGGCGTTGGAGGGAGAGACGATCTTCAGGCCCGCCACATGGGCGAAGAGGGCTTCCGGCGACTCCGAGTGGTGCTCGACCGCGCCGATGCCGCCGCCGTAGGGGATGCGGACGACGACCGGCAGCTTGACCTTGCCCAGCGAGCGGGCGTGCATCTTCGCCAGCTGCGTGACGATCTGGTCGTACGCCGGGAAGACGAAGCCGTCGAACTGGATCTCCGCCACCGGGCGGTAACCGCGCAGGGCGAGACCGATCGCGGTGCCGATGATGCCGGACTCGGCCAGAGGGGTGTCGATGACGCGTTCCTCGCCGAAGTCCTTGTACAGGCCGTCCGTCACCCGGAACACGCCGCCGAGCTTGCCGACGTCCTCGCCCATGATCAGGACCTTGGGGTCGGACTCCAGGGCGCGGCGCAGCGACTCGTTGATCGCCTTGGCCAGGGCCATCTTCTCCGCTGCCATGATCAGACCCCCTCTGCGTCCGCGAACGACGCCTGGTAGGCGGCGAACTGGGCGCGCTCCTCGTCGACGAGCGCGTGCCCGTCCGCGTACACGTTCTCGAAGATGGCGAAGCCGTCCGGGTCGGGCATCGAGCGGACCGCCTCGCGCACCCGCTTGCCCAGCGCCTCGCTCTCGGCCTCGATGTCCGCGAAGAACTTCTCGTCCGTGCGGTGTGCGGTCTCCAGGTGGCGGCGAAGGCGCAGGATCGGGTCCTTCGCCTCCCAGGCCAGGCGCTCCTCCTCGCTCCGGTAGCGGGTGGGGTCGTCGGAGGTGGTGTGGGCGCCCATGCGGTAGGTGTACGCCTCGACCAGGGTGGGGCCCTCACCGCCGCGGGCGCGCTCCAGCGCCCACTTGGTGACCGCGAGGCAGGCCAGCACGTCGTTGCCGTCGACGCGGACGCCGGGGAAGCCGAAGCCCCGCGCGCGCTGGTAGAGCGGCACACGGGTCTGCTTCTCGGTCGGCTCGGAGATCGCCCACTGGTTGTTCTGGCAGAAGAACACCACGGGGGCGTTGTAGACCGCGGAGTAGGTGAAGGACTCGGCCACGTCGCCCTGGCTGGACGCGCCGTCGCCGAAGTAGGCGATGACCGCGGAGTCCGCGCCGTCCTTGGCGACGCCCATCGCGTAGCCGGTGGCGTGCAGCGTCTGGGAGCCGATGACGATCGTGTAGAGGTGGAAGTTGTTGCTGTTCGGGTCCCAGCCGCCGTTGTTCACCCCCCGGAACATGCCGAGCAGGTTGACGGGGTCGACCCCGCGGCACCAGGCGACGCCGTGCTCGCGGTAGGTCGGGAAGACGTAGTCGTCGTCGCGCAGCGCCCGGCCGGAGCCGATCTGGGCGGCCTCCTGGCCGAGCAGCGAGGCCCACAGGCCCAGTTCGCCCTGGCGCTGCAGGGAGGTGGCCTCGGCGTCGAAGCGGCGGGTGAGCACCATGTCGCGGTACAGACCGCGGAGCTCCTCGGCGGTGATGCCGGCGACGTACGTGTCGTACTCGGCGTTCTTGACGCGCTTGCCCTCGGGCGTCAGCAGCTGTACGAGTTCGGGGTCGGCGCTCTTCCTGGTGCCGGAGCTCTTCCTGGTCCCGGCGCGGCTCCTGGCGCCGGCGGTCTTCGTGCCGGTCGTGCCGGTCTTGCTTCTGGTGCTGCGTCGTGGTGTGCGCGCGGTAGTGCTCTCCACGGTCACGTGTGCTCCTCCGTCGGTCCGGCCCCCGGGATTGCCGGTGGACCAGTACGGCTCTCACCTGTCCTGGACCACGGGGCACGGGGTGGGTGCCACTCGGCCGGGAACAGGCGTGACAGGTGCCCCGGCGAGCGCCCTGCAGCAGTCACGTTACCCAGTGCTCCACATTTCTGGGAAACCCCTCTGACCTGCGCGTTTTCTTGGATTTCCAAGCATTTTTCCTAGGACGTCCAAGTATCGGGCGAAGTGTCGGGGCAGCCGCTGGTCACAGCCGTGCAGGGGGCCGGAACACCGGCACGTTATCCCGGTCACCCCTGAGTCGGGAAGGGTTGAGGACTGGCCGGAACTGCTCCTGATGGCGGATTTCCTCCGGGTGAACGGCGCACCGGCGCGCGGCGCGCGGAGGGGAACACCCCGCTGACCTGATGTGACCGAAAGCGACTGCTGACGACTGTCTGTGACAACGCTCAGCTCACGGCTTCCTCGGGTGCCCTACCATCTGGCGCGTGCCGCGCCCTTGTGTACCACCCCCCGTGCCCCATGCGCCCCCTCTGAGCGCCTTATTGCGCCAGTACTCCGCCGGTTCCGCCCTCACCTGCGAGCCGGTCGACCAGGGTCTGCTCAACCGCGGCTACCGGCTGTGCACCACCCGCGGCCGCTACTTCCTCAAGCACCACTTCGATCCGGACACCGCCGATCCGGCCGCCATCGCCCGCCAGCACCGGGCCACCCAGCGCCTGGCCGACCTCGGCGTCCCGGTGGCGCCCCCGCTGGCCTGCCGTGACGGGCGCACGGTCGCCGTCGTCGGCGGTCACGCCTACGCCCTGCACCCCTGGGTCGACGGCCGGCACCGCCACGGCGGTCAGCTCACCACGGGGCAGTGCGCCCGTCTGGGAGCGCTGCTGGGGGCCGTGCACGCCTGTCTGGAGCATGTGATGCCGCCCAAGGGGCGTACTCGCCCCGCGGCCGGCCCCCACCCCGTGGAGAGCGCCGATCCCGCCGGCACCTTCGCGCTGATCGACCGTCTGCTCGCCCACGTCCGCCGCCACCGTCCGCCCAGCGCCTTCGACGCGCTGGCCCGGCACCGGCTCCTGGAACGCCGGGTCCTGCTGAAGCGGCACGCCGACCGGCGTCCCCCGCCCGGCGGCCCGGTCGGCTGGGTGCACGGCGACTTCCACCCGTACAACCTGCTCTACCGGGGGGACGTCCCCGCCGCGATCGTCGACTGGGACCGGCTCGGCGTGCAGCCGCGCGCGGAGGAGGCGGTGCGGGCCGCCGCGATCTTCTTCCTGAGGCCCTCCGGCACCCTGGACCTGACGAAGGTCAGGGCGTACGCGCGCGCGTACCGCCGCGCCGCCGGTGCCACGTCCTCGGAACTCGCGGCGGCCGTGCACCGCGTGTGGTGGGAGCGCCTGAACGACTTCTGGATGCTGCGCTGGCACTACGAGCGCGGCGACACGCGCGCCGACTCCCAGTTCCCGGCCGCGTCGGCGCTCGTGGTGTGGTGGACGCGGGAGTACGGCGCGGTGTGCGAGGCGTTCACGCGGTGAGCGGCCCGGGGTCAGCCGCCGGTTCCCTGGCCTCCGATCACTCCCTGGGACGCACCGCTGTCGCCGCCGTCGCCGTCACCCGTCCCGTCGCCCGGCTCCTCGCCCGTGCCCGGGGTCGACGGCTGGGTCGCCGGGTCGGTCGGCGGGTTGGAGGTCTGCGGGTCGGACGGCTCGGTGGGGGTGTACGACGGCCGGTAGGACGGCGTGTAGTGCCACCCGCCTCCGCCCGAGCCGTTGCCCCGGCCCGTGGACGTGTTCTCCGACGGCTGGTCGTCCTCCGGGGTCTCGCTCGGCGTGGAGCTCGGCTCCTCCCCGTCCTTGGACGGCGAGCTCGTCGGCGACTGGCTGGTGCCGGTGCCGCCGCCGGTGCCGGAGTCGCCGGTGCTGTTCAGCGCCAGCGCCACGCCCACCACGACGGCGACCACCGCGAGCACGGCGAGGATCCACAGCTTGCCGCGGCCGTTGCCCTGGTTGCCGTGCCCCTCGAAGCCGCCGTTGTCGCCGCTGCCGTACCCGGCGGGCAGGATCGGCTGCGGGATCTGCGCGGTGGTCGAGCCGGAGCCGCCGGCGTGCGGCATCACGGTCGTGGCGGCGACGCCCGCCGCCGGGGCGCGCCGGCCGTCGGGCATCTCCACCGGGCCGGTGTTCCAGGTGCCGGTGTAGCCGCCCTGCTCGTACAGCATCTGCAGCCCGTACTGGACCAGGCCGCGCATCTCCTCGGCCGTCTGGAACCGGTCGTCGGGCTCCTTGGCCAGCGCGCGCAGGACCAGGCCGTCGAGTTCCGGCGGGCAGGTGCTGCCCTCGATCTGGGACGGCGGCACCGGCATGTCCTGGACGTGCTGGTAGACCACCGACAGCGGGGTCTCGCCGACGAACGGGGGCCGCAGCGCGAGCAGTTCGTACAGCAGACAGCCCGTCGCATACAGGTCGGAGCGGTGGTCGACGGCCTTGCCGAGGGCCTGTTCCGGCGACAGGTACTGCGGGGTGCCCATGACCATGCCGGTCTGCGTCATCGTCGTGGACGCGCCGTGCAGGGCGCGGGCGATGCCGAAGTCCATCACCTTCACGGCGCCGTTGTTGGTGATGATGACGTTGGCGGGCTTGATGTCGCGGTGCACGATCCCGTGCTGGTGCGAATAGGCCAGCGCGTCCAGGACGCCCGAGACGATGATCAGTGCCTGCTCGGGGCCGGGCGCCTCCGCGGTGTGCAGCAGATCACGGATGGTGCGGCCCTCGACCAGCTCCATCACGATGTACGGCACGGACTGGCCGTCGACTTCGTCCTCGCCGGAGTCGTACACGGCGACGATCGCGTGGTGGTTGAGTCCCGCCACCGACTGCGCCTCACGAGTGAAGCGGGCCTTGGCGGTGGGGTCCTCGGCCAGATCCGCGCGGAGCAGTTTGACCGCCACGGTACGTCCCAGCCGTACGTCCTCGGCGGCGAACACCTCGGCCATACCACCTCGACCGAGCCGGTGCGTCAGCCGGTACCGGCCGTCGCCGACCAAGCCGCCGTTGCCCCACGTCTCCGGCGCGTCTGACGTACCGCCGTCAGTCGCCTCGGGGTCGGACGGGCCCTGGGCGCGCTGCTGCTGTGCCATCAGTCCTCGCCGTCGTTTCTGCCCGCGGTGCGCGCGGTGTTGTTGCGTCTCCCTCGGCCACGCTACAGGCTCCGCGCAAGCCGCCGGTCCAGATCGTGTGGTGACCTTACGTGGAAACCGGCCCGAGACGGATCGGTCATCAAACCCGGTGCGGGTGCCTTCGCGCAAATTCTGTGTACCGACCGTACGACCGCTGTCACGCTTCCGCGACGGTTCCTTCGCGTACGGTCACGGAACGGGCACCGAACTTGACGTGTCGGTGCCCTGGGGCAGACTTGGCCAGGAATGAGTCATTCGAACAACGAGGGCGCCCGACGGCCTAGTGGGGGAACGGAAAGATGAGCCAGGACGGCGCACACGGCCGCCACACGGGGCGGGCACTGGCCGGCGGCCGCTACCAGCTGCGCGACCTGCTCGGCCAGGGCGGCATGGCCTCGGTGCACCTCGCCTACGACTCCGTGCTGGACCGTCAGGTCGCCATCAAGACGCTCCACACCGAACTCGGCCGGGAGCCGGCCTTCCGTGAGCGGTTCCGCCGCGAGGCCCAGGCAGTGGCGAAACTCACGCACACGAACATCGTCTCGGTGTTCGACACCGGCGAGGACGAAGTCGACGGCATGACGACGCCGTACATCGTCATGGAGTACGTCGAGGGGCGTCCTCTGAGCTCGGTGCTGGAGGAGGACATCCGGCAGCACGGCGCGATGCCCGTCGACAAGGCCCTGAAGATCACCGCGGATGTGCTCGCCGCGCTGGAGATCAGCCATGAGATGGGGCTGGTCCACCGCGACATCAAGCCGGGCAACGTGATGATGACCAAGCGCGGTGTGGTCAAGGTCATGGACTTCGGCATCGCCCGCGCCATGCAGTCCGGGGTGACCTCGATGACCCAGACCGGCATGGTCGTGGGCACCCCGCAGTACCTGTCGCCGGAACAGGCCCTCGGCCGGGGCGTGGACGCCCGCTCCGACCTGTACTCGGTCGGCATCATGCTGTTCCAACTGGTCACCGGGCGGCTGCCGTTCGACGCCGACTCCCCGCTCGCCATCGCCTACGCGCATGTGCAGGAGGAGCCGGTCGCCCCCTCCTCGATCAACCGCTCGCTGCCCCCGGCGGTGGACGCGCTGGTCGCCCGCGCGCTGCGGAAGAACCCCAACGAGCGCTTCCCGAACGCCGAGTCCATGCGCGACGAGTGCCTGCGCGTGGCGGCCTCCGTCCAGGCGGCCCCGCCCCGCATCGTCCCCGGCGCCCAGACACCGAGCGGCGCGGGCGTGGCCTCCGCGGTCTTCCCGCCCGTCGACCAGTCCACCCCGGCCCCCTCGGGCCAGGTGCGGACGCCGTACCAGCCGGCCCCGGCATCCCACCCGTACGGCACCGGTGCCCCCGCCCCGTCCCAGGGGTACGGCTACCCGCAGCAGGCCGGCTACCAGACGCCCGCCGCGCCGCCGTACGCCCAGCCGGCGCAGGCGCCGACCCCGCCGCCGTACACCAACGCGCCCCAGCACATGTCCGGGCAGGGCGACCGGAGCAGCAAGCCGGTGATCATCGGATCGGCCGCCGTCGCCGCCATCGTGGTCCTCGGCCTGATCGTCGCGCTGATCCTGAACAACGGCGACGGCAAGAACGACGCGGGGGGCGGCGGCAGCAGCGCCTCCGCGTCCCCGTCGGTGGTCGCGGGGCACCGCGGACCGGACAAGTCGAAGACGATCGACAAGGCCGAGTGCACGGAGCCGCGGAAGGCGTACAACGACCCGGACAAGATCGAGGTCCCGAACTTCCAGTTCAAGTACCTCGGGTCGGTCAAGGAGTGCTTCCAGGCCGCGGGGTGGCGCATGAAGATCAAGCGGGTGGACGAGAACACCTACGGCCAGGACACGGTCATGGACCAGTTCCCCTCCGCCGGCACGGACGTCGACCCGGACAACATGCCCGAGATCGAGCTCAGCGTCTCGACCGGCAACCCGCCGTCCTGAGACACGGTCCCGCGCCGGCCGTGGAGCACGCCGCACACCGGCCGGGAAGCGGTCACGGACCAGCCGTGAGGCGGTCGTGGCGGCCACGGCGGCCATGACGAAGGGCCCGACAGGATCCTTCCTGCCGGGCCCCGGCACAAACGGGCCTGCGCCCCGCAGCCCTACAGGTACGGGCCGCCCTGGCGGCTGCCCGTGCGGGAGTCGTCGCTGTCGTGGCCGAGACCCGAAGGAAGGGCGCGGCGCATCTGCTCCAGCTGGGCACGAGCGGCCATCTGCTGGGCGAACAGGGTCGTCTGGATGCCATGGAAAAGACCCTCCAGCCAGCCCACCAGCTGTGCCTGGGCGATCCGCAGCTCGGCGTCGCTGGGGGTTGCCTCGTCGGTGAAGGGCAGGGAGAGCCGCTCCAGCTCCTCCACGAGCTCCGGCGCCAGACCGTCCTCCAGCTCCTTGACCGAGCTGGCGTGGATCTCCTTCAGCCGGTTCCGGCTCGCCTCGTCCAGGGGAGCCGCGCGCACCTCTTCGAGGAGCTGCTTGATCATGCTGCCGATCCGCATGACCTTGGCGGGCTGTTCCACCTGTTCCGTCACCGGGGTCTCGCGGGAGTCGTCGTCCCCGCCGCCGAGCGCCATACCGTCCTGCCCCACGACCAGGATCTGCGGCTTCTCCGACGACCGTTCGTTCCTCGGCATCTCCATACCACCATTCTCTCGCACCCGTGCCCACCCCCTTTGTGGTGCCCCCGCACGGGATGCTCCACCCCGTTGCTTGTTTCTTTGTATTTCTTTGTATGTCTTGCTCCCGCGTCCTCGGTCGATGCGGGCGCGGCAGACGGGCCTCGCAGAGGGCCCGCCGGCGGGCCCCCACCGCCGGCAGCGGCTCGGCCGCCCGTTCGTCGTGCGGCGGGCCGGCCCGGTCCGCGCACACCAGGCCCGCGGCTCGGCGCGGTCCGTCTCCGTCCGTGCGTACAGCATGCGACCGGCCTCGTCCACGCCCTCGTGGGTGATCAGGCCCGCGTTCCGGGCGGCCGGGTACGGCGCGGATCCGCCCGATGTCCGGCGGACGGTCCGCCCCCGTGCGCATCGCGCCCTCGGCGCGCGGCCGGGAGGCGTGGCGGAGGCCGTCCTCCAGCGGCGCCGGCAGCCCGTGACGCAGCGGCGTGACCGGATGGTGCCGTGCGTTCGTCCCGGCGGCCGATCACGGAATGCCGGACGGGGCCCGTGATGTGAGTGTTGTTGCGTGACTCCATGGCTGCGCGCGCTGGTGCGCGCGACGGGGCTGCTGATCGTGCTGGGAGCGGCCGTCCTGTGCGGCGGTTCCCTCTCGGCGCACCACGCGCTGCCCACGCCCTCGGGCGCCACCGCGTCGTCCCACGCGCCCTTGGCTTCCCTCCCGGCGTCGCCCTCGGCTTCCCCCTCGTTCTCCGCTTCCTCCCTCCCCTTCTCGGCCTCCTCACCCTCTTCCGTGTCGTCGTCCCCGCCGTCCCCACCGTCCTCACCCTCCGCCGAGCCCTCGTGGCGCAGAAGCCGGTGGCCGGACAGGGGGCGGGAGTGGCCGGGGCGGCCGCCCTGGTGGAGGACGGAGGCGGTACCGGAAGAGGGCGACGGCCGTGCGGACCCCGGAGACGCGCACGGCAGTCCGGAGTCTGATCCCTCCTCCCTGTCACCGCAGCAGGCCGCTCCCCTGACGTCCGGGCCCGCGGACGGCTCCGTCTCCGGGACCGTCCCGCGGACCGGCACCGAGACCGGGCCCATGCTGCGGATGCTGCCCCTGGGCAGCGGGCTGATCCTGATCGGCCTCGGTCTCGGGCTCGCGTTCATCGCCCTCCGTCTGCGCCGGAGCTAGACCGGAATCGGGCCGGGCCCGCACCAGCCGGCTCCGAACCAGCCGGGCCGGTACCTGCGCCGGTACCGGCAGGTCAGGACGTCACCAGGAGCACCTTGCCGATGTGCCTGCTCTCCTCCACGAGCCGGTGGGCGGTCGCGGCATCGCTCATCGGCACTTCCTGGTCGATGACCGGCCGGACATGGCCGTCGGCGATCAGCGGCCAGACGTGCTCGCGCACGGCGGCGACGATGGCCGCCTTCTCACCGAGCGGGCGGGCACGCAGCGAGGTCGCGCTGATCGCGGCCCGCTTGTTGAGCAGGGCGCCGATGTTCAGCTCGCCCTTGGTCCCGCCCTGCATACCGATGATCGCGAGTCGGCCGTTGACGGCGAGGGCCCGGACATTGCGGTCCAGGTACTTGGCGCCCATGTTGTCGAGGATCACGTCGGCGCCGGCCCCGTCCGTGGCCCGCCGGATCTCCTCGACGAAGTCCTGCTCGCGGTAGTTGATCAGGACCTCGGCGCCCAGTTCGGCGCAGCGCTCGAGCTTCTCCCGGGTGCCGGCGGTGACGGCGACCTTGGCACCGACGGCCCGGGCGAGCTGGATCGCCATGGTGCCGATGCCGCTGGAGCCTCCGTGCACCAGCAGCGTCTCGCCGGGGCGCAGATGGGCGATCATGAAGACGTTGGACCAGACGGTGCAGGTCACCTCGGGCAGCGCAGCGGCCTGCTTCAGATCGACGCCCTTGGGAACGGGCAGCACCTGACCGGCCGGAACGGCGACCTTCTCGGCATAGCCGCCGCCCGAGAGCAGCGCGCACACCTCGTCGCCGACGGCCCAGCCGGACACCCCGGGCCCCAGTGCGGCGATCCGCCCGGAGCACTCCAGACCGGGGTACCGGGAGGCACCGGGCGGAGGGTCGTAGAAGCCCTGCCGCTGCAGGATGTCGGCCCGGTTGACGGCGCTGGCCGCCACGTCGATCAGCACCTCCCCCTCGCCGGGCACCGGGTCCGGCACCTCGTCCCACACCAACCTCTCGGGTCCCCCGGGTTCGGGAATCGTGATCGCATGCATGGGGCCGACGCTACCTGGGAGCCGGTACGGGTCCGTCCTCAGTCCTGGGGGAGCGGCCGCGTGTCCGGGGTGACCTTGGTGTCCGGTGTGGTCCGGACGATGGTGATCAGACGGTCGGTCAACTCCAGTTCCCGGACGGCCGGGTCGTCGTATCCCAGCACCCGGTGCCCGCGCAGCACGCTCACCACCAGGTCGTCCATGGTCCGCGGATCCTGGCCCACCTCGGCCCGGGTGACGGGCCGTTCGACGATGTCCAGGCCGCTGCCCTGCTGGATGAGGTCCTCCAGGACCATGCTCGCGGCCGGACTGAGCACGGACAGCCCGAGCAGCCGTCCCGCCGCGCTCGCACTGGTGACGACGGCGTCCGCCCCGGACTGCTTGAGCAGCGGCGCGTTTTCCTCCTCCCGCACCGCCGCGACGATCTTCGCCCTCCGGTTGAGCTGCCGGGCCGTCAGCGTCACCAGCACGGCCGTGTCGTCCCGCTGGGTGGCGACGATGATCTGCGCCGCCCGCTGCACCTCGGCCCGTTTGAGCACCTCGCTGCGGGTGGCGTCCCCGATCACGCCCACATAGCCCTCCGCCGTGGCCGCGTCGATCGCCTTGGAGCTGGGGTCGACCACGACGACCTGCTGCTTCTTCAGTCCGGCCGCACACACGGTCTGAAGCGCCGACCTGCCCTTCGTGCCGAACCCGATGACGACGGTGTGATCGCGCACAGTGGTCCTCCAGCGATTCAGACGCCATTCCTCACGGCTGCGTTCGGTGAGGGCTTCCAGCGTGGTGCCGACCAGGATGATCAGGAAGATCACACGCAGCGGCGTGACGACGAAGATGTTGACGAGCCGGGCGCTGTCGCTGACGGGGGTGATGTCGCCGTATCCGGTGGTGGAGAGGGTCACCGTCGCGTAGTACGCCGCGGCGATGAGGTCCACCGGGGCGTCCTTTCCGGCGTCCCGGTACCCGTCGCGGTCGACATAGACGATCGCGATGGTCAGGAGCAGCACCAGCAGCGCGAGGGACAGCCGCTTGCCGACCTGTCGTATCGGGCGCTCCACGATTTTCCGCGGGAGCTCCACCCGATGGGTCATCAGATGTTCGTCCGCTTGGCGGGCGATCGCATCCTGGCCCGGAAGTTTCACGTGAAACACACCCCGATTCCGGCGGCGGCCCAGGGCAGATCGAGGAGTTCGGCCTCCTGATCCGGCCGGACGCCACCGGGTGGTACGACGGCGAGAGCATCGGCCACCGCGACACCGCGCAGCATCGCGGGACCGTTGTAGCGCAGTGGAACGGCGTGGTCGCCGCGCAACACGACCGGCACAAGCCGGGTGTCGTACGGATGTCCCTGCACGGCCTCCCGCAGGGGCAGCGTGTACGGCTCCGGGGCCGGGTGCGCGGCCAGTGTGCGCAGCAGGGGATCGGCGAGCGTCAGCAGGCCGGAGACGGCCGCGAGCGGGTTGCCGGGCAGACCGACGAGGTGCTGGTCCTCCTTGGTGCGGGCCAGCAGCATGGGGTGGCCGGGGCGTACCTCGACGCCGTCCACCAGCAGTTCGGCGCCGATCCGGCGCAGGGTGGGGTGAAGGTGGTCGACCGGCCCGGCGGCGGTTCCACCGGTGGTGACGATCACCTCGGCCCTGGACCGGGTGATCGCCCGGTGCAGGGCCTTCGCATCGTCGCCGATCCGGCGCACGGTGGTGTCCCCGGCGCCCAGCGCCCGCAGCCAGGGCGGCAGCATCGGGCCGAGCGCGTCCCGGATCCGGCCGCCGTGCGGCAGGCCCTCGGTGAGCAGTTCGTCGCCGAGGACCAGGACGTCGACGCGGGGGCGGGGGATCACGGTGAGCGTGTCGTACCCGGCCGCCGCGGCGAGACCGAGCACGGCCGGGGTCACCAGGGTGCCGAGGGGCAGCAACTGGTCCCCGCTGCGGCACTCCTGGCCGCGCGGGCGGATGTCCTTCCCGTGTCCGGCCTCACAGAGGGCGTGCAGTCTGCCCTGGGTGTCCGTGCGGCCGTACTCGCTGCGCAGCACGGCGGTCGTGTCCTGCGGGACACGGGCGCCGGTCGCGATCCGTACGGCCTCGCCGTCGGTCAGCGGCTCCGGCTCGTCGTGCCCGGCCAGGACGCCCTCGTCGCGCACGGTCCAGGGACCGGGGCCGGCGACCGCCCAGCCGTCCATGGCGGAGGTGTCGAAGGAGGGCAGGTCGGTGAGGGCGGTCAGCGGTGCGGCCAGGGCCAGGCCCAGGGCGGCGCCGAGAGGCACCGCGACGGGGGCGCGGCGGGCACCGGCCCGGGCGGCGCGGGCGGCGATCTCGCGGGCCTGCGGCCAGGGGGTGGTCCGGTGACGGGCCGCCGGGGCGTGCGGGGCCTGCGCGGGGTGCGGGGCGGTGCCGTTGCCGGTACCGGTGCCGTTGCCTTCGTTCACGAGGGCGAGCGCCTCCTCGACGTCGAGTTCCTCGGCGTCCTCGGCGTCGCCGGCGTCATCGGCGACCTGTACACCACGGGCGGTCATCAGGCGTCCGGGCGGGAGTCGGGCGTGGCGCCGGAAGCCGCGTCGGACCTGCCGGTGCGGGGGGTGGCGTCGGTGTCCGCGGCGGTCTCCTCCGCCCAGCGCCGCGCGAGGGCGGCGGCCTTGCGGGAGGCCTCGGCGACCGCCTCGGGACCGCCCTTTCCCCGGGCGGCCGCGTAGCCGACGAGGAAGGTGGTCAGGGGTGCCGCGGGCCGGTCCACGCCGTGCGCGGCCTCGCGGGCGAGGTCGAGCAGTGCGCGGACGTCGACGTCCAGGTCGATGCCCAGCTCGTCCTTGACTGCGGAAATCCATTCATCCAACACGTGCTCATGCTCCCTGATACGTGCCCTGGCGGTGGCGATGTCGTCCCAGGTGTCGCAGTCGAAGGAGGCGGCGACATCGTCGGGGACGCGGACGAGGTCGAGGGCGGCGGTCAGCCGGCGCAGCGGCAGCCCGGCAAGGGCGCCCTGGGCGCCGGGGGCCGGGTGCCGGGTGGTGAGCGCCGTCAGTTCGCGGCGCAGCGCGTGTGCGCGGTAGGCGGCCACGAGCGGCTGGTCGTGGCCGTCGGCGTCGGTGAGCAGCGCGCCGTCGGCCTCACCGGCGTGCAGGGCGCTCAGCAGCCGCCGTACCGTGACCGGCCGGAGGAAGGGAAGATCGGCGGAGAGGACGACGACGTGGTCCGCCGTGGTGCGGCGCAGTCCGGCGTCGAGCGCGGCGAGCGGGCCCGCGCCGGGCGGCTCCTCGCGCACCCAGCACACGGGGCGCGCGGTGGGACGGGGATCGGAGACCACGACGGTGGTGCGTGCGTCGGCGCAGGCGGCGAGCACGCGGTCGAGCAGGGTGCGGCCGCCGACGCACACCCCGGGTTTGTCGACGCCGCCCAGCCGTCGGGCGGCTCCCCCGGCGAGCACGACGGCGTCGTAGAAGAAGGACTCCTCGCAGGCGGTCACCCCCCGAGTATGCGACCCGCCCGCGTTCCCGATGAACGCGGGCGGGTCCCAGGGGTCTGCGTCACCTGCGTCACAGAGTGCGCAGCAGCACCGCCGGCTGTTCCACGCAGTCGGCCACGTACCGCAGGAAGCCGCCGGCCGTGCCGCCGTCGCACACCCGGTGGTCGAAGGTGAGCGAGAGCTGGACGACCTGCCGCACCGCCAGCTCGCCCTCGTGCACCCAGGGCTTGGGGACGATGCGGCCGACGCCGAGCATGGCGGCCTCGGGGTGGTTGATGATCGGGGTGGAGCCGTCGACGCCGAAGACGCCGTAGTTGTTCAGGGTGAAGGTGCCGCCGGTGAGATCCGCGGGAGCCAGGGTGCCGGCCCGGGCCGCCTCGGTCAGCCGGGTGAACTCGGCGGTCAGCGACTCGGCGTTCCGCGTGTGCGCGTCCCGTACGACCGGGACGACCAGCCCGCGCTCGGTCTGCGCGGCGAAGCCGAGGTGCACCTCGTCCAGCCGGACGATCTCCCTGGACTCCAGGTCGACCGTGGAGTTGAGCTCCGGGTAGCGGGCGAGCGCGGCGGTGCAGATCCGGGCCAGCAGGGCGAGCAGGGAGATCTTCGGTCCCCCGGCCGCGTTCATGGCGTCCCGGGTCCGCATCAGCTCCGTGGCGTCGGCGTCCACCCAGCAGGTCGCGTCCGGTATCTCGCGGCGGCTGCGGGAGAGCTTGTCGGCGGTGGCACCGCGGATGCCCTTGAGCGGAATGCGGGTGCCGGAGGTCCGCTGCGGCGTGGCCGCGGGCGCGGGGGAGGCGGCCGGTGCCGCGGCGGCCCGGTTCCGTGCCGCCTTGGCCCTGAGCACGTCCTCGACGTCCGCGCGCAGGATCAGCCCATCGGGCCCGGAGCCGGCCAGCTGCCGCAGGTCCACGCCGTTCTCCCGGGCCAGCCGGCGCACCAGCGGCGAGATCACGGGGACGGGTTCCTCGGCGGACCGCTCGGCCACCGCGGCCGGACGGGCTCCCGCCGGGCGCGGTACCCCGTCCGCGGCCGGTGTCCTCTTCGCCGCGGCCGGTGCCGGCGAAGCGCCCGTCGCCGTCTTGCGCGCTCCCGGCGTCCCTGAAGTCCCCGGCGTTCCCGATGTCATCGGCGCCGGGCGCACCCTGCGTCTGCGTGCCGGAGGCGCCCCCGTGCCGTAGCCGACCAGGACGTTGCCGGAGCCCTCGGTCTCGCCACCGGCGTCCGGTTCCCCGACCGCCACCGTCAACAGGGGTGCGCCCACGGGCAGTTCCGTGCCCTCCTCGCCGAAGCGGGCCGTGACCACGCCGCTGTAGGGGCAGGGCACCTCGACCATCGCCTTGGCCGTCTCGACCTCGACGACCGGCTGATCGACGGCGACCACGTCGCCCACGTCGACCAGCCAGCGGACGATCTCCGCCTCGGTGAGCCCCTCCCCGAGATCGGGGAGCTTGAACTCCAGCACCTGTGTCATCAGCTCTCGGCCTCCCACTGCAGACGCGCCACGGCGTCCAGGATCCGGTCGACGCCGGGCAGGTGGTACCGCTCCAGCATCGGCGGTGGGTAGGGAATGTCGAAACCGGCCACGCGCAGCACCGGTGCCTCCAGGTAGTGGAAGCAGCGCTCCGTGACACGGGCGGCGATCTCCCCGCCCGGACCGCCGAAGGAGCCCGCCTCGTGCACGACGACCGCGCGTCCGGTCCGCCGCACCGATGCGCACACCGTCTCGTCGTCGAACGGCACCAGCGAGCGCAGGTCGACGACTTCCAGGTCCCATCCCTCGGCCCGGGCCGCCTCGGCGGCTTCGAGGCAGACGGGTACCGAGGGACCGTACGTGATGAGCGTGGCACTTCTGCCGGTGCGCCGCACCACCGCACGGCCTATCGGCTCAACGGTCTGCGGGTCGTCCGGGTTCCAGGAGTCCTTCGACCAGTAGAGCCGCTTGGGCTCGAGGAAGACGACCGGATCGTCGGAGGCGATGGCGGCGCGCAGCAGCCCGTAGGCGTCGGCGACGGTCGCGGGCGTGACGACATGGAGCCCCGGAGTCGCCATGTAGTACGCCTCGGAGGAGTCGCTGTGGTGCTCGACGCCGCCGATGCCGCCGCCGTAGGGGATGCGGATGGTGATCGGCAGGGGCATCTTTCCGCGGGTGCGGTTGCGCATCTTCGCCACATGGCTGGCGAGCTGTTCGAACGCCGGATAGGCGAAGGCGTCGAACTGCATCTCGACGACCGGGCGCAGGCCGTACATGGCCATGCCGACGGCGGTGCCGAGGATGCCGGCCTCGGCCAGCGGGGTGTCCATGCAGCGGTCGTCGCCGAACTCCTTGGCGAGACCGTCGGTGATGCGGAAGACACCGCCGAGGGTGCCGACGTCCTCGCCCATGACGTGCACGGAGGGGTCGGCGGCCATCGCGTCGCGCAGCGCGCGCGTGAGGGCCTGGGCCATGGTGGCCGGCTTGAGCGCCGCAGTGGTCATCGGGCCTCCTCTTCCTCCGCCTCGGCCTGGAGTTCGGCGCACAGCTGGTCCTGCTGCTCGCGCAGCTGCGGCGTCGGCTCGGCATACACGTGGGCGAACAGGTCCATGGGGTCGAGCGGCGCGTCCTGGTTCATGCGCTCGCGCAGCCGCGCCGCCATCGCCTCGGCCTCCTCGCGGACGGCCGCGATGCCGTCCTCGTCGAGCAGACCGCGCTTGGTCAGCTCCTGCTCCAGCAGCTGGATCGGATCGTGCGCGCGCCAGACCTCGACCTCGGCGTCGTCGCGGTAGCGGGTGGCGTCGTCGGCGTTGGTGTGGGCGTCGATGCGGTAGGTCACCGCCTCGACGAGGGTCGGGCCGCCTCCCGCGCGCGCGTGCCGCACGGCGTCACTGAGCACCTCGTGCACGGCGGCGGCGTCGTTGCCGTCGACCAGGCGGCCCGGTATGCCGTACCCGACGGCCTTGTGGGCCAGGGACGGTGCCGCGGTCTGCTTGGCCAGCGGGACGGAGATCGCGAAGCCGTTGTTCTGCACCAGGAAGACGACGGGTGCCCGCCAGACGGCGGCGAAGTTCAGTGCCTCGTGGAAGTCGCCCTCGCTGGTGCCGCCGTCGCCGACCATGGCCAGGGCCACCACGTCGTCGCCCTTGAGACGGGCGGCGTGGGCGAGACCGACGGCGTGCGGCAGCTGGGTGGCGAGCGGGGTGGACAAGGGGGCGACCCGGTGCTCGTAGGGGTCGTAACCGCTGTGCCAGTCGCCGCGCAGCAGCGTGAGCGCCTCGGCGGGATCCACGCCACGTGCCACGACGGCGAGCGTGTCGCGGTAGCTGGGGAAGAGCCAGTCGCGTTCCTCGAGACAGAACGCTGCGGCGACCTCGCAGGCCTCCTGGCCGGTGCTGGAGGGGTAGACGGCGAGTCGGCCCTGCTTGGTGAGCGCGGTGGCCTGGACGTTGTAACGGCGGCCGAGCACCAGCTGCGTGTACAGCCGGCGCAGCAGCTCCGGGTCGGCCTTCTCGGCCTTCTTCGTCCCCAGGACGCGGTAGGGCTCCGCGTCGGGCAGCAGCGGCGCGGGGTCGGTCCGGGGCTGCCAGGCAGGCGGCGGAGCCGGCCGGTAGGCGCTGCGCTGCTCCATGACCGTCATGGCGGGCACCTCCTCGTGGGAGCGGCTACGGGAGGCGGATCGCCTGTGACCCGCCCCACCTACCGATTGTTCGGTCGCCGGCACATTTTGGCCACAGGCGGACCCAGGCTGTGGACAAACGGTTCTCCACAGCCTGAGATGGATGCAGGACGTCCACGGCGAGGAGGCGGGGGGACATGGCAGCTGAACAAATGGCCGAGAACGCCAAAGCCCCGGACGCTCCCGCTCCGCCGCCGCGCCCGCTGGACGCCGTCGATCAGGCCATCCTGCGGATGCTGCAAGTGGACGGCCGCGCCTCGATACGGTCGATCGCCGAGCGGGTCCATGTCTCGCGCGCCAACGCCTACGCCCGGATCAACCGGCTCATCGAGGACGGCGTCATCCGCGGCTTCGGCGCCCGGGTCGACCATGAACGCGCGGGGCAGGGCACGTCCGCGTACATCACGCTGAAGATCGTGCAGAACACCTGGCGCACCGTGCGCGAGCAGCTCAGACGGCTCCCCGGTGCCTCCCACATCGCACTGGTCGGCGGCGACTTCGACGTCCTGCTGCTGGTGCACACCCCGGACAACCGGGCGCTGCGCGAGCTGGTGCTCACCCGGCTCCAGGCGATCCCCGAGGTGCTCAGCACGCGCACGCTGCTGGTGTTCGAGGAGGAGGACCTGGAGCCGCAGGGCTGACGGGCGGCCGGGCCGGTACGGGGTGTCCCCGCCACAGGCGGGCGGTGGGAGTGGAACGACACCCCCTTAGCGGTCCACGCCCCAGCGCCAGAGGAGTTCCCCGCCGACGGGAACCGCGGCCCAGCGCGCGGCGGCGGCGTCCAGCCGTGGTCCGGTCCTGGCCAGCGCGTCCGCGTCGATCGGCGCCCGGCCGACAGCGCGGCCCTCCGTGGGAAGACCGCGCCATGCGCGGTAGGCCCAGTTCACGCGGAGCTCGGCGGCCATCACGGCGTCGCCGCCCCGGCGCAGCACCTTCATCCCGGACCGGCGGTGGCGGCGCGGGGTGACGAACTCGAAGCCCTGGAAGGTGGCGCCGCGCGCCATCGCACCCCAGAAGCCGTCGTCGATGCCGAGCGCGGTCTCCACGACCGCGTGGACCAGGTCGTGCGGCATGGTCGGGCCGACCGGCTGGGCGGGCAGCCTGACGTCCGGCCCCTTGCGGCCACGGACCAGAATCTCGTGCTGGTTGTCCGGCAGCTTCCGGAAGGAGATCTCCATCAGGAGCGAGGGTAGGCGCCCGCCCGGCCGCCGCCCAGCGGTTTTCACGGCCGCCCCGGGGCGGCCGCGGCCGTCCGCGACGGCGTACCCGCCGGGGGCCCGGCGGTCGCGGACGGGGCGGCATCCCGGACGACTCCTGGTGCCGGCGGCTCCTTCACGTCTTGCGCAGCCCCGAGAACGCCAGCCGCACCACCGCGTCGGCCACCTCGGGCGCCCCCATGCCGCGCCCGTCGGGCCGGTACCACTCGGCGATCGAATTGATCATTCCGAAGACGAGCCGGGTCGCCAGGCGCACCTCCACATCGGCGCGCACGTCCCCGTCCCCGGCCGCCTCCCTGAGCAGCTCGGCCACCCGGCGGTCGAACTCCCGGCGCCGTTCCAGCGCCCAGCGCTCGGTGACGGTGTTGCCGCGCACGCGCAGCAGCAGGGTCACGTACGGCAGTTCGGCGATCAGCACCTCGACCATGCGGCGCACCACGTACTCCAGGCGCTCGACGGCACGCCCCACGCGCGCCTGTTCCTCGTCGAGGATCCCGAAGAGCTCGTCCAGTGCCCGGCTGACCGCCCGGCGCAGCAGCTCCTCCTTGCCCGCGACATGGTGGTAGATCGACGACTTGGAGATGCCGGCCGCCTTGGAGAGGTGCTCCATGGAGGTGCCGTCGTAGCCGCGCTCGTTGAAGACCTGCACGGCCACGGACAGCAGTGTCTCGGGGGTGTACGTGTCGCGCCTGGCGGTGGTCATGAGGTGCCCTCCCGCTCGTCGGTGGCGTACATGTGGCGGTACAGCGCGAGCGACGGTGCGCAGCGGCCGGACGGATCGCGCCGGTGCAGATTGTCCAGAAGGCCGTGGGCCCAGGTCCGGCCGAGCCGGCGGTTCCACTCGAAGGGGCCGAGCGGATAGCTGACGCCCAGCCGCATGGCGGTGTCGACGTCCTCCTCGGTGGCCACGCCCCTGGCGACGGCGTCGTACGCCAGGTCGACGATCCGGGCGACCGTCCGGGCCACGATCATGCCGGGCACGTCCCCGATGACGCTGACCTTCTTGCCGAGCGCCTGGAACAGGCCGGTGGCCTCCGCCAGGGTCCGCGGAGCGGTGCGCGGGGAGGCGGACAGGGCGATCCGGGTGGCGCGGCGGTAGTCGAGCGCCAGGTCGAAGTGGACGAGGTCGCCGAGCTCCGCGGAGGTCCGCCCGTCGGCGAGGGCCAGCCGGCCGCCGCCCGGCAGCACCAGGCAGGCGCCGCGGGCCCCGCCCTTCCCGTCCTCCTCGTGGTTCCTCTCCCGCTCCTCCTCGCGGACGGCGATGCCCGCCTCGCGGATCAGCGCGAGCAGGCCGGCGGCCGGGCCCAGGTCGCCCCCGGCGACGACGTAGGCGGGCGGCTGCTCCTGCCCGGCGGTGTGCGGCTCGGGACGCTCGGCGCCCTCGGCGTAGTCGTACCAGCCGCGCCCGCTCTTGCGGCCCAGCCGTCCGGACTCGACCAGACGCCGCTGGGCGAGCGAGGGCGTGAAGCGGACGTCCTGGAAGAAGGACTGCCACACCGAGTGCGTGACGGACTCGTTGACGTCCTGCCCGATGAGGTCGGTCAGCTCGAAGGCGCCCATCCGGAAGCCGCCCGACTCGCGCAGGACGGCGTCGATGGTGGCCGGGTCGGCGCCCTGGGACTCCAGGACCGCGAAGGCCTCGGCGTAGAAGGGGCGCGCGATGCGGTTGACGATGAAGCCGGGGGTGTCGGCGCAGACGACGGGGGTCTTGCCCCAGGCGCGGGCCGTCTCGTACGCGCGCGTGGCCGCGGCGGCGTCGGTGGCGAACCCGGAGACCACCTCCACCAGCGGCATCAACGGGGCCGGGTTGAAGAAGTGCAGGCCCACGAAGCGGCCCGGGGCGCGCAGCGCGCCGCCGATGGCGGTCACCGACAGGGAGGAGGTGTTGGTGGCGAGCAGACAGTCGTCGCCGACGATGCCCTCCAGTTCGCGGAACAGCTCCTGCTTGACGTCCAGACGTTCCAGGACGGCCTCGACGACCAGGGAGCAGTCGGCGAGCTCGGCGAGACTGTCGGCGGGCCTGAGCCGTGCGCGGGCCGCGTCCCGGTCGGCACCGGTGAGCCGCTCCTTCTCGACGAGCCGGTCGAGCCGGGCACCGATCGCGTCGGCCGCCTCCCGGGCCCGCCCCGGCACGGCGTCGTACAGGCGCACGGGGTGGCCCGCGACCAGTGCGACCTGGGCTATGCCCTGGCCCATGGTGCCGGCGCCGACGACGGCTACGGGGCTGCTGAGGTCGAGTGCTGTCATGTGCGCGATCCTCCCGCACGACGCTGTCCACAGATGCGGCGGACCCCTTGTACCGACCGATCGTTCGGTTACTCTAACTCTGACTGCCTGTTCCTGCCCATGTGGGGAGCAGGGTTCCGCCCAGGTCATGAGCTCGGCGAGGAGCTCTTGAGACGAGGAGTTGGTCCCGCATGGCCGCCGAACCGACCGCGCACGAGCTGATCACCAGGCATCGGCCCACTCTGGACCGGGCGCTGGAGGCGATCCGCACCCGCGCGTACTGGTCCCCCCACCCCGAGCACCCCAAGGCCTACGGGGAGAACGGCAGTCTGGACGCGGCCGCCGGCAAGGCCGCCTTCGACGCCCTCCTCGGCACCCGCCTCGACCTCGGCCAGCCCGGCACCGACGACTGGGTGGGCGGCGAGGTCTCGCCGTACGGCATCGAGCTGGGCGTGACCTACCCGCACGCGGACATCGACGTGCTGCTGCCCGCCATGAAGGCCGGCCAGCGGGCATGGCGGGACGCGGGCCCCGAGACGCGGGCCGTGGTGTGCCTGGAGATCCTCAAGCGGATCAGCGACCGGACGCACGAGTTCGCGCACGCGGTCATGCACACCTCCGGCCAGGCCTTCATGATGGCCTTCCAGGCCGGCGGCCCGCACGCCCAGGACCGCGGCCTCGAGGCGGTGGCGTACGCGTACGCGGAGCAGGTCCGCACCCCCGGCACCGCCGAGTGGACCAAGCCGCAGGGCAAGCGCGACCCGCTCTCCCTCACCAAGCGGTTCGTCCCGGTCCCGCGCGGCATCGCGCTGGTCATCGGCTGCAACACCTTCCCGACCTGGAACGGCTACCCGGGCCTGTTCGCCTCCCTCGCCACCGGCAACGCGGTCCTGGTCAAGCCGCACCCGCGCGCGGTGCTGCCGCTCGCGCTGACGGTCAGGATCGCCCGTGAGGTGCTCGCCGAGACCGGCTTCGACCCCAACCTGGTGGCCCTGGCCGCCGAGCGGCCCGGCGAGGGCATCGCCAAGACCCTGGCCACCCGCCCCGAGATCCGCATCATCGACTACACCGGCTCGACGGCCTTCGGCGACTGGCTGGAGGCCAACGCCCGCCAGGCGCAGGTCTACACCGAGAAGGCCGGCGTCAACACGGTGATCGTGGAGTCCACCGACGACTACCGGGGGATGCTGTCCAACCTGGCCTTCTCGCTGTCCCTCTACAGCGGCCAGATGTGCACCACCCCGCAGAACCTGCTGATCCCCCGCGACGGCATCCGCACCGACCAGGGCCCCAAGTCCTTCGACGAGGTGACCGCCGACCTCGCCAAGGCGGTGGAGGGCCTGCTCGGCGACGACGCACGCGCCAACGCGCTGCTCGGCGCGATCGTCAACCCGGACGTCAAGGCCCGCCTGGAGGCCGCCGCCTCCCTCGGAGAGGTCGCCCTCGCCTCCCGCGAGGTGACGAACCCCGACTTCCCGGACGCGGTGGTCCGTACGCCGGTGATCGTGAAGCTGGACGGCGCCAAGCCGGACGCCGAGGCCGCCTACATGAGCGAGTGCTTCGGCCCGGTCTCCTTCGCCGTCGCCGTCGACTCGGCCGCCGACGCGGTGGAGCTGCTGCGCCGCACCATCCGCGAGAAGGGCGCGATGACGGTCAGCGCGTACACGACCGACCAGGAGGTCGAGCAGGCGGTGCAGGAGGTGTGCCTGGAGGAGGCCGCCCAGCTGTCGCTCAACCTCACCGGCGGGGTGTACGTCAACCAGACCGCCGCCTTCTCCGACTTCCACGGCTCGGGCGGCAACCCGGCGGCCAACGCGACCCTCACCGACGGCGCCTTCGTGGCGAACCGCTTCCGGATGGTGGAGATCCGCCGGGAGGCATAGAGCCCTCCGGATGTCCTCCGCCGGCCTTCCGCAAGCCCTCCGGAAAGCCCCCGGAGGAGTTCCGGAAGCCCCGAGGACGTCCGACGGCCGGCCCTCTGACGCCCGACGGCACGGCCCTCTCAGGACACAGGTGCGCCCCCGGTGGCACTCCAGTGGTACAGCGTCATCGCCACGCTGGTGGCGAGGTTGTAGCTGGAGACCCGGGGGCGCATCGGCAGGGCCAGCAGATGGTCGGTGCGCGCACGCAGGGCGGCGGACAGACCGCTGCGCTCGGAGCCGAAGGCGAGCACGGCGTCGTCGGGCAGCTTCACCCCGCGGATGTCCTCGCCCTCCGGGTCGAGCGCGAACAGCGGCCCCTGCGGGAGCTCGTCCACCTCCAGCCGCTCCACGGCGGTCGCGAAGTGCAGTCCCGCGCCGCCGCGCACCACCGTCGGATGCCAGGGGTCCAGGGTGCCGGTGGTGACGACCCCGGTCGCCCCGAAACCGGCGGCCAGACGGATCACCGCCCCCGCGTTGCCCAGATTGCGCGGCTGGTCCAGCACGACGACCGGTGCCCTGCGGGGCGTGCGGGCCAGCGTCCGCAGATTGGCCTCGCGGGAAGGCCGTACGGCCAGGGCGGCCACGGCGGTGGGGTGCGGGCGCGGCACCAGCGAGGCGTACGTCTCCTGCGGCACCTCGCTCAGCAGCGCGTCCAGCGTGTCCCGTACATCGGGGGCGAGCTCGTCGGCGAGGGCGAGCGCCGCACGCCGGTCGGCGGTGACCGCCACCGGCACCTCGGCACCGAAGCGGACCGCGTGCTTGAGGGCGTGGAAGCCGTCGAGGAGCACACAGGTGCCGGAAAGCCGGTGCCAGGCACGTACGGGGTCGTTCATGCCGGGAAGCCTACGCGGGCGGGCTCGGCGCCCTCCGGGGCGCCCGCCGCGTCCCCCGCCGGGGTCCGGCCGCCGCGGCGCGGCAGCCGGGCACGCGCGCGTGCCGCCCAGCCGCCCAGCCGGCGCAGGAAGGACGTCGGCAGGAACACCGCGTCCGCCGCGATCATCGCCAGGGAGAAGAACGGCAGCCCCAGGACGACCGCGATCACCGCGTGCTCGGTCATCATGACGGCCAGCAGGACGTTCTTCACCTGCCGGTTGAGCAGTGCGAACGGGAAGGCGACCTGCACGAGCACCGTGCCGTAGGTCACGATCATCACCAGCGTGCCGTTGGCGGACAGCAGATCGGCCAGGGCCGGCCAGGGCGAGAAGTAGTCCAGGTGGAGCGGGTAGTGCACGGCGGTGCCGTCCTGCCAGCGCGAGCCCTGGACCTTGTACCAGCCGGCCGTGGCGTAGATCAGACAGGTCTCGGCCATGATCACGAACAGGGCGCCGTTGTGCACGACGGTGGCGACGACGTCCAGCAGGATCCGCGGCCGGGCCGCCCCCGCGCGCCGCCCGGCGGCCCACCACAGGGCCTGGCCCAGCCACACCGTCCACAGCAGCGCCGGAACGAACCACTCGCCCTCCAGCCTGCCCGTCGCGGTGACCGCGGCCAGGAACAGCCCGAGCACGCTCCACAGGGCGGGACCGGCCCGGTCGGGCACCCGCTCCCCCCGCGCGCGTGCCGCCCGCACCCGGGCCGCCCGCCGCGCGTCCAGCGACCACACCTGGCCGCAGCGGGTGAAGACCAGGTACAGCGCCATCAGGTGCAGCACGTTGTCGCCGCCGTCGCCCACGAAGACGCTGTGGTTCTGCAGGGAGAGCACGCCGACCATGAAGAGCACGGACGCCGTGCGGGTGCGCCAGCCCAGCGCGAACAGCAGGCTCGCCAGCACGGCCAGCGCGTAGACGACCTCGAACCAGAACCGGCCGCCGAACCACATCAGGGCCGTGAAGGCGCCGTTGTCCGCGATCAGCTGCTGGGCGAGGGACCGGCTCCACGGCCCGTCGGGGCCGTACAGCTCGTGGCGGTGGGGGAACTCGCGCAGCAGGAACAGCAGCCAGGTCGCGGAGAAGCCGATGCGTATCACGGCGCTCTGGTAGGGGCCGAGAGCCGCTCCGGTGACCCGGCCGACCCCCTGCGACACCGCCGTTGCGAGCCGGTTCACCGCAGGCCGTCCCGGGACTCGCCGGCCGGCACCGTCCACCAGGGCAGCAGACGGTGCTCGGGCCTGCCGCGCGCCTTCTCCTTGCTCCACGCGGGCGGGGGCACATCGGCGATGCGGCAGCGGACCTGGACGCGTTCGACGACGCCGTCCGCGCCGGCCGCACGGGCGCGGTGCAGACGCAGCACCACGATGCGGCGCAGGTACTGCTCCGCCAGGGTGCCGTGCAGGCCCACCGGCCGGTTGTCGCTGTCGTGCGTGGCCCCGTAGAGGTCCCAGGCCCGGCGCAGCATGTTCTGCTGGGTGTGGCTGGGCAGCGGGTTGCCGTCGATGGCCCGGCCGTCCTGGGCGGACAGGTCGTACCAGCCGGTGGTCCGGATTCCGCCGTCCGCGGTGCGGATCTCGGCGCGCGCCTGTACGGCGATGTTCTGCTGCAGCGGGTTCGGCGCGAACAGCTTCCAGTTCTGCTCGAACTCGGGGTAGATCCAGTCGCCTATGGCCTTCCCGTGCTGTTTCGACACCGTGTTCGACGGTGCGACATGCAGAAAGACCATCCCGAGGTGCGCGCAGACGACCACCGCGACCACGGCGAGCGCCAGGGCGGCCCCGATCTGGTACGGCACCGACAACGCGGCGACCCCGCCCCGCACCGGGCCCGAGCCGTCACCCGGCCCGTCGTCCAGTCCGTCACCCGGTCCGCCGTCCGGCCCGTCATCCGGTCCGGGAGAGCCCCCGGGACGGCCCTCCGGCCGTGCCGGCGCCGCACCGGTCTCCCCGGTCCCGCCCGGGGACGGGACCTCGGCGGCGCCACGCGGTCCGCGGCGCCCGTGCGGGACGTTCGAGTCCTCGTCGTGCGCGTCCATTCCGCCCCGTTCCCGATGCCGGTCCGTCTTCCGGGCGCCCGGTCGCGCGGGGCGCCGTACCACCGCGCGCACCGTTTCCCGGCGCTGCACCGGAACGGTACTCAGGACCGTCCGGCGGGCCTACCCCGGCCCGCCCTCCTGACGCGCCGTCAGGCCGGCGTACGCCCGGAAGGAACGGACCGCGGCCCTCCGGAGCCGGCGCCCCGCACCACGGGCCGGGACGTGTCCGGCGGGGCGGGTCCGGCGCGACGGGGACACGACGAGAAACCGGCCGCACGCACCGGCGCCGCACCGGCCCCGCCGTCACAGCACGTGCCCGGGCTTCCCCTCGTCCGTCACGACGGGCCGGCCCGAGGCCGCCCACTCCTGCATGCCGCCGTCGACGTTCACCGCGTCGATGCCCTGCTGGACCAGGTACATCGCGACCTGGGCCGACCGTCCGCCGGAGCGGCAGATCACATGGACACGTCCGTCCCGGGGCGCCGCCTCGGTCAGCTCGCCGTACCGGGCGGTGAACTCGCTGAGGGGGATGTGCAGCGCGCCTTCGGCGTGGCCCGCCTGCCACTCGTCGTCCTCACGGACGTCCAGCAGGAAGTCGCCGTCCTTGAGGTCCGTGACCCCGACCGTGGGCACACCAGCTCCGAAATACATGCCCCGACGCTACCCGAAGGCTCCGTGACACGGGCGACCGCGGATGACGCGCCTCACTCCCCCTCCACGCTCCCGGCCCAGGATCACCGGCTCAGCAGGGCGGCCAGTTCCGCCTCCCGTTCCGCGATCTGCCGGCGGAGATTCTCGGCGATCTCGTCCAGGAGGCCGTCGGGGTCGTCGGGGGCCAGGCGGAGCATGCCGGCGATCGCGCCTTCCTCCAGCTGCTTGGCGACCAGCGTGAGCAGTTCCTTGCGCTGGGCGAGCCACTCGAGACGGGCGTAGAGCTCCTCGCTGCGGCTCGGCTGCTGCTCCTTGGGCTTCGGGCCGGCCGCCCACTCCTCGGCCAGCTCCCGCAGCTCGTCCTCGTCGCCGCGGGCGTAGGCGGCGTTGACCCGGGTGATGAACTCCTCGCGCCGCTTGCGCTCGGCGTCCTCCTGCGCCAGGTCGGGGTGGGCCTTGCGGGCCAGCTCGCGGTACAGCTTGCGGGCCTTGTCACTGGGGCGCACCCGCTGCGGAGGCCGCACGGGCTGGTCGGTGAGCATCGCGGCGGCCTCCGGGTACAGGCCCCGGGAGTCCATCCAGCCGTGCATCAGGTCCTCGACGCCCTCGATCAGCGTCAGCCTGGCCCGTGCCTCCTGCGCCTTGCGCAGGTCCTCGGGATCACCGGTGCGCGCGGCCCTGGCCTCGGCCATCTGCGCGTCCAGCTCCTCCAGCCGCGCATAGAGCGGGCCGAGCCTCTGCTCGTGCAGCCGGGCGAAGTTCTCGACCTCCACCCGGAAGGTCTCCACCGCGATCTCATACTCGATGAGCGCCTGTTCCGCGGCCCGTACGGCCTGCTCCAACCGCTCCTCGGGCCGTGCCGCAGCACTTTCGGACGTCGCCCGGCCCGCTCCGGGGACGCCACCCTGTCCAGCTTCCGGGGTCGTCACCCGACCAGCGTAGCGTCGCACCGGGCGGGCCCCTTCCGCTTGCGAACCGCTTGCGAAAACGCCGTATTCGGCCCCCTGGGGCAGCCCGCCGCGACCCCCGGACGGTCTCCCCGTGACGACGCCCATGACGACGCTCACGCCCCCGCGCACGACCGCCGGCCGCGCCGCACACCACCGCGCGTCGCGGCGGATCCGTCCGTGAGATACCTCACGTCCTGTGAGCCGCCGCCCCTCCCGCCGGGCAACGGAAAACGGGCCCCCACCGTGACATCCGTCACCGGTGGAGACCCGTACCTCGGTATCTCGTGGTGCGCGAGGGGGGAGTTGAACCCCCACGCCCTTGCGGGCACTGGAACCTGAATCCAGCGCGTCTGCCTATTCCGCCACCCGCGCATTGGGTGTGCCGTCCGGCTCCTTCCCCTTGTGGGGGCCGGTGCCTTCCGACATCCAGAAGATTAGCACGCCCCGGAGCGTGGATTCACATCCCTTTCCCGGCACGGGTTCCCGGCACGGGCGCGAACGGCCCCGCACGGGTGCCGGCCCGTGCCCGTCCCCGCACCGACCTCGGCATCAACCGGCATCAACCGCGCACCGGCCCCGCCCGCCTGTCCGGGACCTGACGGGGACCACCGTCAGGTGCGGGACACTGGGAGGCGGCCACCTCTACGATCCTGGGCAGACGTACCGAGAAGTACCCGGCGCACAGCGGGCGTCGACAACCGTCGACGGGGCCGACAGGGGGAACCAGCCGATTCACCGGCGCGTGGATACGATCAGTAAGCAGTACCAGGCAAGCACGACACGGCAGTACGACGGCAAGACCCGCAACGACAGCGACGGCCACGACGGAGGAGGTGCCCCATGGGAGTCCTGAAGAAGTTCGAGCAGCGTCTCGAAGGTCTGGTCAACGGCACCTTCGCCAAGGTCTTCAAGTCCGAGGTCCAGCCCGTGGAGATCGCGGGTGCGCTCCAGCGCGAGTGCGACAACAACGCGACCATCTGGAACCGCGACCGCACCGTCGTACCCAACGACTTCATCGTGGAGCTCAGCGCGCCCGACTACGAGCGCCTGAGCCCCTACTCCGGCCAGCTCGGCGACGAGCTCGCCGGCATGGTGCGCGACTACGCCAAGCAGCAGCGCTACACCTTCATGGGCCCGATCAAGGTCCACCTGGAGAAGGCGGAGGACCTGGACACCGGCCTGTACCGGGTCCGCAGCCGCACCCTGGCCTCCTCCTCCAGCAACCAGCAGGCCCCCGGGGCCCCCTACGCCGCCCCGCCCGGCCACCCCGGCGCCGCCCCGGGCGGATACGGCTACCCGCCCGTCGGGGCGCCGCCCATGCCGTCCGCGCCGCCGCCCGGCCGCCCCGGCGGCCACGGCTACCCGCCGCCCGTCCAACGGCCTCCGCAGATCCCGTCGGCCGGCGGCCGCACCCGTTACTGGATCGAGATCAACGGCACCCGCCACCAGATCTCCCGTCCGACGATGGTGCTGGGCCGCAGCACCGATGCCGACGTGCGGATCGACGACCCCGGCGTCTCCCGCCGGCACTGCGAGATCCGGACCGGAATGCCCTCGACGATCCAGGATCTCGGGTCCACCAACGGCATCGTGGTGGACGGGCAGCACACCACCCGCGCTACGCTCCGCGACGGCTCGCGGATCGTCGTGGGCAGCACCACCGTTATCTATAGGCAAGCCGAAGGGTGAAGCGGGGGCAATGTCAGAGCTGACCCTCACGGTCATGCGGCTGGGTTTCCTGGCCGTACTGTGGCTGTTCGTGATCGTGGCCGTGCAGGTCATCCGCACCGACCTGTTCGGTACACGCGTCACTCAGCGGGGGGCCCGCAGGGAGGCCGCCAGGCCTCAGACCGGACGACAGGCCGCGCCTCCGCAGCAGCGCGGCCAGCAGGGCGGCGGCCGCCAGCGCCGCAACGCCCCCACCAAGCTGGTGGTGACGGAGGGAACCCTCACCGGCACCACCGTCGCGCTGCAGGGCCAGACGATCACCCTGGGCCGCGCGCACGACTCCACGATCGTGCTGGACGACGACTACGCCTCCAGCCGCCATGCCAGGATCTACCCGGACCGCGACGGTCAGTGGATCGTCGAGGACCTCGGATCCACCAATGGCACGTACCTGGACCGGTCCCGGCTGACGACTCCCACGCCGATCCCGCTGGGAGCACCGATCCGCATCGGCAAAACCGTCATCGAGCTGCGGAAGTAGTACGACAATGAGCGAGCGGAGCGAGCACGCAGCGGCGGCCGTCATCCCAGGCCCCGGCGCGCTCCCGACCAGAGGGTGGGCACCGTGCGGTTGCACCCGGAGCCGACGGGCGAGGTGCGCATGAGTCTGTCACTGCGTTTCGCCGCCGGATCGCACAAAGGCATGATCCGCGAGGGCAACGAGGACTCCGGCTACGCCGGTCCCCGTCTGCTCGCGATCGCCGACGGCATGGGCGGCCAGGCCGCCGGCGAGGTCGCCTCCTCCGAGGTGATCTCCACCATCGTCGCCCTGGACGACGACATTCCCGGCTCCGACATCCTCACCTCGCTCGGCGCCGCCGTACAGCGCGCCAACGAGCAGCTGCGCGCCATGGTCGAGGAGGACCCGCAGCTGGAGGGCATGGGCACCACGCTCACCGCCCTGCTGTGGACCGGCCAGCGGCTCGGCCTCGTCCACGTCGGCGACTCGCGCGCCTATCTGCTGCGCGACGGAGTGCTGACCCAGATCACCCAGGACCACACCTGGGTGCAGCGCCTGGTCGACGAGGGACGCATCACCGAGGAGGAGGCCAGCACGCACCCGCAGCGCGCCCTGCTGATGCGCGCTCTGGGCAGCGGCGACCACGTCGAGCCCGACCTGTCCATCCGCGAGGTCCGCGCCGGCGACCGCTACCTGATCTGCTCCGACGGCCTGTCCGGCGTCGTCTCCCACCAGACGCTGGAGGAGACCCTCGCCAGCTACCAGGGACCGCAGGAGACCGTGCAGGAGCTGATCCAGCTCGCGCTGCGCGGCGGCGGCCCGGACAACATCACCGTCATCGTCGCCGACGTCCTCGACCTGGACGCCGGCGACACCCTCTCCGGACAGCTGTCCGACACCCCCGTCGTGGTCGGCGCGGTCGCCGAGAACCAGCACCACCTGCACGACAACGGCATCATGCAGACCCCGGCCGGACGTGCCTCCGGGCTCGGCCGCCGGCTTCCCGGACAGGGCGGCCGGGGCGGCGAGTTCGGCCCTCCCGGCTCCGGCGACACCACCGGCTACCTCCCCGGCGACGGCTTCGCCAAGCCGAAGAAGAGCCGCAAGTGGCTGAAGAGATCCTTCTACAGCGCGCTCACGCTCGCCGTCATCGGCGGCGGTCTGTACGGCGGCCACCGCTGGACGCAGACCCAGTACTACATCGGCGTCAACGAGGACCACGTCGCGCTGTACCGGGGCATCAGCCAGGACCTGGCCTGGCTGAAGCTGTCCAGGCTGGAGTCCGACCACCCCGAGATCGAACTCAAGTACCTGCCGCCCTACCAGCAGCAGCAGGTCAGGGCGACGATCGCCGAGGGCGGGCTCAAGGACGCCCGCAGGAAGATCGACGAGCTGGCAGTGCAGGCCTCCGCGTGCAAGAAGGAGGCACAGCGCCGGGCCGCCGAGGAGAACAACGCCGCATCGGGCCAGGGCCGGGCCGGCAACCCCGCCGACACCGCGGGAACCACCCGCACCGCCTTCACGTCCAAGGTGACGCCGCCGCCGAAGCCATCGGCGGTGAAGTACCCGTCGTCCCCGTCGTCACCGTCGTCCCCGCCCACGTCCACGACCAGCCCCGGCCCCACTCTCTCGGAGGAAGAGCAGAAGGTCGTCTCGCTGTGCGGTAAGCAGTAGGCAAGCCGTGAGAGGCCCTGTCACACGATGAGCAGCACTACCAACCCGTCGACGCACCACACGTCCACGATCGGCGCGATCGGCGCGCCGAGCCGACGCAACACCGAACTCGCGCTGCTGGTCTTCGCCGTCGCCATCCCGGTGTTCGCCTACGCCAACGTGGGCCTGGCCATCAACAACCAGGTGCCCGCCGGCCTGCTGAGCTACGGCCTGGGCCTGGGCCTGCTGGCCGGCGTCGCCCACCTTGTCGTACGCAAGTTCGCTCCGTACGCGGACCCGCTGCTGCTGCCCCTGGCCACGCTGCTGAACGGGCTCGGACTGGTCGTCATCTGGCGCCTGGACCAGTCGAAACTGCTGCAGGCCATCCGCCAGGCGGGAACGGCCGCGCCCCGGCAGCTGATGTACACGGCCCTGGGCATCACCCTGTTCGTGGCCGTGCTGTTCTTCCTCAAGGACCACCGCGTCCTGCAGCGCTACACCTACATCTCCATGGTCGGCGCGCTGATCCTGCTGCTGCTGCCCCTGGTCCCCGGCCTCGGGCAGGACATCTACGGCGCCAAGATCTGGATCTCGGTCGCCGGCTTCTCCATCCAGCCGGGTGAGTTCGCGAAGATCGTCCTGGCGGTCTTCTTCGCCGGCTATCTGATGGTGAAGCGCGACGCCCTGGCGCTCGCCAGCCGCCGCTTCATGGGCATGTACCTGCCGCGAGGCCGGGACCTCGGCCCGATCCTGGTCGTCTGGGCCATCTCCATCCTCATCCTGGTCTTCGAGACCGACCTCGGCACCTCGCTGCTGTTCTTCGGCATGTTCGTGATCATGCTGTACGTCGCCACCGAGCGGACCAGCTGGATCGTCTTCGGTCTGCTGATGTCCGCCGCCGGCGCCGTCGGCGTGGCGTCCTTCGAATCGCACATCCAGACCCGTGTCCAGGCCTGGCTCGACCCGATGCGCGAGTACCAGCTGAGCCGGCAGGGGGTCAAGGACGGCATCATCCACTCCGAACAGGCCATGCAGGCCCTGTGGGCCTTCGGCTCCGGCGGCACCCTCGGCTCCGGCCTCGGCCAGGGCCACTCCGACCTCATCCGGTTCGCCGCCAACTCCGACTTCGTCCTCGCCACCTTCGGCGAGGAGCTGGGCCTGGCGGGCATCATGGCGATCCTGCTGATCTACGGCCTGATCGTGGAGCGCGGCATCCGCACCGCGCTGGCCGCCCGCGACCCCTTCGGCAAGCTGCTCGCCGTCGGTCTGTCCGGCGCCTTCGCACTGCAGGTCTTCGTCGTGGCCGGCGGTGTGATGGGCCTCATCCCGCTCACCGGTATGACGATGCCGTTCATGGCGTACGGCGGTTCCTCCGTCATCGCCAACTGGGCCCTGATCGGTGTGCTGCTCCGGATCAGCGACACCGCACGCCGGCCCGCCCCCGCCCCCGCCACCAACCCCGACGCCGAGATGACCCAGGTGGTCCGCCCGTGAACAAGCCCCTGCGCCGGATCGCAATCTTCTGCGGCATCCTGATCCTCGCCCTGCTCATCCGCAGCAACTGGATCCAGTACGTCAAGGCCGACAGCCTCCGGAACGACCCGGACAACCGCCGCGTCACCATCGCCCGCTACTCCACCCCGCGCGGCAACATCATCGTCGACGGCGCCCCGATCACCGGGTCGAAGGAGGTCAAGACCAACGGGCTCAACGACCTGAAGTACAAGCGCGTCTACAAGGACGGCCCCATGTGGGCCCCGGTCACCGGTTTCGCCTCGCAGTCCTTCGGCGCCACCCAGCTGGAGAACATCGACGACGGCATCCTCACCGGCAACGACGACCGGCTGTTCTTCCGCAACACCCTGGACATGATCACGGGCAAGCCCAAGCAGGGCGGCAATGTGGTCACCACGCTCAACTCGGCCGCCCAGAAGGCGGCGTACAACGGCCTGAAGCGCCGCGGCAAGGGCGCCGTCGTCGCCCTGGAGCCGTCCACCGGCAAGATCCTGGCCCTGGCCTCCTACCCGTCGTACGACCCCTCGTCGTTCGCCGGCAACTCCAACGACGACGCCAAGGCCTGGAACAAGCTCCAGAAGAAGAACAACCCCGACGACCCGATGCTCAACCGGGCGCTGCGCGAGACCTACCCGCCCGGCTCCACCTTCAAGGTGGTCACCGCGGCCGCCGCGCTGGAGTACGGCCTGTACACCTCGGCGGACCAGTCCACCGACTCGCCGCTGCCCTGGATCATGCCCGGCACCACCACCCCGCTGCGGAACGACGGCGATCTCCCCTGCGAGAACGCCAGCATGCGGGAGGCACTGCGGGTGTCCTGCAACACCGTCTTCGGCAAGATCGGCGCGGATCTCGGCAACGAGAAGATGCTCGAGCAGGCCAAGAAGTTCGGCTTCACCCAGGAGCACTTCACCCCGGTCCGCGCCAACGCCTCGGTGTTCTCCGACGACATGAACAAGTCGCAGACCGCGCTGTCCTCGATCGGCCAGTTCAACACCGCCGCGACCCCGCTGCAGATGGCCATGGTCGCCGCGGCGATCGCCAACGACGGCAAGCTGATGAAGCCGTACATGGTCGACAAGCTGCAGTCGCCGAGCCTCGACACCATCGAGCAGACTCAGCCCGAGGAGCTGAGCCGGCCGCTGTCGTCGAAGAACGCCCAGATACTGCAGTCGATGATGGAGACCGTCGTCAAGGACGGCACGGGCAAGAACGCACAGATCAACGGTGTCACCGTGGGCGGCAAGACCGGTACCGCCCAGCACGGTGTCGACAACAGCGAGAAGCCGTACGCCTGGTTCATCTCCTACGCCAAGACCAGCGACGGCAGCTCGCCGGTCGCGGTCGCCGTGGTCGTCGAGGACGAGAACGCCAACCGTTCCGACATCTCCGGCGGCGGCCTGGCGGCCCCCATCGCCAAGGACGTGATGGAGGCGGTCATCAACTCCAAGAAGTGACCCGCGTCACGTCACCTTCACATCGGTGCACGTTGCGATACCGGTCCTGTATCGGGTTACGGGCTTGGCCAAGTCATACAAAGCGAGCCGGGTACGGTAGGCCCGGACAGCAGCTCCGGCGGCACACGCGGTGCCGGTCGGGACCGGACGGAGAGGGCTGGTAGGACATTATGGAAGAGCCGCGTCGCCTCGGCGGCCGGTACGAGCTGGGCAATACGCTCGGCCGTGGTGGCATGGCGGAGGTGTACCTCGCGCATGACACCCGCCTGGGCCGCACTGTGGCGGTGAAGACGCTGCGCGCCGACCTGGCGCGTGACCCTTCCTTCCAGGCCAGGTTCCGCCGGGAGGCCCAGTCGGCCGCCTCGCTCAACCATCCCGCGATCGTCGCGGTCTACGACACGGGCGAGGACTACATCGACGGAGTCTCCATCCCGTACATCGTGATGGAGTACGTCGACGGCTCCACCCTCCGTGAACTGCTGCACAGCGGCCGCAAACTGCTGCCCGAGCGGGCCCTGGAGATGACCATCGGCATCCTCCAGGGACTGGAGTACGCCCACCGCAACGGCATCGTCCACCGCGACATCAAGCCGGCCAACGTCATGCTGACCCGCACCGGTCAGGTCAAGGTCATGGACTTCGGCATCGCCCGTGCCATGGGCGACTCCGGCATGACGATGACCCAGACCGCGGCCGTCATCGGCACCGCCCAGTACCTGTCCCCCGAGCAGGCCAAGGGCGAGCAGGTCGATGCGCGCTCCGACCTGTATTCGACGGGTTGCCTGCTCTACGAGCTGCTGACGGTCCGCCCGCCGTTCGTCGGCGACTCCCCGGTCGCGGTCGCCTACCAGCACGTCCGTGAGGAACCGCAGCCGCCCAGCGTCTTCGACCCCGAGATCACGCCCGAGATGGACGCGATCGTCCTGCGCGCGCTGGTCAAGGACCCCGACTACCGCTACCAGACCGCCGACGAGATGCGCGCCGACATCGAGGCCTGTCTCGACGGCCAGCCGGTCGCGGCCACGGCCACCATGGGCTCGGTCGGCTACAACAGCTACCCCGACGACCAGCCGACGACCGCCCTGCGCCCCGAGCCCGCCGCCGGGTCCACGACGGTGCTGCCGCCCATGAACCCGGACGACGGCGGCTTCGGCCACGAGGAGCGTCCCGACCGGCGACGCCAGAAGAAGTCGTCGAGCACCTCCACGGTCCTGCTGATCGCCTCCGGTGTGCTGGTCCTCATCGGCGCCTTCCTCATCGGCAAGTGGATCTTCAGTGGCGACACCCCCAACAACAACGTGGTGGCCGTGCCCAACTTCGTCGGCCAGACGAAGCAGGAGGCCCAGGAGTCGGCGGAGAACGTCGATCTGAAACTGGCGTTCACCCAGGACACCTGTGAGGACCAGCCCAAGGGCAGAGTCTGCTCGCAGGACCCCAAACAGGGAACGAACATCGACAAGGGCGAGACCGTCAACCTGGTGATCTCCACCGGGGCGCCGAAGGTTCTCGTCCCCGACGTGCGCGGCCTGACGTTCGACAAGGCGGAGTCCCAGCTGAAGGAGAAGGGCTTCAAGGTCGAGAAGCAGACCCAGGAGTCCGACCAGTCCCCGGGTGTCGTCATCGACCAGGACCCCAAGGGCGACACGGAGCGGGAGAAGGGCTCCACGGTCACCCTCACGGTCGCCGCGGAGAAGAAGCAGGTCCCGGTCCCGGACGTCAGGAACAAGTCCTGCGACGAGGCCAAGGCCCAGATGGACGCCAACGGCCTCATCGGCGAGTGCACCGAGGTTCCCACCACCGACCCCAACCAGAACGGCAAGGTCATCGAGACCGTTCCGGGCATCGGCCAGCCGGTCGACAAGGGTTCCCGGGTGACCATCAAGATCGGGAAGCTCGAGCAGCAGCAGCCGAAGGCCCGGGTGCCGAACGTCTTCCGGCAGACCGTGGCGGTGGCCCGGCAGATCCTGGGACAGGCCGGCTTCACCAACATCCAGTTCGCCGAGGGCAGCAGCCAGGACGACAACGCCATCGTCATGGACCAGGACCCGAAGCCCGGCACCGAGGTCGACGATCCCGGCAGCACGACGATCACGCTGAGGACCTTCGGCCCCGGCTTCGGCGGCGGGAACGGCGGAAACGGCGGGAACGGCGGCTTCTTCGGCGGAGGCGGCTGATCCCGGCCCGCTCCCGGCCCTGACGGCACGAGCCCCGGCCTCCCTCACCGGAGAAAGGCCGGGGCTCCGTCGTACCCGCGGGCGGCCGGGGAGCCAGGACGCGGGCGGCCTGCTCACCGGTCCCGCGACGGCCCCGGAACGCCGGCACGACGACACAGCGCGACGACACAGAACGACGACAGCAGAAGGCCCGGAGCCGCAGGACGACGTCCACCGGCTCCGGGCCTCCCATACGCCGGGACCGCTCCTCCCCTCAGGAGGGCGGCCGGCTCATCCGCGCAGTTCCCGCGGCGGCGTCCGCTTGTTGTCCACCTTCTCCACCCGGACCAGCTCGCCCCAGACGACGTACCGGTACTTCGAGGTGTACATCGGCGTGCAGGTCGTCAGCGTGATGTAGTGGCCGGGCTTCTTCACACCCGACTCCTTCGGGACCGGGGCGAGGACCTCGACGTTGTACTTCGAGGTCTCCGGAAGAATCTCGTAGACCTTGTAGACGTACCACGTGTCCCTCGTCTCGAAGACGATGGGATCGCCCACGCGCACCTTGTGGATGTTGTGGAACTTCGCCCCGTGCCCGTCCCGGTGCGCGGCGAGGGAGAAGTTGCCCTTCTTGCCGGACATCGGGAGGACCGCCTTGACGGGGTCCAGGTAGTAGCCGGCCACGCCGTCGTTCAGCACGGCGTCCGAGGTGCCCTTCTTGACCAGGATCTCGCCGTTGTGCATGGACGGCACATGCAGGAAGCCGATGCCGTCCTTGGTGTCCAGCGCACCGGGGCCGCTGGGAGCGGGCTGGGCCCACTCGTCGCGGACCTTGTGGCCCTGCTGGTCGGCCTCGCGGTCCGCCAGGACGTTCGTCCACCACAGGGAGTAGACGACGAACAGGCCGAGGACCAGGCCCGCCGTGATGAGGAGTTCACCCAGAAAGCTGATGGCGAGGGCCAGCGGACCGACCCCTCGGCGGCGCCCCCCGGGGTCGGCGGCGGGCGCGTCACCACGCCCTTCGGTGCCGTCGTTGTGCTCTGCCGTGTGGTCCGTGGTCGCTGCCACTGTTCATCCGCCCTTTAACTGACGAGCGCATCCGGCTTGCCCTTGCTGCGCGGCCGTTCCTCGACCATCTTGCCCCAGACGATCAACCGGTACTTACTGGTGAACTCCGGTGTGCAGGTGGTCAGTGTGATGTAGCGGCCGGGCTTGGTGAAACCGGAACCCTTCGGGATGGGGTCGAGGACGCTCGTGTTGGACGGCGGCGTCACCGGCAGCGTCGACGCCATCTTGTAGACGAAGTACGTGTCCTGGGTCTCCACGACGATCGCGTCGCCCGGTGTGAGCCTGTTGATGTACCGGAACGGCTCGCCGTGCGTGTTGCGGTGGCCCGCGAGCCCGAAGTTGCCCGTCTTGTCCTGGGGCATCGCCGTGCGGAGGGGCTCCTCCGCGTAGTGCCCGACCATGCCCTTGTCCAGCACCTTCGTCTTGCTGATGCCCTCCGCGACCGGCACCACCACGTCCAGCTTCGGAATGTGCAGCAGGGCGAAGCCCTGTCCCGGTTCGAACTTCCCCGGGTTCCGCTTGCCGCTCGCCCAGTCGTTCTGCAACTGGCTCGCCTCGTTGTCCGCCTGGGCGATGGCGCGCACATTCGTCCACCACAACTGGTAGGTGACGAAGAGCAGCATCACCACGCCCATGGTGATGAACACCTCGCCGATCAGCCGGCTGGCGATGACCCCCGGGCTCGGCTTGCGCGCCCGGGCCTGCCGGCGCGCCTCCACCCGGGACAGGGGCGCGGACGGCCGGTCCGCCTGCCCGCCCTTCCCCGGCGCCGTCCCCGCGGCGTCCCCACGGCGGCCGCCGCGGCTCCTGGCGGCTTTTCTGCGGGCCGCACGCCCGCCGGCCGAGGGCCGCCGCTCCGTGGTCTCCGGGTCCGGGAACGCCTCGTACGGCGGATCCGGGAGCCGCAGCGCCATCGTCTCCTCGTCGACGGCGGGCGGCTCGGGCCGCGCCTCGGGATACGGCTCGGGCTGCGGCGCGGCATGCGGTGCGGGCTGCGGCGCGGCATGCGGTGCGGGCTGCGGCACGGGGTGCGGCATGGGCGGCGGATACCCCGTCGCCGCGTCACCGGCCGGCCCGTGGTCATAGGGCGCGCCCGGCGGCCCCATCGGCCCCATCGGCCCCGCGGGACCCATCGGGCCCGTCCGGGGCGCCGCCGGAGCCGCGTAGGACGCCGTGTACGGCTGCTGGGGCTCCGTGTAGGGCTGCTGGGGCGCGGTGTACGGCTGCTGCTGGGGCACGGCATGGGGCGCCGCGTAGGACTGCTGCTGGGGCACGGTTCCGTACGGCTGCTGAGGCACGCCCTGCGTTCCCGTGCCGTACACCTGCTGAGGCACCCCCTGCACCTCCGTGCCGTACCACTCCTCGAACGCACCCGGCCCTCCGTACGGCTGCTGCCCGTACGGAGGGTCCGTCTCGCGCTCGGGGCGCAGCGCGGTCACGCCGAGGCCCTGCCCACCACCGGGGCCAGCCCCGCCGATCTCGCCACCGCCCCCTCGTCACCGCATTCCGCCAGCCAGTTGGCCAGCATCCGGTGCCCGTGCTCGGTCAGCACCGACTCGGGATGGAACTGCACGCCCTCGACGGGGAGTTCACGATGGCGCAGGCCCATGATGATGCCGTCGGACGTACGTGCCGTCACTTCCAGCTCCTCGGGCACGGTCGCGGGCTGCGCGGCCAGCGAGTGATAGCGGGTCGCCGTGAACGGGGAGGGCAGGCCGGCGAAGACCCCCTTGCCCTCGTGCTCCACCAGCGAGGTCTTGCCGTGCAGCAGCTCCGGCGCGCGGTCCACCACACCGCCGTACGCCACCTGGATCGACTGCATGCCCAGGCACACCCCGAAGACCGGGACACCGGTCGCGGCGCAGTGGCGGACCATCTCCACGCAGACACCGGCCCGCTCGGGCGTGCCCGGCCCCGGCGAGAGCAGCACTCCGTCGAAGCCGTCCTGGGCGTGCGCCGTCGACACCGCGTCGTTGCGCAGCACCTCGCACTCGGCCCCCAACTGGTACAGGTACTGGACCAGGTTGAAGACGAAGCTGTCGTAGTTGTCCACGACGAGAATCCGCGCACTCACTGGTTGTCCACCGTCACATCGTTGAAGGGAAGCAGTGGTTCGGCCCACGGGAAGACGTACTGGAACAGGACGTAGACCACGGCCAGGATCAGCACCAGTGAGATCAGCGCTTTCACCCACCTGTTTCCCGGCAGATGTCGCCAGATCCAGCCGTACATGCTGTCCCTTCCGTCTCCCCCGGCACCAGACTCACGCCGTACACCACCAGACTAACGGCGCGGCCCCCCATGTTTCCCGGCCTCCGCGAGGCTGGGTGGAGGCAGAGTCCGGGCGCTTGTACCCGGACATACGTGGCGCAGGGCCCGATCGCCTCAATGCCGGTGGCCGCGGTTTCGCGTTTTTCCGGTGCCGACGGTGGTGCGGAGCCCGCCGGCCTCACTCGTCGTCCCGCTCCACGGGCCGCGCGTAGTGCAGATCCACTGTGCCCGAATAACCCGGAAGAGTCACCGTTCCCTCGTCGGTGACTTCCCAGCCGAGGCCGTAGACATTGACGTACACCATGTAGTTCTGGATCGCCGGGGAGTCGGCGAGCGCCTTGCGCAGCTTCTCCGGGTCACCGACCGCCGTGATCCTGTACGGCGGCGAGTACACACGGCCCTGGAGGATCAGGGTGTTGCCCACGCAGCGCACCGCGCTGGTGGAGATCAGCCGCTGGTCCATGACCTTGATGCCCTGGGCGCCCCCGTTCCACAGCGCGTTGACCACGGCCTGGAGATCCTGCTGGTGGATCACCAGGTAGTCGGGCTGCGGCTCGGGATAGCCGGGGATCCTGGCGGTGGCGTCCGGCGGGGCGTCGTTGAGCGTGACCGTGATCGCCCTGCCTCTGAGTTCCCGCGTGCCCGCGCTCTTCTCCAGGTCGGTGAGGCGGTCTCTCGAGGCCTTGCCGTCGTCGGTGTCGCGCCGGGCGAGGGCGGCGATGTCGGCGCGCAGGGCGGCGTTGGCCTCGTCCAGCTCCTTGTTCTTGTGGCTGCGCTCCTGGACGAGGTCGGACAGCCTCAGCAGGGACGCGTCCGTGCGGATGTCGGTGCCCTTGGCCGTGTGGAAACTGGTGAAGAAAATGAGCCCGGCGAGGGCGAAGACGGCCGCGGTGAGGACCTGCATGGGCTTCGGACGGCGCGGGCGGGCCGGACCGTCACCCGTCAGGGGAGAGTCGGCGGAATTGCTCAACGTACCCTTATCTCCTTCGGCGCCGCGGAAGCACTACGCTAACGGACGCCCGGGAGAGTACTCAGTGTCCCCTTGTACGCTGCCCCGGAAGCCAGCTCAGTTCCCTGCGCGGCCACGCAGCGCATCGACAGGAGAGACCCTCGTGCCGAAGTCACGTATCCGCAAGAAGGCCGACTACACCCCGCCGCCCACCAAGCAGGCGAACATCAAACTGCAGAGCAGCAGCTGGGTGGCGCCCGTCATGCTGGCCCTGTTCCTTCTCGGTCTGGTCTGGATCGTCGTCTTCTATGTGACCGGCGGCTCACTGCCCGTCGAATCCCTGGGCAACTGGAACATCGTGGTGGGCTTCGGTTTCATCGCCGCCGGATTCGCCGTCTCCACACAGTGGAAGTGATGCCAGGCCCCGGTGACCCAGCTCTGCCCACAGGTGTTCGCTGAGTTATCCACAGGCCGGTGCAATATCCACACTTTGAGCTGGGGAAAAGCCCCGATCTGTGGATAACCCTTCTTCTGTTGACACCGGTACGACCGTCACACTACCTCGTCAGTCCCCCTCGCCCCCTGCCTGACCTGCACAAACGCAGGTGACAAGGGGACGCGCGCATCCTCACACGCTATGCACAGAACCCGCCACCATCTGTGGACAACACCCGGCACACGGAGGTTCCCGGCCGTGGCCGGCCGTGGTCTCAGGTGAGCTGAGCCGTTCTGAGCAGCGTCAGCGCCACGACGGCCGCCAGAACCAGCGCACAGGTCCCATATTGCACCAAAGACCGCCGCTCGCGCGGGGCGTGGACCATCGCATAGCCGATGACCGCACCCGCGACCAGACCGCCGATGTGGGCCTGCCAGGCGATGTTGCTCCAGGTGAAGGTGAAGATCAGGTTGATCACCAGCAGGGCGATGATCGGCCGCATGTCGTAGTCGAGCCGGCGCATCAGCACGGCTGTCGCACCGAACAGGCCGAAGATGGCGCCGGAGGCGCCGAGCGAGGCCTGGCCCGGCGCGGCGAGCAGATACGTCAGCGCGCCGCCCGCGAGGCCGGAGATGAGGTACAGCGCGAGATAGCGCAGCCGGCCGAGAGCCGCTTCCAGGGGACCGCCCAGCCACCACAGGCCCAGCATGTTGAAGGCGATGTGCCAGATCTCCTCATGGGCGAACATCGAGGTCACCAGGCGGTACCACTCACCGTCCGCGAGCCCCGCGACGGGCACGAACGGCGGCGGCGGCCATGCGCCGAGCAGGACCAGGTGCGCCAGGAGCGAGGACTCGGCGTGGATCGCGAGGAACACCGAGAGGTTGATCCCGATGAGGATCTTGGTGAGCAGGCGGGGGTCGGCGGCCACGGTGCCGCCGGCCAGGGTGCGGGGCCGGCTCGCGGCGGGTGAGTGGCCGGTGCCGGAGCCGCTGCGGACGCAGTCCGGGCACTGGAAACCCACGGAGGCACTCACCATGCACTCGGGGCAGATCGCCCGCTCGCAGCGGGTGCAGCGGACGCCGGTCTCGCGGTCCGGGTGGCGATAGCAGGTGGGCAGGCGGTGGACTTCCTGCGGACCCTGGTCCGCCGGGCCCTGCGGGCTGCCTGGTGCCTGGTCCATGGGGTCCCCTCGTTCGTTCTGGACGGTGCACGGCTGCGGCTCCTTCGGGCAAGGCACCGCCCCGCTCATCCTTACGGACGAGCGGGGCGATTGGTTCCCTTGGGAAGCCGTCGGGCCGGACCCTCGGGTTCAGCCCTCGCGGGTCTCGACGACGACGGTCTCGATGACGACGTCGTTGACGGGACGGTCGGTGCGCGGGTTGGTCTGCGTGTCGGCGATGGAGTCGACGACCTTCCGGCTGGCCGGGTCGACGACCTCGCCGAAGATGGTGTGCTTGCGGTTCAGCCAGGTCGTCGCGGCGACCGTGATGAAGAACTGCGAGCCGTTGGTGCCCGGACCGGCGTTGGCCATCGCCATCAGGTAGGGCCGGTCGAAGGAGAGGTCCGGGTGGAACTCGTCCTCGAACTGGTAGCCGGGACCGCCGGTGCCGTTGCCCAGCGGGTCACCGCCCTGGATCATGAAACCGCTGATCACCCGGTGGAAGACCGTGCCGTCGTAGAGCTTCGCCGTGGACTTCTCACCGGTGGCGGGGTGGGTCCACTCGCGCTCGCCCTTGGCGAGCTCGACAAAGTTCCGGACCGTCTTGGGGGCGTGGTTCGGCAGGAGCCGGACCTCGATGTCGCCGTGGTTGGTCTTCAGGGTGGCGTAGAGCTGCTCAGCCACGATCTGCCTTCCGTTGTCTTCGTGTGACTCCCCGATCCTCGCACGGCCCGTGCCGTGCGTCGTCCGGCGGCGGTTTCCCGGCGGGCATCCGGCCGATCCGGTTGCGCGGCACCCGTTCGGTCCCCTCGGGCCGGGAGCGCGGTGCGACGATCCGTGGCATTGTCGGCGACAAGCCCCTTTCGCCCCGTACTCACCCCTGTTGACCCCAGTCCGTTCCTGTCCCCCTTGCTCTCCCCCTTGCTCTCCCCCTTGCTCATCCGCCCTCGCGCATGAGCGTCCCGGGTCCCGGGCGGGCCCCCGCCGGAAGGAGCGCCGCGACTGCCGGAGGCACGGCCCATGACCCGGATGCCCGTCCGCACATGCCCCCGGGCACAGGGGCAGGCATGATCCGTAAAAGGGTGGAAAGTCGCAATACCGTACGCCACCGAGGAGGAGGAACCCGTGACCCGCATCGACAGCGTGCGCGCCGCGACCGGCTCGGCAAAGGACAGCGTGCTGCACGCCGCGGAAGTGGTGGCGCCCTACGCCGGCACGGCCAGGGAAAGGGCCGCGCACTACGCACACGAGGCACGCGTACGGCTCGCGCCGAAGGTGTCACTGGCCGCCGAACAGGCCCGTGTCCAGTACGGCACCCATGTCGCACCCCGGCTGGAGCAGGCCTGTGCGCAGGCCATGGCCCATGTGCCGCCGAAGGTCGACCTGGTCGGCCGGCAGACGGCCGAACGGACGCGCAGGGCCGCCCGGCAGGCCGCCGAGTACTCCCGGCCGAAGATCGAGCAGGCGAAGGTCGCGGCCGGTCCGGTCGCGGACGAGGCCGCCGCACGCGGCGCCGCCGCACTGGTCGTCCTGCGTGGTCAGGTCCCGGCACGGAAGATCCAGAAGCTGGCCCGCAGGCAGCAGCAGCGGGGCCGGGCGGGCCGTGCCATGGGGCTGCTCACCTTGACGGGCCTGCTCGCCGGCGGCGCCTTCGCCGCCTGGAGGTGGTGGGACCGGCAGGCCAACCCCGACTGGCTGGTGGAACCGCCGGCCGCCACGGAGGTGCCCGAGTCGGGCGGGCCGGCCTCGGCGAGCGGCAGCAGCCGGTCCGCGCCGGACCCGGATGTCCGGCAGGCCGAGGAGGAGACGACGCGCCGCGACAAACGCGGCTGACCGCCTTTCCGGTGGCGCGGCCGCCAAAGCCGCCGAAACGCCACCAAACAGCCACTGAAAAGAAGAAGACGTGAAAAGGCGAAGAAAAACTGAAGAAAGACCGAAGAGACCGGCGAAAAGACGCGCCATGAAGCAGCTCCCCCGATCCGGAGGACGGATCGGGGGAGCTGTTTCGTCACGTCCACGTCCGCGTGGGTCCGCGTCCGTGTCCGAGCCCGTGGAGCCTAGGGGAGTCGAACCCCTGACATCTGCCATGCAAAGACAGCGCTCTACCAACTGAGCTAAGGCCCCGTGAGAGGAGCATCCGGCCGGAGGGGACTTCCGGTCGGGCGTCGCAGACCAGGGTACCGGGTCACCCCCTGGATCTCACAAAAGGATTGGGCTCCCCGTGACCGACCACTCTCCGTAAGATGCTCGGCATGGTTCGCTACAGCGAACCATGGTACCTGGGGAAGCGATGGGGAGACGCTATGGACGCCGCACAGCAGGATGCCACCGCAAGAGCGCGTGAACTGCAGCGGAACTGGTACGGGGAGCCGTTGGGGGTACTCTTCCGCAAGCTCATAGACGACCTCGGGCTCAACCAGGCCCGGCTGGCGGCGGTGCTGGGGCTGTCCGCCCCGATGCTGTCGCAGCTGATGAGCGGCCAGCGCGCGAAGATCGGCAATCCGGCGGTGGTCCAGCGGGTGCAGCTGTTGCAGGAGCTGGCGGGGCAGGTGGCGAACGGCAGCGTCAGCGCGGCCGAGGCCACCGAGCGCATGGAGGAGATCAAGCGGTCGCAGGGGGGCTCGGTGCTCAGCAACCCCACGCAGTCGACGAACAGTTCGGGAGCGCCGACGGTCAAGCGCGTGGTCCGCGAAATCCAGTCGCTGCTGCGCTCGGTCGCAGCGGCCGGTGACATCATCGACGCGGCGAAGATCCTGGCCCCGACCCACCCCGAACTGGCCGAATTCCTCCGGGTGTACGGCGCGGGCCGCACCTCGGAGGCGGTCGCGCACTACCAGACCCACCAGACCTGACCCGAAGGGGGCGCAATCGCCCCGTCGCGAAGGGTGTGGGGCCGCAGGGGGAGGAGCGACGCACAGCCATGGGTGAGGTCTTCGCCGGCCGGTACGAGCTGGTCGACCCGATCGGGCGCGGTGGAGTGGGCGCGGTCTGGCGCGCCTGGGACCACCGGCGTCGCACCTACGTGGCCGCCAAGGTTTTGCAGCAGCGCGACGCGCACTCCCTGCTGCGCTTCGTCCGGGAGCAGGCGCTGCGGATCGACCACCCCCATGTGCTCGCCCCGACCAGCTGGGCCGCCGACGACGACAAGGTCCTGTTCACCATGGACCTGGTGGCCGGCGGCTCGCTGGCCCATCTGGTGGGGGACTACGGCCCGCTGCCCCCGGCGTTCGTCTGCACTCTGCTCGACCAACTGCTGTCGGGACTCGCCGCGGTGCACGCGGAGGGGGTCGTGCACCGCGACATCAAGCCCGCCAATGTGCTGCTGGAGGCGACCGGGACGGGCCGGCCCCGGCTGCGGCTGTCGGACTTCGGCATCGCGATACGGCTGGGCGAACCGCGGCTGACGGAGACCGACCTGGTGGTGGGGACGCCGGGATACATCGCGCCCGAGCAGCTGATGGGCGCCGAACCCGACTTTCCCGCCGACCTGTTCGCCACCGGCCTGGTCGCCCTCTATCTGCTGCAGGGCGCCAAGCCCGACGCCAAGGCGCTCGTGGGGTACTTCATGGAGCATGGGACGCCGAGTGCGCCCAAGGGAGTGCCCGAACCGCTGTGGCAGGTCGTGGCCGCGCTGCTGCAACCGGATCCGCAGAACCGGTTCCGTACGGCGACGGGAGCGCGCAAGGCCCTCCTCGCGTGTGCCGAGCTTCTGCCGGAGCCGGACCCCGAGGACGAACTGATCGAGATCTTCGACCAACTCGGGCCGTTACCACCGGGGTTCGGCCCCGATGGGCCGCTCAGCCGGAGCCCGGCGGTGACCGTCGGGCGCGGTGGGGCGGCCGGCTCCGCCGATACGGCACAGGCCACCGGCGGACCGGATCGGCCGCCCGGCACCGGGGCTGCCGCCACCGGCCTCATGGGCTCAGGCACCGGTTCCGCGGGCTCGGGGATCCCAAAGACCGGCCCTGCGGACTCAGGAATCGGCCCTGCGGACTCAGGAATCGGCCCTGCGGACTCGGGGACCGGCCCTGCGGACCCGGGTCCCTCGGGCACCGGTTCCGTCGCACCGGACCCGCGGCTCGCCTCCCGGCAGGGGACCGGGCCGGCACCGGGGCCGGACGGCAGCGGTTCGCCCACCGGTCCGGCCCGGCCCCTCACGATGTCGGACACCGGCAGCTTCCGCCTGCCGCCCCCACAGGCGATTCCCCCCGCACCGCCCCCACCGCCCGCACCGCCTGCCCCTTCCTTCCACGCCCTGCCGCCCTCCGGCGGTGTGCCGCCCGCGCCCGTGGCCCGTGCCGATGCCTCCATCACTGCTTCGTACACCGCCCGGGACCCGCAGGTTCCCGCTCCGGCCCGGGAAGACTCCCTCCACCACGCCGTACGCCGCCCTCGCCGCCCCGGCCCGCCCGCCCGGGTGGCGGTCCCGCTGCTGCTGCTCGCACTGGTCTGCTACGCCGTGGGCTTCTGGGCGCTGACCCGTCTGTGAGGTCCCGCGGGCAGCCGTCCGGTCCCGCCCGGTTCCCTGTGCGCGGTCCGCGGCTCGCGGTTCGCGTCCTACGCGGCACCCGGTGCGCCCGGGTGGCCCGCTCCGCGCCGGGCGGCCACCGTCCACACCCCGAGGACGGCCAGCAGAGCGGTTCCCGCACCGATTCCGCCGACGGCGAGCACCCGCAGCGCCACCGTGCCGCCCGCGGCCCCGGCCGGTGTCGCCGCTGCCCGGTCGTGGGCGGTGACCTCGAAGAGCTGCCCGGGTTCGGACCGGCCCGCGTAGTCCGGGCCGGGCCGGGCCGTGCCGTCCACCCGCACCCGCAGGGTCAGGTCGTAGGGTCCCTCGCCGAATCGTTCGGCGGTCTGGGCGGCGAGGTGCACGACCAGATAGTGGAGGCCGGCGAACCGCAGGCTCTTCACCTGGTCGGCGAAGCCGTAGCGGTTGGCGTGGGCGACGGGCGGCAGGGGTGCGAGGCCGGCCGAGGCCGGCCGTCCGCTGTAGCCGGCGTACGCCTCCTCGACGTGCCCGCGCACCGGGTTGTACAGCGTCAGGGTCAGCGCGCCGCTCACATAGCCGCTGCCCTCGCTCGCACCGCCCAGCTCGGCGGTGGCGTTCGGCTGCTGTCCCCAGTCGACCGGCACCTTGTAGAAGAGGGTCTGGCCGGGCCGTATCCGGGTGCGCCAGACTCCCGGTCCGATCGCGCTCGCCGCGGCGAACCCGGCACCGCCCGCGCGTTCCACCGCCTGGCCGGTGGCCTGCTCGGGCGAGGCGGAGTTCCACGAGTCGGGCGCCTTGGTCGCTCCGGTGCGCTTCAGGGGCGGCTCCGAGAACACGGCGAGTTCGAGGGGCCAGGTGTCGGACGAGGAGCCGTCGGCGCCGATGCGTTCGATCAGCACGTAGTACGTGCCGGCTCCCTGGCACAACGTGTGGCCGGGGGAGGCGTCGCGTGCTCCCCAGGCGGTGACGGGATGCGGGCTGCGGCTCGCGCCGAAGCGGGTGGTCTGGAAGGAGCAGGAGGTGCCCTGGGCGTCCTGCACCGAGATCCTGAGCCCGTCGGTGGCGGCGACCGTGGTGCCGGCCGCGGGCACCGCGGTGGCGGAGACGTACACGGTGGAGACGGCGTCGAGGTCGAGGCGGTAGTGGAGTCTGCCGTCCCACGGCAGGGAGCTTCTGTAGGTACGGCCCGGCTCGAGACGTTCGGCGCCCGCGGTGCCCGTCGCCCCGGTGACGGACGGGGCTCCCTCGGTGAAGGCGTACGGTCCCGGTGATCCGTCGGCGAAGGCGCTCGGTCCGGGGACGGCCGCCGCCAGGGACAGCACCGCGGCGGCGACGGCCAGGCGCACGGCGGGCCGCCGTGAGAACCGGTGCGCGCGTCGGTCGCGCCGGGGGTTCCCCGCCCTCGTCCGCCGTCCCGCTCCGCCCCGTTCCATGCCGCGCGCCCCCTCGCGTCTCGTCGCTCCGGATGTCGCCCATCCTGCCCAGTGCCTCGTTGGGCCGTCCGCGCCTTCTGGACGAACGTCCGGAACATCCGCCTTCCGGAAGCGAGCCCTACCTCACAGGACCCGTCCGCGCAACAGGAGACCGGGGCCGCGGCCCCGCGCACAAAACCCCGACCGCTCGGGCGGTCGGGGCCTGCTCAGTACCGGATGTCGGTGCTCACGAACCCGCGGGCACGGAGTCAGTCGCCTCCGTCCACAGGTCCTGCTCGGCGCGATCCGCCTGGATCTGGCGGTACACGAGGAGCCCACCGATGGCGGCCAGTGCAACCAGAAGAAGCTTCTTCACCGCGCGACCTCGTCTTTCCTTGACGTAGGGGACCTCTGGCGCCCGACTATACACACCGGCCGATATCGACCGGTGACCTGCGTCGAACCTCAACTACCGCATGCGCGCACGCAGTAGACGCGGACGAGACCGTCCGGACCGGAGGGTGACCGGACCCGCACGGGCGGTCATTTCACCCGCCTTCTCCCTCTTCAAGACTTTTCATCGTTCATGCGCCCATCCGAGTGGTGTTCATCCGAAGATCGCGGCTCCACGGGCGTCGGTCCACCACTTCGCGCCTCTCATACACATCATGAGCAAAGTACGCAAATCGCCCGACCCGAAAGTGAGGGGACATGGACCAGAACAAGGTCATGAAGCTGTGGACCACCATCGTCAGCGCCTTCCTCGCGCTGTGCACGGCACTCGGACTCATCACCACGACCGCTTCCGCCGCCGCCGCGGCCACCAAGCAGCCCGAGAAGACGTCCAAGAGCACCGCACTGGTGCCGGCCCAGCTGAGGTCCCCCTGGTCCAGGCTGCAGGCCAGGTCCCTGCCCCCCACGATGAAGCAGCGCATCCGCGCCGAGGCCCACGGCAAGACGCCCACCTGCCGCCACCGTCTGGCGCCCGACACCCCTTCCCTGGACACCGATCTCCCGTGCGTCTCCTCCGTCCCACCGGCCCGGCCGGCCATCCCTCTGCAACGGTGACAGGACCGCACCGGCCCCGCCGGTGCCTCCCACCCGCACCCACGACACAACGGCGACATTGCGTACGACACCAGCCGCACTTCCGAGGATCCCCGGTCGTCCGGACCGGGGATCCTCGTATGTCCGCCCCTGGCCTCCCCGGTGGTCTCCTCTTTCTTCCTGAAAGTTCTTCCTGAAGTTCTTCCGGGTTTTCCGGAAGGACTGGCCTGAGTCCCTCACCTGCGGCGGTCCTCCGTGGCCGAGCCTGTGACGTGCGGGGACGAAGGGCCCGTTGTCGTCGTCCGTCGGCACCGGTTCGCCCCAAACGGCCCGCGGGCGCCCCGCTCAGCCCGGCGACTGCGGGGGCTTCAGCAGATGCCTGTCGGCGAAACCGTTCATGAAGTCGACCGCGAACTCCCGTGACTCCGGCCGGACGGTCCCTTCAGGGTCTTCCGCGTACCAGAAGAACGTCTCCAGGTCGTCCTCCGCCCTGTTCAGCCACCAGGCCAGCCGGTTCAGCCTCCCCTCGCTCATCCGGACCGCGTCCCGGTGCACACGGTCGGCCTGCTCGGCGTCGTAGGTCTCCAGAGCGCGAAGGGCAGGATCCAGCTCCTGCGGAGCGAACGTCGCCCGGCACAGTTCGAGGACTTCGGCGGAAAGCGGCATGCTCCGAGGATGGACGCCACGGACCCTGAACGGCAGGGCCGAAGCGGCAGAAACCGGCGGGAGCGAGCGGGAAGCGGCCGGCATGCCCGCCGGGCTTCCGGAAGATCCGCCCTCGGTCGGCGCCGGCAGGACCGCCGGACGTCGGCAACGCCGGCAGCGCATGCCAAAGACCCTCCAACCTTGGCTGGTTGGAGGGTCTTCCTCTGTGGGGCTAACTGGATTTGAACCAGTGACCTCATCCTTATCAGGGATGCGCTCTAACCAACTGAGCTATAGCCCCGCCGCGCTTTGCGGGGGCGTCCCGCGCGCTGACTCCTGAAGATTAGCGCACGAGAGGGGAAGTCCCAAAATCGGTTGTCACGAGCCCCTCGGCAAACGTCCGCACAGCGCGTCGCGCCTCGCCTCACTCGTCCTCGGCCAGCGTCAGCTCGAAGCCTCCGACAAAGCCCGCGGAGAGGTTGTAGATGAACGCTCCGAGGGTCGCCAGGGCCGTGGCGAGGACCACGTCGATGGCGGCGATGACCGTCGTGAACATCAGGACGTTCGAGAGGGACAGGAAGGACTGCAGGTCGAAGCCGTTCGCGTCGTTCGTGCCGGTGGCCTCGGAGATCGTCCCGCCGACCGTGGAGAACACCCCCATCGCGTCCATGACCGTCCACAGCACGGCGGACGCCACGATGGTGCAGATGCCCAGCGCGATGGAGAGCAGGAAGCTGACCTTCATCACCGACCACGGGTCGACCTTGGCCACACGCAGCCGGGCCTTGCGGGTGCGCGGCAGGGTGCGCGCGTCCGTGCGCGGCCGGCGCACCGCGCCCTCGGGCGCCGCGGCCGACGGATAGGCCTGCGGCGGGTGGTACGGCCCCGAGGGCTGCTGCGGCTGCCGCTCGCCCGGCAGCGGGGAGTCCGTCTGCTGCGGGGCCCCCGAGTCCGGCTGCCGGCCGGCCGCGTTCTGGGGCTGCTGGGGCTGTGAGCCTCGGGTGTCCGTCACCGTTGCCCCCTGGGGTCCGTGCGCGTCGGCCGCGGATGGCTTGATCGCCTGCAGGTTGGTCGTGCGCGTGTCCACCGCATGCGCGGCGGAGCCACGGCCGCCGCCGTCCGTTTCCGTACCAGTGGAGGTACCGGCCGCTCCGGCGCCCGTGGCTCCGCTCACGATGACTCTCTCCTCGTCCTACTGGGCCGAGAGCGTCTTGCCCTCGTCCGTGCCGGTGGTCGCGGCACCCTCGGCGGCAAAGTCCCCGTCTCCGTCGACCTGCTCCGCCTCACGCCCCGCCTCGGCGTTGCGTGCGATGCCGACGACGGCGTCGCGCTTGCTCAAGTTGATCAGTTGGACGCCCATGGTGTCACGGCCCGTCTCCCTGACCTCGCTGACTCGCGTGCGAATCACACCGCCAGAGAGCGTGATGGCGAGGATCTCGTCGTTCTCCTCGACCACCAGCGCGCCCACGAGCGAACCGCGGTCTTCCACGATCTTGGCGGCCTTGATGCCGAGGCCGCCACGGCCCTGGACGCGGTACTCGTCGACTCGGGTCCGCTTGGCGTACCCACCGTCGGTGGCAGTGAACACGAACGTACCGGGTCGGACAACATTCATCGAGAGCAACTCGTCGCCCTCGCGGAAACTCATGCCCTTGACGCCCGAGGTGGCGCGGCCCATGGGACGCAAAGCGGCGTCCGAGGCGGTGAACCTGATCGACTGCGCCTTCTTGCTGATCAGCAGCAGATCGTCCTCGGGCGAGACGAGTTCGGCTCCGATCAGCTCGTCGTCGGTTCCGTCCTCCCGCGCGCGCAGGTTGATCGCGATGACACCACCGGAGCGCGGCGAGTCGTAATCCTTCAGAGGCGTCTTCTTGACCAGTCCGCCCTTGGTGGCGAGCACCAGGTACGGCGCCGCCTCGTAGTCGCGGATCGCGAGGATCTGGGCGATGGTCTCGTCCGGCTGGAAGGCGAGCAGGTTCGCCACGTGCTGCCCGCGCGAGTCCCGGCCCGCGTCCGGCAGCTCGTACGCCTTCGCCCGGTACACCCGGCCCTTGTTGGTGAAGAACAGCAGCCAGTGGTGCGTGGTGGTGACGAAGAAGTGGTCGACGATGTCATCTTCCTTCAGCCTCGTCCCGCGGACGCCCTTGCCGCCGCGCTTCTGGGCGCGGTAGTCGTCGGTCCTGGTGCGCTTGATGTAGCCGCCGCGGGTGACCGTGACGACGATGTCCTCCTCGGCGATCAGGTCCTCGATGGACATGTCGCCCTCGTACGGGACCAGCTGGGTCTTGCGGTCGTCGCCGTACTTCTCGACGAGCGCGGCCAGCTCCTCGCTGACGATCCCGCGCTGACGGGCCGGGGAGGCCAGGATCTCGTTGTACTCGTCGATCTTCGCCTGCAGCTCGTCGTGCTCCTGGACGATCTTCTGGCGCTCCAGGGCGGCCAGTCGCCGCAGCTGCATCTCGAGGATGGCGTTGGCCTGGACGTCGTCGATGTCCAGCAGGCGCGTCAGGCCCTCGCGCGCGACCTCGACGGTCGCACTGCGCCTGATCAGCGCGATGACCTCGTCGATGGCGTCCAGGGCCTTCAGCAGACCGCGCAGGATGTGCGCCCGCTCCTCGGCCTTGCGCAGACGGAAGCGCGTACGGCGGACGATGACCTCGATCTGGTGGTTCACCCAGTGGCGGATGAACGCGTCCAGCGACAGCGTGCGCGGCACACCGTCGACCAGGGCCAGCATGTTGGCGCCGAAGTTCGTCTGCAGTTCGGTGTGCTTGTACAGGTTGTTCAGGACGACCTTGGCGACCGCGTCCCGCTTCAGCACGATGACCAGACGCTGGCCCGTGCGCGAGCTCGTCTCGTCGCGGACGTCCGCGATGCCGCCGATCTTGCCGTCCTTCACCAGGTCGGCGATCTTCTGCGCGAGGTTGTCCGGGTTGACCTGGTACGGCAGCTCCGTGACCACCAGGCACTGGCGGTTCTGGATCTCCTCGACCTCGACCACCGCGCGCATGGTGATCGAGCCGCGGCCGGTGCGGTACGCCTCCTCGATGCCCTTGCGGCCCACCACCAGCGCACCGGTCGGGAAGTCCGGTCCCTTGATGCGCTCGATGAGCGCGTCGAGGAGCTCCTCGTGGGAGGCGTCCGGGTGCTCCAGGTACCACTGGGCGCCGGCGGCGACCTCGCGCAGGTTGTGCGGCGGGATGTTGGTGGCCATGCCCACCGCGATCCCGGCCGAGCCGTTGATCAGCAGGTTCGGGAAGCGGGACGGCAGGACGGTCGGCTCCTGGGAGCGTCCGTCGTAGTTGTCCGTGAAGTCGACGGTCTCCTCGTCGATGTCCCGGACCATCTCCATCGACAGCGGCGCCATCTTGCACTCGGTGTAGCGCATGGCCGCCGCCGGGTCGTTGCCCGGTGAACCGAAGTTGCCGTTGGAGTCCACCAGCGGCATCCGCATCGCCCACGGCTGCGCCAGGCGCACCAGCGCGTCGTAGATCGAGGAGTCGCCGTGCGGGTGGTAGTTGCCCATGACGTCGCCGACGACACGGGCGCACTTGTAGAAACCGCGGTCGGGGCGGTACCCGCCGTCGTACATGGCGTACAGCACACGGCGGTGGACGGGCTTGAGCCCGTCGCGCACGTCCGGCAGCGCACGCGAGACGATGACGGACATCGCGTAGTCGAGGTAGGAGCGCTGCATCTCCGTCTCGAGCCCGACGGGCTCGATGCGCAGCGTGGTCTCGCCCTCGGAGCCTTCAGGCGTGACGGTGGTGTTCTCGTCGGCCATTGCTGGTGGGATTCCTTCCTGGTGCGGTCAGCTGAGACCGACTCAGATGTCGAGGAAGCGGACGTCCTTGGCGTTGCGCTGGATGAACTGCCGGCGGGCCTCGACGTCCTCGCCCATCAGGATGGAGAACAGGTCGTCGGCCTGGGCGGCGTCGTCGAGGGTGACCTGACCGAGGACACGGTGGTTGACGTCCATGGTGGTCACGCGCAGCTCCTCGGCGTTCATCTCACCGAGGCCCTTGAAGCGCTGGATCGAGTCCTCCTTGATGCGCTTGCCGCGCTGCCGGCCCAGCTCGATCAGCGCGTCGCGCTCACGGTCGGAGTACGCGTACTCGACGTCGTCCCGGCTCCACTTGATCTTGTACAGCGGAGGACGGGACAGGAACACGTGCCCGGCCTCGACCAACGGCCGCATGAAGCGGAACAGGAAGGTCAGCAGCAGTGTGTTGATGTGCTGGCCGTCGACGTCGGCGTCCGCCATCAGGATGATCTTGTGATAGCGGAGCTTGCTGATGTCGAAGTCCTCGTGCACACCCGTGCCGAAGGCGGAGATCAGCGCCTGGATCTCCTGGTTCTGCAGGATCTTGTCCAGACGCGCCTTCTCCACGTTGAGGATCTTGCCGCGGATCGGGAGGATCGCCTGGTACTCCGGGTCGCGCCCGGACTTGGCCGAACCGCCGGCGGAGTCGCCCTCGACGATGAAGATCTCGCACTTGGACGGGTCGTTGGACTGGCAGTCGGCCAGCTTGCCCGGCAGGGACGCCGACTCCAGCAGCCCCTTGCGGCGGGTCAGGTCGCGCGCCTTGCGGGCCGCCACCCGCGCGCTGGCCGCCTGGATGCCCTTGCGGACGATGTCCGCGGCCTCGTTCGGGTTGCGGTCCAGCCAGTCGCTCAGATGCTCGTAGACCGCCTTCTGGACGAAGGTCTTCGCCTCCGTGTTGCCCAGCTTGGTCTTGGTCTGGCCCTCGAACTGCGGCTCGCTCAGCTTGACCGAGATGATCGCGGTCAGACCCTCGCGGATGTCGTCACCCGTGAGGTTGTCGTCCTTCTCCCGCAGCAGCTTCTTGTCGCGCGCGTACTTGTTGATCAGCGAGGTGAGCGCCGCGCGGAAGCCCTCCTCGTGCGTACCGCCCTCGTGGGTGTGGATGATGTTGGCGAACGAGTACACGCCCTCGCTGTAGCCGCTGTTCCACTGCATCGCGACCTCGAGGGACAGGCTCTTGTCCTTGTCCTCCGCCTCCAGCGAGATGATGGAGGGGTGCACCGTCTCCCCCTTGCGGGAGTTGAGGTACTTCACGAAGTCGACGATGCCGCCGTCGTAGCGGTAGGTGACGGTCTTGACCTGGCCCCCCTCGTCGGCGCCCGCCTCGTCCGCGCCGGAGGTGGCCTTCGCCGACTCCCGCTCGTCGGTCAGCGTGATCGTCAGGCCCTTGTTGAGGAACGCCATCTCCTGGAAACGCCGCGACAGCGTCTCGAAGGAGTACTCGGTGGTCTCGAAGACGTCCGGGTCGGCCCAGAACGTGACCGTCGTGCCGGTCTCGTCCGTCTCCTCGTGCCGGGCCAGCGGCGCCGTCGGGACGCCCATCTTGTACTCCTGCGTCCAGCGGTAGCCGTCCCGCTTGATCTCGACGGCCACCTTGCTGGACAGGGCGTTCACGACGGAGACACCGACACCGTGCAGACCGCCGGAGACCGCGTATCCGCCGCCGCCGAACTTGCCACCCGCGTGCAGGACGGTCAGCACGACCTCCACGGCCGGCCTGTTCTCCGAGGGGACGATGTCCACCGGGATGCCGCGGCCGTTGTCGACGACCCGCACGCCGCCGTCGGACAGGATCGTCACCTCGATGGTGTCCGCAAACCCGGCCAGTGCCTCGTCGACGGAGTTGTCGACCACCTCGTACACGAGGTGATGCAGGCCACGTTCGCCGGTCGAACCGATGTACATCCCAGGCCGCTTGCGGACCGCATCCAGACCCTCGAGTACGGTGATCGCACTGGCGTCGTAGGAAGCGGCGGCCTCGCCGTTCAAGGAGACGGCACCGTTCACGCCGGCATCGGTGGACGGGATGTTCTCGTTGGGGTTGCCGGAATCGGCCACGAAGCGCCCTTTCTGGCACAGCACGAGCCAGGCTCGTCGGCGGGTTGCCGGAGCGGCTGCGGCATGGTGCGTTGATCAGCGTTGCTCAGCGTTGCTCAGCTTTTCCCGGACGGTCCCCACGTTCGGGGCGGGATTGTCCTCCAGTCTACCGGTACCGCTGACAGTGATGGGTGTTTGCCGGTACCTGGGTACGCATGTGGCGCCCTGAACCGGTCTTGGGCGGGTACCGATATGTACAAGGGGGCTCCAAGGGGCTCACAGCGGCACTCAGCGCTTCCGGGCGTCAACCCTTCGCTACACCCGCACGGGCTGGGATTCGCACGAGCGTGCGATCGAGTGCGCGGTGGTACGGCGAGCGGTCCTCCCGCGCCCCCTCACGGCTTTCCCGTGTGAGGTATGTCACCCATAGGTGTCGCCGGGGCCCCTGCTGCCCGGCGCCCGCAGCGGGCCGTACCCGCGGCCGCCCCCGCCGGGCCCGAGCACCTTGATCGCCCGCACCGTGCCGTGCCCGAGGTCCTCGTTCAGCCGGGCCACCAGCGTCGGGGCCAGCAGACGCAGGTTCGTCGCCCACGCGGTCGCGTCGCAGCGCACCGTCAGCACCCGCTCGGCCTCGTCGTATCTCTCCGGGACACAGTGCCTGGCCACATCCGGACCCACGATCTGCGGCCAGCGCCCCATCACACCGCCCACCGCGGCCGGCGTCTCCCACCCGCGCTCCACGAGCAGCCGGTTGATCGCCGCACCGAGCGTCATCGGCTCACGGCCGTCGACGCGCACACCGGAACGCAAGCCGCCACGCCGCGTCTGCCTGCCCTGCCGCGCCGCGTCCCCCCGCGCGCGTGCCGCCTCCTTCGCCGCGCGCAGCGCCGCACGCGCGAGATCCACGCCGGACGGCTCGGCCGTCCCGCGGGCGCCGTCGTCCGGCCCGGGTTCCTGCTCGATGCTCATACGCGCTCCACCGTCCCGCCCGATACGACGAACCGCGCTCCCGTCAGCAGATGCGGCACGTCGTCGTCCACCGCGGCCGTCACCAGCACCTGCTCACCGGGCGCGACCAGCTCGGCCAGCCGCTCCCGGCGCCGTGTGTCCAGCTCCGCGAAGACGTCGTCGAGAATCAGCACCGGCTCGTTCCCCTCCGCCCGCAGCAGGTCGTACGACGCCAGCCGCAGCGCCAGCGCGTACGACCAGGACTCCCCGTGGGAGGCGTATCCCCTGGCGGGCAGCTGCCCCAGCTTGAGGACCACATCGTCCCGATGCGGTCCCACCAGCGTCACACCCCGCTCGATCTCCTGCCTGCGGACCTCGGCGAGCGCCGTCATCAGCTGTGCGAAGAGCTCCTCGCGCGTGTGCGCCTCACCGGGCGCGGACGACCGGTACTCCAGCACCAGCGGACCACCGCCCGGAGCCAGCTGCTCGTACGCCTTGTCGGCCAGCGGCTGCAGCGCGGCCACCAGGTCCAGCCGCTGGGCCAGCAGCTCCGCGCCCGCGCGCGCGAGATGCTGGTCCCACACGTCCAGGGTGGACAGATCCATCGAGCGGCCGCCGTGCCGGCGCGCCAGCGCGGCCGACTTCAGCAGCGTGTTGCGCTGCTTGAGCACCCGCTCGTAGTCCGAGCGCACCCCCGCCATCCTCGGGAAGCGCGCGGTGATCAGCTCGTCCAGGAAACGCCGCCGCTCCCCCGGATCGCCCTTGACCAGGGCCAGGTCCTCGGGCGCGAACAGCACGGTCCGTACGATCCCCAGCACATCCCGCGGCCTGACCTGGGAGGACCGGTTGACGCGGGCCCGGTTGGCCCGGCCGGGGTTCAGCTCCAGCTCGACCAGCTGCTGCCGCTCGCCCTGCCTGACCTGCGCCCGGATCACCGCCCGTTCGGCGCCCATGCGGACCAGGGGCGCGTCGGAGGCGACCCGGTGACTGCCGAGCGTGGCGAGATAACCGATCGCCTCGACGAGGTTCGTCTTGCCCTGTCCGTTCGGGCCGACGAACGCCGTGACCCCCGGATCGAGCCGTACCTCGGCCCGGGCGTACGAACGGAAGTCGGCCAGCGACAGATGCGTGACATGCATGGTCGTACGCCGACCTCCCCCGGCGTCGTGGACCGCTCGACGGCCCTGCGGACTGGTTCTTCTCTTCGCTTCGTCGCTACGGCGCTACTTCACTGCTTCGTCGCCACGGCGTGTCCGCCGAACTGGTTGCGCAGCGCGGCGACCATCTTCATCTGCGGCGAGTCCTCCTGGCGGGAGGAGAAGCGCGCGAACAGGGCGGCCGTGATCGCCGGCATCGGCACGGCGTTGTCGATGGCGGCCTCCACGGTCCACCGGCCCTCGCCGGAGTCCTCCGCGTAGCCGCGCAGCTTCTCCAGGTGCTCGTCCTCGTCGAGGGCGTTCACGGCGAGGTCGAGCAGCCAGGAGCGGATGACGGTGCCGTCCTGCCAGGAGCGGAAGACCTCACGGACGTTGTCCACGAAGTCGACCTTCTCCAGCAGCTCCCAGCCCTCGGCGTAGGCCTGCATCATCGCGTACTCGATGCCGTTGTGGACCATCTTCGCGAAGTGGCCCGCGCCCACCCTGCCCGCGTGGACCGCGCCGAAGTCGCCCTCCGGCTTGAGCGCGTCGAAGACCGGCTGCACCCTGGCGATGTGCTCCGCGTCACCGCCGTACATCAGCGCGTAGCCGTTCTCCAGGCCCCACACGCCGCCCGAGACGCCGCAGTCGACGAAGCCGATGCCCTTCTCGGCCAGCTTCCTCGCGTGCTTCTCGTCGTCCGTCCACCGGGAGTTCCCGCCGTCCACGACGACGTCGCCGGGCTCCAGCAGCTCGGCGAGCGCGTCGATCGTGGTCCGCGTGGGCTCGCCCGCCGGGACCATCACCCAGACCACACGCGGGGCCTGGAGCTTGCCCACAAGCTCCTCCAGGCTGTGGACGTCCGCGAGATCCGGGTTGCGGTCGTATCCGACGACGGTGTGGCCGGCGCGGCGTATCCGCTCGCGCATGTTGCCGCCCATCTTGCCGAGGCCGACGAGACCGAGCTCCATCAGTTGCGTTCCTTAGGTTGTACGGGTTGGACGAGGTGACGTTCCGGCGCTTTCGCACCCGCGTCCGAGCCTAAACCCGGACGCTTGCGCACATCTGTGGGCATACACGCTCATGCGTACGCCCGCCACGGAGGCCCGCCACCTGCGGAAACCCGCTCGACCGCCGGACCGGCCCGGCGGATCAGCCGCTGAGCCGCACGGGCATGATCAGGTACTTATAGGTCTCGTCCACCTCGGCGTCCACCGCCGGCTTGCCGTTGAGCAGCGCGGGCTTGGTGGACGTCGTGAAGGACAGCTGCGCCACCGGGGAGTCGATGGCGCTCAGGCCGTCCAGCAGGAACGTGGGGTTGAAGGCGATGGAGATGTCGTCGCCCTCCAGCTGCGCGTCCACCCTTTCCACAGCCTGTGCGTCGTCGCTGGAGCCGGCCTCCAGGGTCAGCACGCCCTGCTCGAAGCTCAGCCGCACCGGGGTGTTGCGTTCGGCGACCAGGGAGACACGCTTGACCGCCTCCACGAAGGGGGCGGTCTCGATGACGGCGACCGAGCTGAACTCCGTCGGGAACAGCGTGCGGTACTTCGGGAGGTCGCCCTCCAGCAGACGCGTGGTCGTCCGCCGGCCGGCCCCCTCGAAACCGATCAGGCCCTCTCCCGCGCCGGAGCCGGACAGCGCCAGGGTCACGTCGTCGCCGTTGGTCAGCGACTTGGCGATGTCCAGCAGGGTCTTGGCGGGCACCAGGGCGACCGCGGAGGCGTCCGGGCTCTCCGGCTTCCACAGGAACTCGCGCACCGCGAAGCGGTAGCGGTCGGTGGAGGCCAGGGTGACCGTGTCGCCCTCGATCTCGATGCGGACACCGGTCAGGACGGGCAGCGTGTCGTCGCGGCCCGCCGCGATGGCGACCTGCTGCACGGCGGAGGCGAAGACCTCACCGGGGACCGTGCCCGTCGCGTTCGGCATCTGCGGAAGCGCCGGGTACTCCTCCACCGGCAGGGTGTGGAGCGTGAAGCGGGAGGAGCCGCAGACCACCGTGGCCCGCACACCGTCCGTGGAGATCTCCACCGGCCGGTTGGGCAGGGCACGGGAGATGTCGGCGAGCAGGCGGCCGGAGACCAGGACCGTGCCCTCCTCCTCGACCTCGGCCTCCACCGACACGCGTGCGGAGACCTCGTAGTCGAAGCCGGACAGGCTCAGCTGCCCGTCCTCCGCCTTCAGCAGCAGGCCGGCGAGCACAGGCGCCGGCGGACGGGCCGGGAGGCTGCGTGCCGCCCAGGCCACTGCCTCCGCGAGTACGTCGCGTTCCACCCGGATCTTCACGGTAAGCCGCCTCCTGCTGTTGCTTCTGAGTCGCTGCTGAGTCCTCCGACTCGGTGTCATCGCCCGCCGAGTGGGGAAGGACACCGGCAACCAGTCTGACGCACGCCAGTGACAGCAGGTGCCTGTCGGGGTCAAGTCGCTCCAAGGGGCGGTCGGGCCCGGGAGGGCGAGTTGTGCACAGGCCCCGCTTCGAAACGAATTCCGCGCTCTCTCTCGTTGTGGGTAGTAGTAGGGCCTGTGGATACCGTGGATAACCACGTTTGCCCAGCTCAGTGCGGAGGTTTTGTCCACGGTCCCTGTGGGCGGCCGCGGTGGACAACTCAGGGGGTCTGTGGAGGACGGGAAGTTCTGCACACCCCGCCCACAGCCCGGGGCCGGTTCTCCCCAGCTGCGTCCCCAGATTTCCGGCTCTTTCCCACATCCCGGTCCGGCAGCCCGGTGTGACAGCTTTCACTCGACGCGGCGAGAGGTTGCTCCGAGTTGCCGAACAGTGGACAGGGCTGTGGAGAAGCCGTGGATGGCTGGGGACAACGGCGCCCGGCCTGTGGGTTGCCGGTGGACAACTCGGTGCGGGGCTTGTGGATCACTGCTTCGTCCACAGTCTGTGGAGAGCGGTCGTCCACTGATCCACAGGCTGGTGAGCTGGGCTGATGGAGGGTCAACACCTCAACCTGTGGACACTGTTCGGACAACCTGGCGGTCCCCAGGCTGTGGACGGAAGAAAGTCCCCGGATCTGTGGAGGAGGGCCGTAACCCCGGGGTGGATTCGAACAGCGGGGATGGTCCCCGAGGGCGCCGAGGGCGCCAGGGGAGGGGAAGCGCGGGGGACACGGGCGGCGGCCGGGGCCGGCCCGAGGGCAGGGCCGGGCACGGGGCGGTGGCGGGCCGGGGCGGCAGGGCGGTGCGGGACGGTGTGGGACGGTGCGGGGCGGAGTGGGGCGGAGTGGGACGGTGTGGAGCGGTGCGAAGGCGTTCGGCGGATCTTTTTCGTCCGGCTCCGGCGCCCTGGCGCGGTCCGGACGTGAAAGGGCATGTGGGAGGCCCGGAGGGCGTTCCGGAGTGTCCAGAGGTCCGGAAGGGCGCGGCGGGAAGCTCGCAGACCGGAGTCCGGAGAGCTGGAGACTCGCAGAGCCGGATCCCCGGGGATCCGGCCGGAGCAGGCCGAGGGGCGCCCCGGTGTCCCGGGGCGCCCCTCGGGGCCTCGTGCTGCGGCTCCTCAGCCGTTCTTGATGCGGTTGGTCAGCTCCGTGACCTGGTTGTAGATGGAGCGCCGCTCGGCCATCAGCGCGCGGATCTTGCGGTCGGCGTGCATGACGGTGGTGTGGTCGCGGCCGCCGAACTGCGCGCCGATCTTCGGCAGGGACAGGTCGGTCAGCTCCCGGCACAGATACATGGCGATCTGCCGGGCGGTCACCAGGGCGCGGCCGCGTGAGGTGCCGCACAGGTCCTCGACCGTGAGACCGAAGTAGTCGGCCGTGGCCGCCATGATGGCCGCCGCCGTGATCTCCGGGGCGCTGTCCTCGCCGCCGGGGATGAGGTCCTTGAGGACGATCTCCGTCAGGCCCAGGTCCACCGGCTGCCGGTTGAGCGAGGCGAACGCGGTCACCCGGATCAGCGCGCCCTCCAGTTCACGGATGTTGCGCGAGATCCGGGAGGCGATGAACTCCAGCACCTCCGGCGGGGCGTTCAGCTGCTCCTGCACCGCCTTCTTGCGCAGGATGGCGATGCGCGTCTCCAGCTCGGGGGGCTGGACGTCGGTGATCAGGCCCCACTCGAACCGGTTGCGCAGCCGGTCCTCCAGGGTCACCAGCTGCTTGGGCGGCCGGTCGCTGGAGAGCACGATCTGCTTGTTGGCGTTGTGGAGGGTGTTGAAGGTGTGGAAGAACTCCTCCTGCGTCGACTCCTTGTCCGCGAGGAACTGGATGTCGTCGACGAGCAGGATGTCCATCTCGCGGTAGCGCTTGCGGAAGCTGTCGCCCTTGCCGTCGCGGATGGAGTTGATGAACTCGTTGGTGAACTCCTCCGAGCTGACGTACCGCACGCGCGTGCCCGGGTACAGGCTGCGCGCGTAGTGACCGATCGCGTGCAGCAGGTGCGTCTTGCCGAGCCCGGACTCCCCGTAGATGAACAACGGGTTGTAGGCCTTGGCCGGTGCCTCGGCGACGGCGACCGCGGCGGCGTGCGCGAAGCGGTTGGAAGCACCGATGACGAAGGTGTCGAAGAGGTACTTCGGGTTCAGACGCGCGGTCGGCTCACCGGGGCCGGACGCCGGAGCGGGCTGTGCGGTGAGCGGACCGGACGCGCCGGTGGCGGGCCGGCTCGGGCCCACGGGACCGCCGCGGTGCGCCTGGCCGGAGCCGGCCGGCGGTTCGGGCAGGTCGCGGCGCCCGGTGTCGCGCTGGTCGTAGTCGGGGCGTGACGGGTCGTACGACGGGCGGTCCACCGGCTGCGGACGGTAGTCCTGGGACGGCGCCGACGGCGCGTAGGGGTCCTGCGGGCCGTAGGGGTCCTGCGCGGAGGGGGAGGCGTACGGGTCCCGTTCGGGGAAGCCGAGCCGCTGCTGCTGCCAGCCGTAGTCGTCCTGGGGACGGCGGGGCCAGGCACCGGGCTCGGGGCGCTGGTAGTCGGCGTACTCCCCGGGGTAGGCGGGACGGGCGGTCGGCAGCGGGTCGGAGTCGTCGGCCGGCTGGGGGCCGGTGCGCGGAGGCGGCAGCTGGTCGCTTCCGGGGCCCGGCAGCTGGCCGGCGTGGCCGGAACGGTGGCCGTCGGACCGGTGCCGGCCGTAGCCCTCGTATCCGCCCTGGCCGGCGGGCAGCTCCTGTTTCTCGTAGCGCGGCTCCTCGTAGCGCGGCGCGGGCGGCGCGGGAACCTGGGGCTCGCCGACGGAGCTGTCGACGGTGATGGCGATACGGATGGGGCGGCCGCACTCGCGGCTCAGAGTCTCGCTGACGACCGGGGCGAGGCGCCCTTCGAGGACGCCCTTGGCGAACTCGTTCGGCACGGCGAGCAGTGCGGTGTCGGCGACCAGCGCGAGCGGCTGGCAGCGCCGGATCCAGTGCTCGTCCTTGGCCTCGACGCCCTGTCCGCGGCCGTCGCCGAGAAGCTGTTCCAGGACTCGTGGCCACACTGCGGCAAGATCGGCAGGTACGTCAGCCACAGGCACGCTCTCTCACGGGTCCTACGAACGTGTGGTTCGGGACGGGTCGGTATCTCTTCGGGTGGTGCGGGGACAAGGGAACGAATAGGAGTTCAGCCACGGTAGTCAGCGTGGCGGGTGCGGTTCAAGTTGTTGTCCCCAGGCTGTGGACAGTGTCTCTCCGTGTCCCCTGGTTTGACCGGAAGACGCGGCCGCGCGTACCGTAACGAGGTCGAGTTGTCGATGGCTGCTGCCGCCTGCCTCCGATTGGGCACAGATCGCGTCAAGGTGATCGGTAAGCGGTGCACTCGGGCGTAACTGCGAGCTACTCGTGGGCGCACGGTGACAGCCAGGACGGCATCCGCCACCATCGATTTTTCTGGAGTCCCCGAGTGAGCAAGCGCACTTTCCAGCCGAACAACCGTCGTCGCGCCAAGACCCACGGCTTCCGGCTGCGTATGCGCACCCGTGCCGGCCGCGCGATCATCGCGTCCCGCCGCAGCAAGGGTCGCGCCCGTCTGTCCGCCTGATCCCGGTCAGGTCATGACGTCGTGCTGCCCACCGAGAACCGGCTGAGGCGGCGCGAGGACTTCGCGACCGCGGTACGACGAGGGCGCCGAGCCGGACGCCCCCTTCTCGTCGTCCATCTACGCAGCGGTGCCACGGACCCGCACGCGCCTGGGGAGAGCGCTCCTCCGCCGCGTGCGGGTTTCGTCGTGAGCAAGGCCGTGGGGGGTGCGGTCGTCCGCAACACGGTCAAGCGCAGGCTTCGCCATCTGATGCGCGACCGGATCGCTCTGCTGCCCCCCGGTAGCCTGGTAGTCGTGCGAGCGCTGCCTGGTGCGGGTGACGCCGACCATGCACAGCTGGCCCGAGACCTGGATGCCGCCCTTCGACGACTGCTGGGAGGGGGCGCGCGGTGAAGTACCCGCTGCTGGCATTGATCAAGTTGTACCAGTGGACCATCAGCCCGCTGCTCGGGCCGGTGTGCAAGTACTACCCGTCGTGTTCCCACTATGGCTACACGGCCATCGACCGGCACGGTGCGATCAAGGGAACAGCACTCACTGCCTGGCGGATCCTGAGGTGCAATCCGTGGTCGCTCGGCGGTGTGGACCATGTGCCGCCGCGCAAGCGTCCGCGATGGCACGAAATGCTGCGCAGCGCGTGGCGCGCACGCAAGGGCGGGCCCTCCGCCGCCGAAACGGCCACCGACGGCCGCATCCTTCCGTCGAGCCCGGCCGCAGAGACCTCGTCCCATGCCCAAGGAGCATGATTAGTGGACACGATTGCCAGCCTCTTCAGCTTTATCACAACACCCGTCTCCTGGATCATCGTCATGTTCCACAAGGTGTACGGGGTGTTCTTCGGCCCTGACACCGGGTGGGCCTGGGGCCTGTCCATCGTGTCCCTGGTGATTGTCATCCGCATCTGCCTGATCCCGCTGTTCGTGAAGCAGATCAAGGCGACGCGTGCGATGCAGATGCTCCAGCCGGAGATGAAGAAGATCCAGGAGCGCTACAAGAACGACCGGCAGCGCCAGTCCGAAGAGATGATGAAGCTGTACAAGGAGTCGGGTACCAACCCGCTCTCCTCGTGCCTTCCCATCCTGGCGCAGTCGCCGTTCTTCTTCGCCCTGTACCACGTGCTGAACAGCATCGCCTCGGGCAAGACCATCGGCTTCATCGACCAGCAGCTGCTGGCCAGTGCGCAGAAGGCGCACATCTTCGGTGCCCCGCTGGCCGCGAAGTTCATGGACAGCCCGTCCAAGGTCGAGGCGCTCAACGCTTCGCTGACGGATGTGCGGATCGTCACCGCGGTCATGATCGTCCTGATGTCGGCGTCGCAGTTCTACACGCAGCGCCAGCTGATGACGAAGAACGTCGACATGACGGTGAAGACGCCGTTCATGCAGCAGCAGAAGATGCTGATGTACATCTTCCCGATCATGTTCGCCGTCTTCGGCATCAACTTCCCGGTCGGTGTCCTCGTCTACTGGCTGACCACCAACGTGTGGACCATGGGCCAGCAGATGTACATCATCCACAACAACCCGACCCCGGGTTCCAAGGCCCAGGCCGCCTACCTCGAGCGTCTCTACAAGCACGTCACGCACCACGGCAAGGTCCGCAACCGGCGTGAGAAGGCCATGATCAAGGCGATCGTCGCCAAGGGCCGGGACCGCAACGAGTACGAGCGCAAGTTCATCAACGGCCTGAACAAGGCGGGCCTGGCGGCTCAGAGCGACGGCACCGTGGTGAAGAGCGAGAGCGCCGCGGCCGCGCAGGCCCAGGACGGTACGACCACCACCGTCACCGCCCCGCGCCGTCAGCAGCCCAAGCGGCAGACCAAGGCACAGCGCCAGTCGGGTCGTGCCAAGGCCGGTGGCGCCACGGCGTCCCCGTCGCTGAACAAGTCCGACGCGCCGCAGGGAGCCTCGTCCGGGACGGCCAGAAAGGCCGGCCCGACGCCGGGCAACGGCACCCGCAGCCGGGCCCAGTCCGGTCAGCGCAAGGGCCCGCAGCGGCCCAAGTCCCCGTCCAAGAAGTAAGAAGGAGCCCATCCCGTGACGGAAGGCACCACCTCTGCCGCTGTCGAGGGTGCAGACGACCTGACCCTCCTGGAGCAGGAGGGCGAGATCGCGGCGGACTACCTCGAGGGTCTGCTGGACATCGCCGACCTCGACGGTGACATCGACATGGATGTCGAGGGCGACCGCGCCTCTGTCTCGGTCATCAGCGACACCGGCGTCCGTGAGCTGCAGAAGCTGGTCGGCCGTGACGGCGAGGTGCTGGAGGCGCTGCAGGAGCTCACGCGGCTGGCCGTGCACCGGGAGACCGGCGAGCGCAGCCGTCTGATGCTGGACATCGCCGGCTACCGCGCCAGGAAGCGTGCCGAGCTGTCCGAGCTGGGCGCCAAGGCCGCGGCCGAGGTCAAGAGCAGCGGCGAACCCGTGAAGCTGAAGCCCATGACTCCCTTCGAGCGCAAGGTTGTGCACGACGCGGTCAAGGCCGCGGGCCTGCGCAGCGAGTCCGAGGGCGAGGAGCCGCAGCGCTTCGTCGTTGTGTTTCCGGCCTGAGCGGTCCCCCATTCCACCGGCCCCGTCTGCCTGCAGGCGGGGCCGTAACTTTGTCAGCCTGATAGTTCTGGTGGTCGGCGCTGTTCGCGCTGATGTGGTACGGAAGGACGGTCCCCGTGACGGAGGCAGCGGAGCTCCCCCCTGCGCCTGAGCAGGCACGTGCCGTATTTGGCGATCGCTTCGCGGATGCGGTCCGGTACGCCGAGTTGCTGGCCGAGGCAGGAGTGCAGCGAGGGCTCATCGGCCCGCGTGAGGTACCCCGTCTGTGGGAGCGGCACCTGCTGAACTGTGCGGTGCTCTCCGAGGTCGTGCCCGAGGGGGTGACGGTGTGCGATGTCGGCTCGGGCGCCGGCCTGCCGGGCATTCCCCTGGCGCTGGTCCGGGAGGATCTGAAGATCACGCTGTTGGAACCGCTGCTGCGGCGGACCACCTTCCTCACCGAGGTCGTCGAGCTGCTGGGGCTTGACCATGTCACTGTCGTCCGCGGCCGGGCCGAGGAAGTGATGGGCAAGATCCCACCGGTGCATGTGGTGACCGCCCGGGCGGTTGCTCCGCTGGACCGCCTGGCCACCTGGGGCATTCCACTGCTGCGTCCTTACGGCGAGATGCTCGCTCTCAAAGGAGACACGGCCGAGGAGGAGCTGAAGAACGCGGCCACGGCCCTGGCCAAGCTCGGCGCGGTGGAGACGTCCATCCTGCGTGTGGGTGAGGGGGTCGTGGAGCCCCGGTCCACCGTGGTGAGGGTCAAGGTTGGAGAGAGCCCGGGCGGCGTGCGTTTCGCGGCCAAGCGTGCGAAAGCGGCTCGCACGGGGCGCGCGCGACGGCGCCGGTAGCCGGACGTATCCCACACAAGCTGCCAAACCCGCGCAATAACGGAGTGTCGCAGTAGTTCGGCCGCGGTCGCTGTGCATCGTGTTTCACGTGAAACGTCGCTCACTGTTGCACGGCATCATTGATCGCAGCCGCGCCGCGGCCCACCCTCGCGACCGCAGGTCGCATGGCTCACTCGGGCAGGGAACGGAGTTGTCCACAGAGATGGATTTCTCCACAGAACGACAGGCCTCCCTGGTTCACACCCCCGAAGGCATGGGAGGCTCTGTTCATTGCGAGCCTGAAGTCGAGGAGAGTGAATCCTTGCGGTCCGACGCCAATATCGCGGGACCGATGACCGATCCGGTCCCTGGTCCCCGTACCGAGTCGACGGGGGAGGATGTTTCACGTGAAACACCGCCCCCGATGGACGACACTCCCATCGGTCGTGCTGCCCAGCTGGCGGTCGAGACTCTGGGCCGCGCCGGCGCGGGTCTGCCGCGGCCTGAACAGACCCGCATCATCGTGGTCGCCAATCAGAAGGGTGGCGTGGGCAAGACAACGACGACCGTCAATCTTGCCGCTTCACTGGCTCTGCACGGCAGCAGGGTCTTGGTGATCGACCTCGATCCACAGGGCAATGCTTCCACCGCGCTGGGCATCGACCACCACGCGGAGGTCCCTTCCATCTACGACGTGCTGGTGGAGAGCAGGCCCCTGGCCGAGATTGTCCAGCCCGTCACCGAGGTCGAGGGTCTCTTCTGCGCTCCCGCCACGATCGATCTCGCCGGTGCGGAGATCGAGCTGGTGTCCCTGGTGGCGCGGGAGAGTCGACTGCAGCGGGCGATCCAGTCCTATGAGCAGCCGCTGGACTACATCTTCATCGACTGCCCGCCCTCCCTCGGCCTGCTAACGGTCAACGCTCTGGTCGCCGGCCAGGAGGTCCTGATCCCGATCCAGTGCGAGTACTACGCGCTGGAAGGCCTGGGGCAGCTGCTGCGCAATGTCGACCTGGTGCGGGGGCACCTCAACCCCACTCTGCATGTGTCGACCATCCTGCTCACCATGTACGACGGCCGGACACGCCTTGCCTCCCAGGTCGCCGAAGAGGTGCGCAACCACTTCGGCGACGAGGTGCTGCGGACGAGCATTCCTCGCTCCGTCCGTATTTCCGAGGCGCCGAGCTATGGGCAGACGGTGCTGACTTACGATCCAGGATCGAGCGGTGCCCTCTCCTATCTTGAGGCGGCACGAGAAATCGCGCTGAGAGGTGTCCGTGTCAGCTATGACGCCACGCACGCTCACATCGGCGCACAGAGCGATCCCAATATGGTGGAGGGGATTCAGTGAGTGAGCGACGGAGGGGGCTGGGCCGTGGGCTCGGCGCATTGATTCCTACTGCCCCGACCGCGGAGAAACCAGCGGTCCCGGCAGTGATGGGGGGTGCCGCGGCATCGTCTGCGGCTGCTTCGACGCTGACCGGTGAGCGGGGCGTGGCAGCGGCGAAGGTGACCACGTTGCCGCCTGTTTCACGTGAAACAGGGGAGGCGAGCGGCGAGGTTCCCGCGGCTCCGGTGGGCGCCCACTTCGCCGAGATCCCCCTCGACGCCATTACGCCGAATCCGCGCCAACCGCGTGAGGTCTTCGACGAGGACGCGCTGGCCGAGCTCGTCACCTCCATCAAGGAGGTCGGGCTTCTTCAGCCCGTCGTGGTACGGCAGATCGGGCCTTCGCGCTATGAACTCATCATGGGCGAGCGGCGCTGGCGGGCCTGCCGTGAGGCGGGACTCACGGCGATTCCGGCGATTGTGCGGGCCACGGATGACGAGAAGCTCCTTCTGGACGCTCTGCTGGAGAATCTGCACCGGGTGCAGCTGAACCCGCTGGAAGAGGCCGCCGCCTACGACCAGCTGCTGAAGGACTTCAACTGCACGCACGATCAGCTGGCGGACCGCATCGGCCGCTCCCGTCCGCAGGTCTCCAACACCTTGCGGCTGCTGAAGCTCTCGCCGGCGGTGCAGCGTCGGGTCGCTGCCGGGGTCCTCTCGGCGGGACATGCGCGAGCACTGCTCTCGGTGGAGGATCCCGAGGAGCAGGACCGGCTGGCTCACCGGATCGTCGCCGAGGGACTGTCGGTACGGGCGGTCGAGGAGATCGTCACCCTGATGGGCGCACGGCCGAAGGCGACGCCGCGCTCCAAGGGCCCTCGGGCTGGGGCCCGGGTCTCTCCGGCTCTGTCGGAGCTCGCCACTCGTCTGTCCGACCGTTTCGACACACGGGTGAAGGTCGACCTGGGGCAGAAGAAGGGCAAGATCACTGTCGAGTTCGCCTCCATGGAGGACCTGGAGCGCATTCTCGACACGCTGGCTCCAGGCGAGGCACAGGTACTGCAGAAGAGCCTTCAGGAAGACGGTACGGAGGAGACGGAACCGAACTCCTGAGATCCCGTTCGGGGGGAAGGATCAGATCGATTGTTCGGCAGAAGCGGGCCTTGTCCGGTGTATACCGGAACGGGGCCCGCTCTTTGCTTTCATCCGGTATCGGCGCAATCGCATTATGGTTACGATGCGTTCGGATATGCACATCCCTCCACCGATGCTTGAGAGGGACGCCCGCTGATCACGCTGGAAAGGCGAAGGAAGCGAGGAACAGCTTTCATGGGCCGTAGGCTCGTACCGCTCACGCTGGACAACCTCCAGGACCTTCCCAAGCGCTGTCGTGAGTGTGTCTTCTGGGAGCTGGACCCCGTCAGCGGCGAAGCCGCGGTGAAAGCGGGCACACCCGCCCTGGAAAAGGAAGCGTGGATCTCCTCCGTTCTTCTGGACTGGGGTTCCTGCGGCCGGGTCGTCTATGTCGACGACGTACCTGCGGGCTTTGTGCTCTACGCTCCCCCCGCCTACGTCCCTCGTTCCGCGGCGTTTCCCACGAGTCCTGTCTCGCCGGATGCGGTGCAGCTGATGACCGGCTTCATCGTGCCGGGCTATCAGGGGCAGGGACTGGGCCGCGTGATGGTGCAGACGGTTGCGAAGGACTTGCTGCGGCGAGGATTCAAGGCCATCGAGGCATTCGGCGACGCTCGCTGGAAGGAGCCTGCCTGTATGCTCCCGGTCGACTATCTGCTGGCCGTGGGGTTCAAGACGGTCCGGCACCATCCCACCCACCCGCGGCTGCGGCTGGAACTGCGGTCGACGGTGTCATGGAAGGAAGATGTGGAGATGGCACTCGACCGGCTTCTGGGAGCCGTGCACAAGGAGCCGGCACTGCGGCCGCTCTAGGGGAGCCGTCCCACAGGAAGAGAAGAAGTCGTCTTGCATGAAGGGGGCCGGCCCTGTGAGGCCGGCCCCCTTCATGTTTCACGTGAAACACGTGCCGTCGCGATGGCCTGTGTCACGTCACTCGGCGATGAACTCCTCGAGTTCGCGAACGATCGCGGCCTTCGGCTTGGCGCCCACGATGGTCTTGGCGACCTCGCCGTTCCGGTAGACGTTCAGGGTCGGGACGGACATGACGCCGTACTTGGTGGCCGTGTTCGGGTTCTCGTCGATGTTGAGCTTGACGACCTCGATCTTGTCGCCGTACTCGGCGGCAATCGCTTCGAGGGACGGAGCGATCTGACGGCAGGGACCGCACCAGGCGGCCCAGAAGTCCACCAGAACGGGCTTGTCGTTCTTGAGGACGTCCTGCTCGAAGGTGTCGTCGGTCACGTTCTTCAGGGTGCCGGCCACAGCGGGCTCCTTCATTGATCGTGCGTGGGCTGGAATGGATGGGGCTCAGACAGTGGACTTCTCGGGCTCGGCCTTCTGCTCGTTGTCCGTGGCAGCAGCCAGGTAACGCTCGGCGTCCAGCGCAGCGGCGCAGCCGGTGCCGGCTGCGGTGATCGCCTGACGGTAGGTGTGATCGACCACGTCACCGGCGGCGAAGACGCCGGGGATGTTGGTGCGCGTGGACGGCGAGTCGACCTTCAGGTAACCCTCCTCGTCCAGCTCAAGCTGGCCCTTGAAGAGCTCGGTGCGCGGGTCGTGGCCGATCGCGATGAACAGACCCGTCACGGCGAGGTCCGAGAGCTCGCCGGTCTTGACGTTGCGCAGCTTCAGACCGGAGAGCTTCTGGTCGCCCTGGATCTCGGCGACCTCACTGTCCCAGATGAACGTGATCTTCGGGTCGGCGAAGGCACGCTCCTGCATCGCCTTGGAGGCACGCAGCGTGTCCCGGCGATGGATGACGGTGACGGACTTGGCGAAGCGGGAGAGGAAGGTGGCCTCTTCCATGGCGGTGTCACCGCCACCGACCACGGCGATGTCCTGGTCCTTGAAGAAGAAGCCATCACAGGTGGCGCACCAGGAGACGCCCCGACCGGTGAGCGCGTCCTCGTTCGGCAAACCGAGCTTGCGGTGCTGCGAGCCGGTGGCGACGATGACGGCCTTTGCCCGGTGCACCGTGCCTGCCGCGTCCGTGACGGTCTTGATCTCGCCGGTCAGGTCAACGGAGACGACATCGTCCGGAACGAGCTCGGCTCCGAAGCGCTCGGCCTGCGCCCGCATGTTGTCCATGAGCTCGGGGCCCATGATGCCGTCGCGGAAGCCCGGGAAGTTCTCCACCTCGGTGGTGTTCATCAGCGCGCCACCCGCGGTGACGGCGCCCTCGAAGACCAGCGGCTTCAGCGACGCGCGCGCGGTGTAGAGAGCCGCCGTATAGCCGGCGGGCCCGGAGCCGATGATGATCACGTTACGGACGTCGCTCACGGGTTGATTCCTCGTCTCTGGACTGGGTCGTACGGCCGGTGGGAGCCCTCTCTCACAGCTCTCACCCCATCCAACGGATCCTACGGGGCGCACATTCCCCATGGGTTCGGGCACACGGATGGGTCAGTATGTGGACTGTCGCAGGGCGAGCATGTGGACTGCCGCAGGGCGCGGGGACCACAGCGCACGCGCGCAGAGAATACGTGGAGGAGTACCGGTTAACGCGCGTAGGAGCGCTGCAGCAGGAGCTTGGGGGCGGCCGAGGGCTGCTGGACACATCGTGCGTCGACGAGATAGGCCGTGACGCGGGTACTGTCGCCGGAGGGATCGGGCAGCACGACGAGATAGGCGTACTTGCCCTCATAGGTGCCTGCCTGAGCGGCGAGAGGAGTGTCGGATGCGCCGATGATGCCCTGCCGGACGCACAGGGGCACCGTGACGGTGGGGGTTTTCAGAACCTTCGGGGTGCCGGCGTCCGGAGCGGATTCCATGCTGAGACCACGGGGGGCACGGGACCCCTCCGAGGTCTTCTGGGCCTGAAGAAGGTCGGCGACCCGGTCCTTGAGCGTTTCCTCGGAGAAGGTGTCCGCGGATGCGCTCGCACGGTCCTGCGCCGCGGTGCTGGAACTCTTGTCGTCGTACAGGGTGGTCATCACCACGGAGGCGACGCCCAGGGCGGCCACGGCAACGACGGAGCCCAGGACGGCGATCCTGCGGCGTCCGCGCCGAGAGCGGGCCTTGCGGCCCGGTCCGGTGCTGGAAGCAGGAGCATGCCCCGGAGGACGGCCCGCCGCCGATGTTTCACGTGAAACATGCGCGTTCCCGAGGGCGGTCTCAGGTTCGGTGGTGCCGGCGCTCCTGGAGGCTTCGGAAGATCCAGCGGCTTCAGCGGCGAGGGCGGCGTCCACACGGGCCGCGATGTCGTCGGGCATGCCCGGCGGGTCCGGCAGGGTGCCGAGCAGACCACGGATCTCCTCCAGCGAGGCAAGGACCTCGGCGCACAGATCGCACTCGTCCAGATGCTGTCGCAGGGTCGTGGCCCGGGAGGGGGCGAGGAGGCCCTCGGTGAGGTCGGAGATCTCTGTGACGTCCGGGTGCTCGGCCGCGTCCGTCGTGGCTGTCACGCTCGTCCACCTCCGCCCTTCACAGCAGCTGAATCGCTTGGCCCCGTGTCCTGCGTGCCCACGCTCTCAGGATCCGCTGGGGGTGGGACGGATGTCCTCTGCGTCCGGTTCCGTCCTGTGCCCGGTTCCTTCCCGTCGCCGGCACGCTCGGGCCGTAGATGGGTGAGGAGCGGCAGGAGTCTCGCTCTGCCCCGGGCACAGCGGCTCTTCACCGTTCCGGTCGGCACATCAAGGATGCGCGCGGCCTCGGCGACCGGATACCCCTGCATGTCCACGAGCACCAGCGCGGCCCGCTGGTCGGGCGGCAGGCTGCTCAGCGCCTTGAGGAGCTGCCGCTGCACATCGTTTCTCTCGGCGGGCGCCGAGGCCGACTCATGCGGCTCCAGCAGCTGTTCCAGGCGCTCGGTGTCGTCCACCGGTGAGGTTCTGCGCGAGGCCGCCTTGCGGGCCCGGTCCAGACAGGCGTTCACCGTGATCCGGTGCAGCCAGGTCGTGACGGCTGACTGTCCCCGGAAGGTGTGGGCGGCACGGTAGGCCGAGACGAAGGCGTCCTGCAGGGCGTCGGCGGCCTCCTCGCGGTCGCCCAGCGTCCGCAGGGCGACCGCCCAGAGCCGGTCGCGGTGGCGCCGTACCAGTTCACCAAAGGCGTCGGGGTCGCCCTTCACATGGCGGGCCAGGAGGTCCTCGTCGCTCGCATCGCCGTATGCGGTGCCGTCCGCCATGGACCCCCTCCCCTTCAGTGAGACGTCAGCCCGTGAATTTCACATCGGTGATGCCCTGCTTGTAGCCGGCACTGCTGTAGCCGTCATGGGGGGCCCTGGGCACATCCGTGATCCACAGCAGTACGTACTGCGTCTTCACCGGCTTTGTCGCCTTAACCGTGAGAGAGGACCCGGTAGTGGTCGCGGTTCCGATCTTCGTCATCCCGTCGATCCCGGTGGAGGGACTCAGGGAGTCCGTGGCGTAGAGATGGACCGTGGTGTGGTCACCGGCGTAGCGAAGCCCTATCGACGCCGCGGAGAGCTCCTTGGCCGAGCCGAGGTCGTAGACGATGCCCACCCCCGGCTTGTAGGGAGCGAGCCTCGGGCCGTCCCGGTAGCTCTTGGTGCGCCAGTACGTGGAGCTGTCGCCGTCGTAGGTCTTGCCGACGTCCTCGGCGGCCTGGGCAGGCCCCTGTGCGACGTACTCCCGCGCCCCCTGGATCTGGATCGGCTGGGCCGGCTTCTGCGGCTTCTCGTTCTTGTCGTTGTTGTCCTGCGTCTGGGACTGGGTGCCGTTGTTGGGCTCGCCGCCCCGGTTCATCAGGGCATCCGCGAGCTGCCAGCTGCCCAGGCCCAGGGCGGCGATGAGCAGCGTCGAGACGGCCCACTTCAGGGCCTTGCCGGTGCGGCTCTGCAGCGGGGGCGGCGGGGCGGGGATCGGCTGGGTGACACCGGGACGCGGGGTCGCACGGCCGTATGTGCCCTGCTGGTACGAGGTGCTCTGGTACTCCGGCGGTGCGGTGAACGCCGGCTCCGGAGGGCGGATGCGCGGCATCTCGCTGATCGCCTTGGCCAGTTCCTCCGGCGTGGTGCACGGCGCCTCGTGCCGGGAGGCGGTGGCACCGTTGTTGGCGAGAGCGCGCATGGCGAGTTCGGACAGACCGCGATGGACGCCCGCGCGCACCTGGTCCGGAGGGATGAGACCGAGATCCTTGGGCAGGCCGGACAGGCCGTAGGCGTCGTCCTCGTACGGCCAGCGCTGGGTGAGCGACGCATACAGCAGGGCGCCGATGGCCTCGGTGTCGGTGCGCTGCGGGGTGTCGGAACGGACGCCGCGCAGCGCGGCGTTCACGGCCAGGCCGCGGATGCGCCACTGGCCGGTGGAGGTGCGCAGTACGGCGTTGGGGTTCAGCCGCAGATGCGCGAGGCCCTCGCGGTGTGCGGCGGCCATGGCGGAGGCGACCTGGCTGACCATCTGGTAGGCGTCGTGCGGCTCCAGAGGCCCGGAGGCCAGCAGCGTGGTCAGTTCCGTGGCGTCAGGCAGCCATTCATGGACGACGTAGACGAGGTCGTTCTCCTCGACGGCGTCGAGGACCTGCACGAAACGGGGGTCGCCGAGCAGCGCGGCGGAGCGGGCCGCGGCCAGTACGGACCGGGCACGGGCGTGGTCCGCGGGCAGGACGTGCACCCCGACGGCACGGCGGAGTTTCTCGTCCACCGCCCGCCAACTGCTGAATCCGTCCAGACGGGTGACGCACTCCTCCAGGCGGTAACGCCTGGCCAGCTTGTGACCGCTGTGCAGTTCGGGAGGCGAGGCCTTCTTTCCGGAGCGCTCGGTCGTGCCGCTCCCCTGTGTCTCGTCGCTGTCCGTGTCCCGCTTCCGGTTCTGGGTCACCCCGTCGGACGTGGACTGGTCCGCCTTGGCGGTCAGCGACTTCTCGCCGCTGTTGTCTGCCACGTCGACGGCAGCCGTACTCCGTTCCGCCACCGTCGCTCCTGCCTCCCCATCCATCGCGCGCTGTCCGACGCCGAAACCAATTGTGCCCACAGTCCTCCGCTATGCACGACACACGGCTGCGGGCGATGGTTGTGCGCCTACCCCCGTCTCAACGTCCCAGGCGCCCGCGGACCATGCCCACGAGCGAGTTGACTTCCTCGATGCGCATCCGGCGGGCGGCGACGAAGAAGAGGCCGAACAGCACGGCCCCGCCGGCCAGCAGCGCGGCGAGCGATCCCAGGACCCCCTGGCCCAGGGCGTGGCTGACGCCGTAGCAGGCCGCGCCGCTGACCAGCGTCGCCGGCACCGAGGCGATGCACAGCCGGGCGTAGGTCCGCACCACGCGTGAGCCGTCGAGGTCGCCGCCCAGCCGCTTGCGCAGCCGCCGCCAGGCGACACCGACGCCGATCGCATACGCGAGACCGTAGGCGGCGGCCATGCCGACGACGGCCCAGCGGGCCGGGAGCAGGACGTAGCACAGGGCCGAGGCGGCCGCGTTGACCCCGGCCACGATGACCGTGTTGTAGAAGGGGGTGCGGGTGTCCTCGTAGGCGTAGAAGGCGCGCAGGACGACGTACTGCACGGAGTAGGGGATCAGACCCAGGCCGAAGGCCATCAGCATGTAGCCCATGTTGGTGGCGCCCTCGATACCCGAGGAGCCGAACATCAGCGTGCACATCGGGATGCCGAGCGCGAGGAAGCCGAAGGCGATGGGCACGATGGCGACGGCGGTGGTCCGCAGGCCCTGGGAGATGTCGTCGCGGACGGCGCCGCTGTCGTCATCGGCGGCCGAACGGGAGATCCGCGGCAGCAGGGCGGCCATCAGGGACACGGTGATGATGGCCTGGGGCAGGCCCCAGATCAGCTGGGCGTTGGAGTACGCGGAGAAGCCGGTGCCGTTGACGCCGGAGTCCTTGACCGAGGCGGTGGCCAGCTGGGAGACGACGAGCGCGCCCGCCTGGTTGGCCAGGACGAACAGGATGGTCCATTTGGCGAGGGTCGCGGCCTTGCCGAGACCGTGCCCCCGCCAGTCGAAACGCAGCCGCAGCCGGTACCCGGTCTCCCGCAGGTACGGGATCATCGCCAGGGCCTGGACGACCATCCCGAGCAGCACGCCGATGCCGAGCAGCCGCTGGCCCTCCGGCGGGATGGTCGCGGCCGTCATGCCGGAGCGGGAGGCGGAGCCGTACACCCAGATGAACGTGCCGAGCGTCACGATGATGACGATGTTGTTCAGGACCGGGGTCCACATCATCGCGCCGAATCGTCCACGGGCGTTGAGGATCTGGCCCATCACCACGTGGATGCCCATGAAGAAGATCGAGGGCAGGAAGTAGCGGACGAAGGTGATGCCGACCTCGTTGGCCGCCGGGTCGCTGGCGACCGGGACGGACAGCATGCGGATCAGAAGGGGGGCGGCGAGCATCGCGAGGACGGTGAGCGCCCCCAGCACCACCATGACGAGGGTCAGCAGGCGGTTGGCGTAGGCCTCGCCCCCGTCGTCGTCCTCCTTCATGGCACGCACGAGCTGGGGCACGAAGACGGAGTTGAGCCCGCCGCCGACGGTCAGGATGTAGATCATCGTCGGCAGCTGGTAGGCGACCTGGAAGGTGTCGCCGAGAAGACCGATGCCGAGCGCCGAGACGATCAGTGCCGAGCGGATGAACCCGGTGAGGCGGGAGACCATCGTGCCCGCGGCCATCACGGCGCTCGACTTCAGCAGGCCGGAGGCCTTTCCGCCCTTCTTCGCCGGAGCGGGGGCCGGCTCGGCCTCCGGGGCAGCGGTCTCGGCAGCGGCCGGCGCGGAGGCGTACGGGCCCATCGGCCCCTGACCGGCGGCCGGGGCGGGTCCGGGAACCGAGGGGGCTTCGGTCAGCGGGCGCCCGTCGGACTGCTGCGGGGACGGGTAGCCGTACTGCCCGGGGGCCGGCGGGCCGTAGCCGCCCTGGCGCATGTCCGGGTGGCCGCCCTGCTGCTGGTCCTGGAAGAGGTGGGCGAAGGCGTCCGGCTCATGGCGGTTCCCGCCGGAAGGGCCGGCCGGGTGGTCCACACCGGCGAACTGCGCGGTGCGGGCATCCTCGCCGTGCGGCGGATACGGGGTGGCGCCCGACGGCCCCGGCGGCGGAGCCTGCATCCACACGCGCGGGTCGGGGGCGTGCGGCGCCTGCGGGGGCTGCCCGTGGGAGGGCTGCTGAGGGCCGTACGCACCGGACGACGGCGAGGGGTGCGCGGCACGGTCGTACGGCGCCTCGCCGCCCGTGTCCCGGGCGGCGAGGTCCTGTGCTCGGTAGGGATCCTTGCCGTAGGCGTTCTCGCGGTACCGGTCCGCAGGCGGCTGCGGCGGCACCTGACCGTGCTGGGGAGGCGGGGCGCCGGGGTCGCCCGAGCCGCCCACGGCCTGGCCGCGGTCACCGTCGTACGGCGCGTTCATGGATTACCCCACCTCATCGTCCCGGGCCCTCCGGGCCACGACATGCTCAACGGTCCACTTTCTCACCCGTGCCGGACTGGTCGGCGCTTTCCGCCGCGGTGTCCGGTGTCGGGTCACTCGGCTGCTCTCGGGCGTCGTCCTCCGGCTCGTCCGTGCTCCCGCCGGTCCCGTCGGTGCCGCTCTCGCCGCCGTCCGCGTCCGTGCTCTTGGCGGCCTCGGCGTCCTCGGCCGTCCCGGTGCCCTGCGCGGCCTCCTGGGCCGCCGCCCGCTTGCGCTGGGTGTACATGCGGAAGCCGGCGAGGACGAGCAGCAGGACACCGCCGCCGATGACCAGCATCACCGTGGCGGTGATCTCGGTGACCTTCACGTCGAAGGTGACGGGCGCACCGTACTCCCGGCCGTCCTGCGTGTAGAGCTGGGCGACCACGGTCACCGGGCCGTTGGCGTTGGCCGATGTGGTGAACTTCACGGACTGGCTGTGCCCGCCGGAGACCTCGACGGGCTGTTCCGCGTAGGCCTTGCCGCCGATCTTGAGACGAGTGGGATTGGTCGAGGTGAGCCGCAGCACCAGATGGTCGACGCCCTGGACCAGGTTGTTCTGCACGGTCACCGGGATGGTGGCGCTGCGGCCGGAGAGCTTGGTCTCCGACTTGTCGATCAGCTTGACCTGTTCGGAGAGGCCGTCGAGGTACCCCTCCACATCGTTCCGGAAGCGCTCCGCCTCATCGGCCCGGCCACGCCATGTCGTGGACATCTCCCGGTTCAGGGCGCGTCCGAAGGGAGTGACGACCCGGGACTCGTCGGTCAGGATGACCTTGAAGTTGTCGACCTTGTTCTGGGTCCGGGCGATCGCCGCGAAGGCGGAGCGGCCCAGCTCCTTCTTGCGCAGCGAGGAAGGGTAGGCGCGGGTCGACGGGACCTTCGTGGTGGCGCGGGGGTCCGGCGCGGCCTTGACGGCCGCGGACAGGTCCTGCGACTGGGACCAGGTGCTCTGCTGGAGGGCCGTCAGCGCCTGTGCCATGGCCTGGGCCTGGTGTGCGGTCGGCATGCGCTGCGGGGCCACGACGATGCTGCGCTGCTTGGTCGTCTGCCCGTGGAGCTCCAGGCTCTGGGCGAGGAACCGCTGCACGGCGAGCGTGGTGGTGCCGGCCCGTGACATGTCGCCCTCGAAGGCCGTCGACAGACGCTCGTCCGCGACGACCGCCGTGACGCCGCCGCCGATGGGGCGGGCCGCGGAGGGCGTGTAGGCCAGGCCGTCGGCCTCCCGCATGCTGTCACTGCGCGCGATGATCTTGTCGGCGCCCGCGGAGGTGGCGACCTTGACGATCGAGGGGTCCACAGCGCCGTCGACGGGCCAGGCGAAGTCCGTGCTCGGCTTCACATGGAGCACCGTCTCCACCGTGCTGGCGGCGACATCGGTGGCGTCCTTGAGCTGGCTGAGCGAGCCGGTCACGCTCGTACCGCCGTGGGCGAGGGACGCCAGATCGGGGTCGGCGAAGGGCAGCGCCACGACCTCCTTGCCCGCCACCGCCTGCTGCAGCTTGGCGAGCCACTGTTTGGCGACCGCCTGATGGGTGCCCGGGACGGATGTGCCGTTGTCGGTCCGGACACGGTAGCTGCGGGTCATGGCGTCCACGGACGCCAGCAGATCGGGATCGATGACCCAGGTGACGTCGAGGTCCTTGCCCAGCGACAGCATCTGCTCCAGACGGCCGCCGGGAGCGATGTCCTTGGCCAGGTCGTCGTCGAGGAAGACCGGCGTCTGCTGGGCGCCGGGGCCTGTCTCGGCGGTCATGTGGACGTCGGAGACGAGCGGCCACAGATAGGTCGTCTTCGTCTTGGTGTCCGCGTCGTCCGGCTGCCACGGCAGGAACGTGTGCCGGATGCCCAGGACCTGCTTCCAGGGCCGTGCGGAGGTCCGGCCGGACAGCGAGACGGAGAGCTGATAGACCCCGTCCGCGCCCAGCTTCAGCTTGTCGACCGGCACGGAGATGTTGAAGTGCTCGGCGATGCCCGGGGCGAGCTCGGTGAACTTCTGGACGTACTTGCCGCCGATCTCGGAGCCGTCGGCACCCGGATCGAATGCGGTGCGCCGGGCCACGGCGTCGATCGCCGAGCGGGTGTCCAGTTCCGGACCCACACGCAGACCCACATGGGCGTCGGTGATCGTGTGCTTGCCGTGGTTCGTCACGGTGCCCGAGACGGTCAGCGTGTCTCCCTTCGAGGGCACGCTGGGGCTGAGGGAGTCGAGGGAGACGGACACCGTGCGTGGGCCCGGCGCGGCCTGGAGGGAATCCCGAGGGGCGGCATGCCCGGCCGTCGCGGCGGGCAGCTGGAGCAGTCCGGTCAGCAGAGGCATCCCGGCGAGCAATGCCCCTGCCCGTCGCAGCAGGCGGCGGGCAGGTGAGGGATTGATCCCCTGGAAGTCTGCCGCCTCGGCCACGCGCTCGCCCGTCCCTCGTCGTCAGTGGTCGTCGGAATGTGCGTCCAGGCATGGTAACGATGCGCGCCGAGGGGAAGTGCCACGGAGGCACCTGGGCGATCATGGAGCGTCGACGGCTGTCCTGGATATGCGCGTATCCGGGGATGACGTTCGTTACGTCACAAGGGCCGGCCTTGGGTGAGTAACAAGGGGTCTGCCGCCGCGTTCCGCAGGGTGCCGTCCCCACGCGCCCGCCGGGTGTCTCCAGGGAAACTCGGGGCTCCCCAGGAAGACCGGAAAACAATGACGGAGCGGTCGGCCGTCCAGGCCACGTACCCTTTTCTGTTGTGCCGAACGCCAACGAAGACACTTCCTCTGCTCTGAACCAGGTGCAGCAGCGCGCGGTGAGCGAGCTGCTGCGGGTGGCCCCCGTCGTCGACGATCTCGCGCGCCGCTTCCGGAAAGCCGGGTTCTCCCTCGCCCTGGTCGGCGGCTCGGTCCGGGACACGTTGCTCGGCCGGCTCGGCAACGACCTGGACTTCACCACCGACGCCCGTCCCGAGGACGTACTGAAGATCGTGCGGCCGTGGGCCGATGCGGTATGGGATGTCGGGATCGCCTTCGGCACGGTCGGGGCGCAGAAGCAGGTCCGTGTCGAAGACGCCGACCGGTGCTTCCAGATCGAGGTGACCACCTACCGGTCGGAGGCCTACGACCGGTCCTCGCGCAAGCCCGAGGTGTCGTACGGCGACTCCATCGAGGAGGACCTCGTCCGGCGTGACTTCACCGTCAATGCGATGGCGCTGGCGCTGCCGGAGAAGAAGTTCATCGACCCGCACGGCGGCCTTGCGGACCTCGAGGCTCGCGTGCTGCGTACACCCGCCACGCCCGAGGAGTCCTTCTCCGACGACCCGCTGCGCATGATGCGGGCCGCGCGTTTCGCCGCCCAGCTCGACTTCGAGGTCGCCCCCGAGGTCGTCGCGGCGATGAAGGAGATGTCCGCACGGATCGAGATCGTCTCGGCCGAACGGATCCGGGACGAGCTGAACAAGCTGATTCTCTCGGACCACCCGCGCAAGGGTCTGACCCTGCTCGTCGACACCGGTCTCGCCGATCATGTCCTGCCCGAGCTGCCGGCTCTGCGTCTGGAGAGCGACGAGCACCACCGGCACAAGGACGTCTACGACCACACGCTGATCGTTCTGGAACAGGCGATGGCGCTGGAGGACGAGGGCCCCGACCTGACCCTCCGGCTGGCCGCCCTTCTGCATGACATCGGCAAGCCGCGTACCCGCCGTTTCGAGAAGGACGGGCGAGTTTCCTTCCACCACCATGAGGTGGTCGGCGCAAAGATGGCCAAAAAGCGCATGACGGCGCTGAAGTACTCCAATGAGCTGGTGAAGGACGTCTCCCGTCTGGTCGAGCTCCATCTGCGCTTCCATGGCTACGGCACCGGGGAGTGGACGGACTCCGCGGTCCGCCGCTATGTCCGTGACGCGGGCCCGCTGCTCAGCCGGCTCCACAAGCTGACCCGCTCGGACTGCACCACCCGCAACAAGCGCAAGGCGGCCGCACTGTCCAGGGCGTACGACAGCCTGGAGGCACGCATCGCCCAGCTCCAGCAGCAGGAGGAGCTGGATGCGATTCGCCCGGACCTCGACGGCAACCAGATCATGGAGATCCTCGGTATCAAGCCCGGCCCGCTCGTCGGCAAGGCGTACAAGCACATGCTGGAGCTCCGTCTGGAGAACGGACCCATGGAGCACGACGCGGCGGTGGCAGCCCTCAAGGAGTGGTGGGCGGAGCAGAACGAGGCGAGCTGACCCCTGCGGCAGAGGCATGTTTCACGTGAAACATGACGCAGAGGAGAAGGCCGAGGGGCGGTGTTTCACGTGAAACACCGCCCTTTTCCCTGAGGGGGCTCAGGGGGCCTCAAAGGGCCGGTGAGATGACACCTGCCGGCGTTCGGAGGCGGCCATGGCGACCGCGACCGCTGTGTAGATGACGGCGACCGTGATCACCAGCGCGGTCGAGCGCCCGTCCGGTGGCAGCATCAGCGTGGCAATACCCGCGGCGCCCACAAAGGCGATGTTGAACAGCACGTCGTACACGGAGAAGATCCGGCCGCGGAAGCCGTCGTCGACCGCGGACTGCACCACGGTGTCCGTGGCGATTTTCGCGCCCTGTGTGGTCAGCCCCAGAACGAACGCCGCGACCAGCAAGGGGACGGTGGCGAACGGCAGACCGAGGGCGAGTTCGAGGACCGCCGCACAGCCGGCGCACACGGTGATCCAGCGGGTGGGGCCGAGCCATCCCGCCATCCAGGGCGTCACGACGGCCGCTGCGAAGAACCCGGCGCCGGAGAGCCCCAGCGCCAGCCCGAGCAGGCGCAGTCCGTCCTCCGTGCTCGAGGTCAAGGCATAGCGGCACAGCATCAGCACCATGACCGTCAGGGCGCCATAGCAGAACCGCATCAGCGTCATCGAGGTCAGCGCCCAGGCGGCCTTCCGGCGGGGCGGAGCGGCGAGATGCCGTAGGCCCGCCATCAGACCGCGGGCGGTGCCGGTCAGTGCCGCGCCCAACCGGGGGCGGACCGGGCTCTGGTCGGGGCCGAGCAGGTCCGGGGCCATGAGGAGCGAGGTGAGGGCCGCGCACAGATAGAGGAAGGCCCCCAGCAGCACCACGGCAGCGTCGGAGTCCGCGCCCAGCAGCCGTACGAGGAAGGCGAGGCCGCCGCCCGTGAACGCGGCCAGGGAGCCGGCCGTGGGCGACAGGGAGTTGGCCATCACCAGCCGCTCGGCGTCGACCACGCGGGGCAGCGCGGCGGACAGCCCGGCCAGGACGAAGCGGTTGACGGCGGTGACGCACAGGGCGGAGACATAGAACAGCCAGGCCGGCACGGCGGCGACCATCAGCACCGCGGTGGCGGCCGCCATGGCCGCACGGGTCAGATTGCCGTAGAGGAAGACCTGCCGGCGCCGCCAGCGGTCCAGCAGAACGCCGGCGAACGGGCCGACCAGGGAGTACGGCAGCAGCAGTACCGCCATCGCGGAGGCGATCGCGGCGGCCGAGGTCTGCTTCTCCGGGGAGAAGACGACGTATGCGGCGAGCGCGACCTGATAGACGCCGTCCGCGCTCTGGGAGAGCAGCCGCACGGCGAGCAGGCGTCGGAAGTTCCTCACCCGCAGGAGGACACGCAGGTCGCGAACGACAGCCATGGCGCACAGCCTCACATACAGGCGGACCCCCGGGAGCACGCATGGTGCGACCGGGGGTCCGGCAGCCCTGGCAGGAGCGGTTTCAGAAGGGGCTGGTCAGCGCTCGACCTCGCCGCGGATGAACTTCTCCACGTTCTCGCGGGCCTCATCGTCGGAGTACTGCACCGGCGGGGACTTCATGAAGTAGGAGGAGGCGGACAGGATCGGACCGCCGATGCCCCGGTCCTTGGCGATCTTCGCGGCACGCAGGGCGTCGATGATGACACCCGCGGAGTTCGGGGAGTCCCAGACCTCGAGCTTGTACTCCAGGCTCAGCGGGACGTCACCGAAGGCACGGCCCTCGAGGCGGACATAGGCCCACTTGCGGTCGTCGAGCCAGGCCACATAGTCGGACGGGCCGATGTGAACGTTGTTCTCGCCGAGGTCCCGGTCGGGGATCTGGGAGGTGACGGCCTGGGTCTTGGAGATCTTCTTGGACTCCAGACGCTCCCGCTCGAGCATGTTCTTGAAGTCCATGTTGCCGCCGACGTTCAGCTGCATCGTGCGGTCCAGGATGACACCCCGGTCCTCGAACAGCTTCGTCAGGACGCGGTGGGTGATGGTGGCGCCGACCTGCGACTTGATGTCGTCACCGACGATCGGCACGCCCGCCTCGGTGAACTTGTCCGCCCACTCCTTGGTGCCGGCGATGAAGACCGGCAGGGCGTTGACGAAAGCGACCTTGGCGTCGATGGCGCACTGGGCGTAGAACTTCGTCGCTTCCTCGGAGCCCACGGGCAGGTAGCAGACGAGAACGTCGACCTGCTTGTCCTTGAGGACCTGGACGACGTCGACCGGCTCCTCGGAGGACTCCTCGATGGTGGCGCGGTAGTACTTGCCGAGGCCGTCAAGGGTGTGGCCGCGCTGAACCGTCACACCGGTGGAGGGCACGTCGCAGATCTTGATGGTGTTGTTCTCGGAGGCGCCGATGGCGTCCGCAAGGTCCAGACCGACCTTCTTCGCGTCGACGTCGAAGGCGGCGACGAACTCGATGTCACGCACGTGGTAGTCGCCGAACTGCACATGCATGAGGCCCGGGACCTTGGACGCCGGATCGGCGTCCTTGTAGTACTCCACGCCCTGTACCAGCGATGCGGCGCAGTTGCCCACGCCGACGATGGCTACGCGAACCGAACCCATTGACGGTTGCTCCCTGTGTGTAATCGGTGAAGCCCCGACGGGACCTCACGTGGCGGTGTCGTCGGGCGTATCCGGCCGGGAATGCCGCCCGGACCGGGGCAGGACGCCCGTCGCTCCAGTGGTGGTGTCCTGCGAGTCGGGCCCCCCGGATCCGGAACCCTTGAGGTCCCGCCCGGCCCGCTCGCTTTCGATGAGCTCGTTCAGCCAGCGCACTTCGCGCTCCACGGACTCCATCCCGTGACGCTGGAGCTCGAGTGTGTAGGCGTCGAGGCGCTCCCGGGTGCGCGCCAGGGAGGCGCGCATCTTCTCCAGACGCTCCTCCAGCCGGCTGCGACGGCCCTCGAGCACACGCATGCGCACGTCGCGCGATGTCTGCCCGAAGAAGGCGAAACGCGCGGCGAAGTGCTCGTCTTCGTATGTGTCGGGCCCCGTCTGGGAGAGCAGCTCCTCGAAGCGCTCCTTCCCCTCGGCCGTCAGCCTGTAGACGATCTTGGCGCGGCGTCCCGAGAGCGCGGCGGAGACGGCGTCCTCCGGCGCGCTCCCCGGCTCCTCGATCAACCAGCCGTTGGCGACCAGCGTCTTGAGGCAGGGGTAGAGCGACCCGTAGCTGAACGCCCGGAACACACCCAGTGACGTATTGAGTCGTTTGCGCAGCTCATAGCCGTGCATCGGAGATTCGCGCAGCAGTCCGAGTACGGCGAACTCCAGGATCCCGGAACGCCGGCCCATCGTCGCCTCCTCTCTGCCGCGCCCCGGTGCGGCGGATGCCGCTCCGGGTGCCGTGACGGTCTCTATCTCGCGCCGATGTATCGACTCGATACATCACGACGATAGAGCGGTGCTCCAGGTGCGACAAGAGAAAACCAAGAGAAAACCAAGAGGGAAGTGGGTGAGCGGAATCACATCACCGTCTTGTTGAAGCCAAGTTGCGTGGTTTGGGGTGTACTTCGGAGCTCAACGAGTTGTGGTGGTGCGTAGTCTGTGCGCCATGAATACAGCCGGGAACCGTGTGACGCTTAGGGACGTCATCGTCCCGGGTGCAGTACGGGTGAATGAGCGACCGACCGCATCCGTACTTCGGGGGGACCGGAAACCAGCCGCCGTTTCCAGGCGCGCGAGGGTGCGCCTGCCCGAGGAGTAGTCGTTCGATGAGCGAGCACCGTCGCAAACCGCCGCAGCCGCAGGGAGGAGGACGTGCCGCGGCCCGACGCGGCCAGTCCGGTTCGTCCTCCGGCCGCCGTGCGGCACCGCGGGGCGCCACTGGATCTCCTGCCGGCTCCTACGGGCCCGGTTCGCACGGATCGGGTCCGTACGCAGGAGGTGGAGGGCGTCCGTACGGCGGCCGCGCCGAGGCCCGGCGGGCCGCGCAGAGAGGCGGCCGCCGAGGCCGGGCGGCACCGTCCGACAGGAACCGGATCATTGACTACCCGCGCGCGGACAAGGACGGATGGCGCCGCTGGGTGCCGTCCTGGAAGCTCGTGACGGGGCTGTGCATCGGCTTCATGGGAAGCCTGGTGGCGCTCGCGGGGATCGGATACGCCACGGTGACCGTGCCGGACGTCGCCAAGACCGCGACCGCTCAGAACAACGTGTACTACTGGGCGGACGGCAAGGAGATGGTGCGGACGGGCGGTGAGATCAACCGCCAGATCGTCAACCTCGACTCCATCCCCAAGGAGATGCAGTACGCCGTCGTCTCCCAGGAGAACAAGACCTTCTGGACCGACAGCGGCATCGACCCCAAGGGCATCGCGCGGGCCGTCTTCAACATGGCGAGGGGCGGCCAGACGCAGGGTGGTTCCACCATCACCCAGCAGTACGTCAAGAACGCCATGCTCAACGACCAGTCGCAGACGCTCTCCCGCAAGTTCAAGGAGATCTTCGTAGCGATCAAGGTCGGGGCCACCGTGCGCAAGGACGACATCATGGCCGGCTACCTGAACTCCGCGTACTACGGTCGCGGGGCGTACGGCATTCAGGCCGCCGCGCGCGCGTACTTCGACAAGGAAGCCAAGGATCTGAACCCGGGTGAGTGCGCCTTCCTGGCCGCGATGCTCAAGGGCGCGACCTACTACGACCCCGCGGGCGCGACCTCGATCGACCCGGCGGCCACGCCCGAGGACAATACGAGGCGGGCCCGGCGCCAGATGCAGGACACGCTCGACAAGATGGTCGAGTACGGCTATCTGGACGCTTCGGTACGGGACAAGTACAGGGATCTCCCCAGGCTGAAGAACCCGAGGTCGAACACGCAGCTGAGCGGTCAGATCGGCTATCTGGTCGACCTCGCCAGGGCATACGTCATCAACAACACGGAGATCACCGCCGACCAGCTGCAGCAGGGCGGCTACCAGATCCACACCACCTTCGACCGGAAGAAGGTCGAGCAGCTGGAGAAGGCCGTCAAGAAGGTCTACAAGGAGAACATCGACCCCGAGAAGCGCCCGAAGACCGACACCCACGTCCAGTTCGGCGGGGCCTCGGTGGACCCGAAGACGGGTGCCATCGTGGCGGTCTACGGCGGTGAGGACGCGACAAAGCACTTCACGAACAACGCCGACGCCACGGGTGCCCAGGTGGGTTCGACGTTCAAGCCGTTCGTGCTGGCCGCAGCCATGCAGGACGGCATCCGCAACCCGAACCTCGGCCCCTCGCAGGCACAGGACGAGCGCACACAGGTCTCGCCCAAGAGCCGCTTCAGCGGCAAGAACAAGCTCAAGATCAAGGAGTACGACGGAAGGATCTGGAGGAACGAGAAGGGCGAGGAGTGGCTCCAGGTCAATGACGGCAATGTGTCCTACGGCACGCCGCCCGACTACCTGATCGATCTTCGGGAGGCGATGCGCGAGTCGGTGAACTCCGCTTTCGTGCAGCTGGGCATGGACGTGGGCCTGGACAAGGTCAAGCAGGCCGCCATCAACGCCGGCCTGAAGGAGGACAGCCTGACCGGCACCAACTACCCGTCCTTCTCCATCGGCATCTCCCACCCCAGCGCCATCCGCATGGCGAGCGCGTACGCCACCTTCGCCGCCAGCGGAAAGCAGAACGAGCCGTTCTCCGTCACCAGGGTCGAGAACAAGGACGGGGTGCTCTTCAAGCACGAGAGCCAGACCAAGCAGGCCTTCACCAAGAAGGTCGCCGACAACGTCACCGACGTCCTGAAGACCGTGGTCGAGGAGGGCACGGGTACCAACGCCCAGTTGCCGGGTCGTGAGGTGGCCGGCAAGACCGGTACCACGGACGGCAACAAGTCGGCCTGGTTCGTCGGCTACACCCCGCAGCTGTCGACGGCGATCAGCATGTTCCGGCTCGACGACGACGCCAACAACAAGTCGCGCCAGTTCCTGAAGATGTTCGGAACGGGTGGCCAGGCAAAGATCCACGGTGCCTCGTTCCCGGCCGAGATCTGGCACGACTACATGCTGGAAGCGCTCAAGAACGAGCCGGCGATTCCCTTCCCGGAACCCGAGCCCATCGGCGAGATCGTCAACGCCAAGCCCACCTCCACGCCGACTCCTTCGGCCACCCAGACCGAGGAGGAGAAGGAAGAAGAGGTGGAGGAGACCCCGTCCTCCTCGCCCACGCCTTCGGAGACCGAGACCAGCCCGACGCCCACGCAGACCCCGACCCGCTGCGGTTTCTTCGGCTGCAGCGACAACGGTGGTCAGACGGGCAACGGCGGGGCGAACGGCGGTGTCAGCCCGTCGCCCACGGACGGCGGCGACCTCGGGGGCAACGACAACGGCAACGGCTTCGGAGGCGGCAGCCGGGGCGGTGGCGGCGGAGGCTTCTTCGGAGGTCAGGGCAATTAGCCCCTTCGCCCTTCGGCGGGCGTGTTCCACGTGAAACGAGGGCCGTCGCACCCACCTCTGGTGCGGCGGCCCTCCGTCTCTTCCCGGACACGTACGGCAGGATGTGCCCCATGCCCAGTGCTGAATCCACGCAAGCGAGCGTGCACGAGCCCGCCCCGGTGTGCCCCACTCAGGAGGACGAGGTCGCCACGGCCGGCAGTGAGCTGATCGGCGGCCCGCTCGGGCGGCACGCCCTGCTCGGGACGTCCTGGTGGACCCCGGTACGAGTCGTCGCGCTCGTCGCGATCGGCATGTTCGCTCTCGGCCTGGTCCAGAAAGCGCCCTGTTACCACGGCGCCTGGTTCTTCGGTGCGAGCTCGCAGTACACGAAGGCCTGCTACTCGGACATCCCGCACCTCTACCAGGGGCGGGGCTTCGCCGATGGCCTCGTGCCCTACTTCGACAAGCTCCCCGGCGACATGCCGTATCTGGAGTACCCCGTGCTGACCGGGCTGTTCATGGAGGTGGCCTCCTGGCTGACCCCGAACAGCGGCACCATCCAGTACCAGGAGCAGTGGTACTGGACGGTCAACGCCGGGATGCTGATGGTGTGCGCGGCCGTCATCGTCGTCTGTGTGGCCCGTACGCACGCCGGACGGCCCTGGGACGCTCTGCTGGTCGCGCTGGCCCCGGCCTTCGTGCTGACCGCCACCATCAACTGGGACCTGCTGGCGGTCTCTCTGACGGCCGCCGCGATGCTGATGTGGTCCCGGGGGCGCTCGCTCGCCTCCGGTGTTCTGCTGGGGCTCGCCACGGCCGCCAAGCTCTACCCCGTTCTCCTGCTCGGCCCGCTGTTCCTGCTGTGCTGGCGTGCCGGGAAATGGCGCGATTTCGGCAGGGCCCTGACGGGCGCGGTGGTCGCCTGGCTGGTGGTGAATCTGCCGGTGATGGCCTTCGCCACGGACGGCTGGTGGCAGTTCTACAAGTTCAGCCGTGAGCGGGGCGTCGACTTCGGCTCCTTCTGGCTGATCTGGAGCCAGAACACCAGCAATCCGCCCAGCGTCACTTTCGTCAACACCACGGCCGTTCTGCTGGTGCTGCTGTGCGCTCTCGGCATCGCGGTGCTGACGCTGTCCGCCCCGCGCCGTCCACGCTTCGCCCAGCTCGCCTTTCTGATCGTGGCGGTCTTCATCCTGACCAACAAGGTCTACTCGCCGCAGTACGTCCTGTGGCTGGTCCCGCTGGCCGCGCTGGCCCGCCCCAGGTGGCGGGACTTCCTGATCTGGCAGGCCTGTGAGGTGGTGTACTTCCTCGGAATCTGGATGTACCTCGCCTACACGACCAGCGGAGAGGCCCACAAGGGCCTGCCGACCGACGGCTACCACGGGGCGATCGCCGTGCATCTGCTGGGCACGCTGTACCTGTGCGTGGTCGTCGTGCGCGACATCCTCATGCCGGAGAGGGACGTGGTGCGCCGCGCCGGTGACGACGACCCCTCGGGTGGCGTCCTCGACGGCGCCGAGGACGTCTTCACGCTCCGCACTCGCCTGTCCTCGCCGCATCCTGCGGCTCACCCGGACGCACCGACGGTGGGGTGGGGCAGCCGGAGTGCGGTTGCGTCCCGGGGCGATGTGCGCTGAGTGAGCGGGGCCCGCTCCACGGCATGCGAAAGGCCGTCCACGGCGGTGACCGTGGACGGCCTTTCGCTGGAGAAAGCGGAGAGAAAGAGAGAGGAGAGAAGGAGGAAAGAGGATTCAGCGGTCCACGAGCCGGTCGTACTGCGTGGTGGTGTGCCGCAGATGCGCCACCATCTCGTCACCGACCTTGGGCTCCGGGGCGTCCGCGGGGATGAACAGGATCGACACCTGCATGTGGGGCGGCTCCGCGAACCAGCGCTGCTTGCCGCCCCAGACGAACGGGGAGAGGTTCCGGTTCACCGTGGCGAGGCCGGCACGGGCGACGCCCTTGGCCCGCGGCATGACACCGTGCATCGCCTTGGGGGCCTCCAGACCCACTCCGTGCGACGTACCGCCCGCCACGACCACCAGGAAGCCGTCCGAGGGGGCCTTCTGCTGGCGGTAGCCGAAGCGTTCGCCCTTGGTGACCCGCGTGACGTCCAGGACCGAGCCGCGGTACTCGGTGGCCTCGTGGTCCCCCAGCCACAGCCGTGTCCCGATCCGGGCGCGGAAGCGGGTCTGCGGGAACTGCTGTTGCAGCTGGGCGAGTTCGTCCGCCTTGAGATGGCTGACGAACATCGTGTGCAACGGCAGCCGGGCGGCGCGCAGCCGGTTCATCCAGCCGATGACCTCCTCCACCGCGCTCGTGCCGTCGGTGCGGTCCAGCGGCAGATGGATGGCGAAGCCCTCCAGCCGGACGTTCTCGATGGCGGCGTGCAGCTCCGGCAGGTCCTTCTCGTTGACTCCGTGCCGCTTCATCGAGGACATCACCTCGATGACGACCCGGGCCCCGACCAGGCCGTACACCCCGTCCACCGACGACACCGAGCGGACCACCCGGTCGGGCAGCGGCACCGGCTCCTCGCCGCGGCGGTACGGCGTGAGCACCAGCAGGTCGCCGCTGAAGAAGTCCTTGAGGCGCGCGGCCTCGTACGTCGTGCCGACGGCGACGAGGTCCGCGCCCAGCCGGGTGGCTTCCTCCGCCAGTCGTTCGTGCCCGAAGCCGTAGCCGTTGCCCTTGCAGACCGGGACGAGGCCCGGGAACTGCTCCTGCACGTGCTTGTGATGCGCCCGCCAGCGCGCGGTGTCGACGTAGAGCGTGAGCGCCATGGCCGGACCCGAAACCTTTCTCGTGGTTGCGGTCTATTCGGAAACAGGGAACGGAAACAGGGAACGAAACAGGGAAGTCGTCGACGGTGCCGAAGCGAAGAGTGCCAGGTCAGCGCCGCGACATGTAGATGTCGAGCGCCTTGTGGAGCAGCTTGTTCAGCGGGAAGTCCCACTCGCCGAGGTACTCGGCGGCCTGTCCGCCGGTGCCGACCTTGAACTGGATCAGGCCGAAGAGATGGTCGGTCTCGTCCAGCGAGTCGGAGATGCCGCGCAGATCGTAGACCGTGGCACCGAGCGCATAGGCGTCGCGCAGCATCCGCCACTGCATCGCGTTCGAGGGGCGGACCTCCCGGCCGATGTTGTCGGAGGCACCGTAGGAGTACCAGACGTGCCCGCCGACGATCAGCATGGTCGCCGCGGCCAGGTTCACACCGTTGTGCCGGGCGAAGTACAGCCGCATGCGGTTGGGGTCCTCGGCGTTGAGGACCGTCCACATGCGCTGGAAGTACGACAGCGGGCGGGGCCGGAAGTTGTCGCGCACCGCGGTGATCTCGTACAGCCGCTGCCATTCCTCGAGGTCCTCGTAGCCGCCCTGGACGACCTCGACACCGGCCTTCTCGGCCTTCTTGATGTTGCGGCGCCACAGCTGGTTGAAGTTCTTGTGCACCTCCTCCAGGGACCGGTTGGCCAGCGGTACCTGGAAGACGTAGCGGGGCTGGACGTCACCGAAGCCGGCGCCTCCGTCCTCGCCCTGCTGCCAGCCCATACGGCGCAGTTTGTCGGCGACCTCGAAGGCGCGGGGCTCGATGAAGTCGGCCTGCAGATCGCGCAGACGCTTGACGTCCGGGTCCTGGATGCCCTTCTTGATGGTCTCCGCGTTCCAGCGGCGGATGATCACCGGCGGGCCCATCTTCACCGAGAAGGCACCTTGCTGCTTCAGGTGCGCCAGCATCGGCTGGATCCAGTCGTCGAGGTTCGGCGCGAACCAGTTGATGACCGGGCCTTCGGGCAGGTAGGCGAGATACCGCTTGATCTTGGGCAGCTGGCGGTACAGGACGAGACCCACACCGACCAGCTCGCCGGTGCGGTCGTCGAACCACCCCAGATTCTCCGAACGCCACTCGGTCTTGACATCCGCCCAGGCCGGAACCTGCATGTGACTCGCCGCGGGCAGGCTCTGGATGTAGGCCAGATGCTGCTCTCGACTGATGGTCCTCAGGGTCAGGCTCATTCGGGGCGCTCCTCGGGCTGGTGTGTCCCCATGGGTCAGGGGCTCCGGCTCTCGCGCGGAAGCCTACTGCGCCCGGGGAGCGCGCAGACTGGCCGCACACCACCTTCGCCCTGGTCCGCCGTCCGCCGGGGCGCCGCACGGGGCGGTACGGGCGGCGCTCCCGCGGTCCGGTGGACGACGCCCGCAGGGGGGCGGCCGGAACACCCGGATCAGCCGAAGAGACCGCCGTGCGCCAGGCCGAGGTAGAAGCCCACCGCGGAGGCGCCCAGGCCGATGACGAGCCCGAAGCGCGCGCGTGTGGTCTCCGAGATCCACTGGCCGTACGCGCCGGCGAGGATGCCCACCAGGCCGGCCCAGGAGCTCAGCATGTGCAGACCGTGGAAGAGGAGCCCGGTGATGAAGGACAGCAGGCCCAGCACCAGGGCCACCGCGAGCAGGGTGTCCTGGAGCGGGTGGGGCTTGCCGTCCGTGGCGAAGAGGCCGCCGCCTGCGGCGGTGTTCGGTCGCATCGTCTGTGCCATGGGGCACCTCCTGCGAAAGGGGCGCATTGTAGCGCTACGCACACCCGCGATGTCCGGTGATGTCCAGGTTGACGGGTTCCGCGACCTGATTTCAACCGGAAGCGAGTGTGCGGGTAGTCTGTACGCTCTGCACGGTGTCTGCCCCGGTGAAGGCATGGTGAACCCGGAGAGTTCGTCGGTCGGCCCCGATTGTCAGTGGCGACTGATGTAATGCAGGCACTGTGGCGTACGCATCACAACCCTCCTGCCACGGAACGACCGTGGCCGTTGAGTCCAGAGGAGGTGGGTTCCACATGCGTCACTACGAGGTGATGGTCATCCTCGACCCCGATCTCGAGGAGCGCGCTGTCGCCCCGCTGATCGAGAGCTTCCTTTCCGTCGTCCGTGACGGTGGCGGAAAGGTCGAGAAGGTCGACACCTGGGGTCGTCGTCGTCTCGCGTACGAGATCAAGAAGAAGCCCGAGGGCATCTACTCGGTCATCGACCTGCAGGCGGAGCCTGCGGTCGTCAAGGAGCTCGACCGCCAGATGAACCTGAACGAGTCGGTCCTCCGGACCAAGGTCCTCCGCCCCGAGACCCACTGAGCCCTTCCGCTCAGCCGGCCTCGGGATCCGAGTAGCAGCACCAAGCAGCCAGCAGCACACCCGCCGAGAGGTTCCCCATGGCAGGCGAGACCGTCATCACGGTTGTCGGCAATCTTGTCGACGACCCCGAGCTGCGCTTCACCCCCTCCGGTGCGGCGGTCGCGAAGTTCCGTGTCGCGTCCACGCCCCGGATCTTCGACCGTCAGACGAACGAGTGGAAGGACGGCGAGAGCCTCTTCCTCACCTGCTCGGTCTGGCGTCAGGCGGCGGAGAACGTCGCCGAGTCGCTTCAGCGAGGCATGCGCGTCATCGTGCAGGGCCGGCTGAAGCAGCGGTCCTACGAGGACAACCAGGGCATCAAGCGCACGGTCTACGAACTGGACGTCGACGAGGTCGGCGCCAGCCTGCGCAACGCCACGGCCAAGGTCACCAAGACCACCGGCCGCGGTGGCCAGGGCGGTTACGGCGGTGGTCAGGGCGGCGGCTGGGGCGGCGGCCCCGGCGGCGGCCCGCAGGGCGGCGCTCCCGCCGACGACCCGTGGGCGACCGGCGCTCCCGCCGGTGGCGGTCAGGGCGGCGGCTGGGGCGGCGGTTCCGGCGGTGGCGGCGGCTACTCGGACGAGCCTCCCTTCTAGGTCTTCGGACCAGGGGCGGGCCGCACCCCTACTTCTTGATCACACAGGAGAAACACCATGGCGAAGCCGCCTGTGCGCAAGCCTAAGAAGAAGGTCTGCGCTTTCTGCAAGGACAAGATCACGTACGTGGACTACAAGGACACGAACATGCTGCGGAAGTTCATCTCCGACCGCGGCAAGATTCGTGCCCGCCGCGTGACCGGCAACTGCACGCAGCACCAGCGTGACGTCGCCACGGCCGTCAAGAACAGCCGTGAAATGGCGCTGCTGCCCTACACCTCCACCGCGCGCTAAGGGAAGGGTGAGTCATTCATGAAGATCATCCTCACCCACGAGGTCTCCGGCCTCGGCGCCGCGGGTGACATCGTCGAGGTCAAGGACGGTTACGCCCGCAACTACCTGATCCCGCGGAAGCTTGCGATCCGCTGGACCAAGGGCGGCGAGAAGGACGTCGAGCAGATCCGTCGTGCTCGCAAGATCCGTGAGATCCAGACCATCGAGCAGGCCAACCAGATCAAGGCTCAGCTCGAGGGTGTGAAGGTCCGGCTGTCGGTCCGCTCCGGCGCCTCCGGTCGTCTCTTCGGTTCCGTCACCCCGGCCGACATCGCCTCGGCGATCAAGGAGGCCGGTGGCCCTGAGGTCGACAAGCGTCGCATCGAGCTGGCTGCGCCGATCAAGACCCTGGGCGCCCACGAGACCTCCGTGCGTCTGCACCCCGAGGTTTCCGCCAAGGTCAACATCGAGGTCGTCGCGGCCTGACCGTTGCACGTGGCGTGAACACCCGGTCAGGGGGCCGCACCCGTCGAGGGTGCGGCCCCTTGGTGTTGCTGGTATGCCGCGGTGCGAGAGCAGTGCGAGAAGCGGCGTTTCACGTGAAACGGTCAGCGCGTCGCCCCCGTGACGATCCAGCGGCCCGAGCGGGAGCGCAGCCACAGGGTCAGCATGCGCACGGTCATCATCAGCGCCATGGCCGCCCAGAGCATGGTGAGTCCGCCCTTGAGGAAGGGAACGAGCAGCGCTGCCGGAGTGAAGACGGCCAGGGTGACCAGCATGGCTCCGGCGAGATACGGCCCGTCTCCGGCACCCATCAGCACACCGTCCAGGACATAGACGATGCCGCAGACCGGTTGGGAGAGCGCCACCACGAGCAGTGCGGGCAGCGCGGCGTCCTTGACGGCGACGTCGCTGGTGAAGAGGGAGAGAAAGAGCGGCCGGCTCAGGACCACGAGAAGCCCGAGGCAGAAGCCGACGGCGATGCCCCACTGCACCATGCGCCGACAGGCACCCTTGGCGCCTTCGACGTCCGCGGCACCCAGATAACGGCCGATGATGGCCTGCCCGGCGATGGCGATGGCATCGAGGGCGAACGCGAGCAGGCTCCACAAGGACAGGATGATCTGGTGAGCGGCGATGTCCACGTCACCGAGGCGGGCCGCCACCGCCGTGGCGATCATCAGGATCGCGCGCAGGGAAAGGGTGCGGATGAGCAGGGGGACGCCGGCCTGCGCGGACGCCCTGATGCCGGCCGCGTCGGGACGGAGCGAGGCATTGTGCCTGCGGGCTCCGCGGATGACCACGGCAAGGTAGACGGCCGCCATGCCGCACTGGGCGATGACAGTGCCCCAGGCCGAGCCCGCGATGCCGAGTCCGGCGCCGTAGACGAGGCCGGTGTTCAGAAGCGCGTTGGCGGCAAAGCCGGTGACCGAGACATACAGCGGCGTCCGGGTGTCCTGCAGTCCGCGCAGCACACCGGTGGCGGCCAGGACGACGAGCATGGCCGGAATGCCCAGCGAGGAGATGCGCAGATAGGCGGTCGCGTACGGGGCCGCGGTCCGCGAGGCGCCGAAGAGCTCCACCAGGGCGGGTGCGGTGGGCAGTACGACCATGACCACGGCCACGCCGAGCAGCAGAGCCAGCCAGATGCCGTCCATGCCCTGGCGGATGGCTGCCTGGAGATCGCCCGCGCCGACGCGGCGGGCGACGGCCGCGGTGGTCGCATAGGCAAGGAAGACGAAGACGCTGACGGCGGTCATCAAAAGGGCCGAGGCGACGCCGAGTCCGGCGAGCTGCGCCGTGCCGAGGTGGCCGACGATCGCGCTGTCGGTCATCACGAAGAGGGGCTCGGCGACCAGTGCGCCGAAGGCCGGAACGGCCAGTGCGACGATCTCTCGGTCGTGCCGGCGCAGGGAGGCCGTAGGGCGTGCGGGGGCCTATGTCATGCGCACCAATCTAATCGTCCACAGGTAAGAGTTGTAAGCGGGTATTGCCTCTTACCTCTGTGTGCGGGGCACTCGCTTGTACGTACCGCACCGAGCGATCTTGGGCCGACCGGGAAAGTTTTTCTCCTGCACAGCCAGTGGATGGGAAAACAGCAGGTCAGAGCCGCTTTTGGGGGAGTGCCGAGGGCTTGTTCACAGTACTGTCCACCGGGTCGTGCACAGGTTTGGAGGAGTTCTCCACAGCATCAGGGCTCTTATCCACATGGCCTGTGGATAACCGGATTGGCTGATGCCTCCCGGAGTCCTACCGTGGACCGGCGCCCGCTCTGTTTTTCGGCCTTCCCAACTGCCGCAAAGCCGACATGTCCGAAGCGGAGACGGGTTTCTCATGTGTCGGTGCCGTCCCCTGAGGCAGGGGCATGGCGAGGTCCGCTCGGCGGACGGGAGGAGGTCGCTCGGTGAGCATTTCCGAGCCCTTGGACGACCCGTGGGCCGACAGAGGGCCCCGTGACCGTGTGCCCGCTTCCCGTCGTCTCGATCTGGGCCCTGGCCGCGAGGAGCAGCACGAGCGCGGCCAGGAGCACGGTGCATGGGACGACAGGAACCCCTCCTTCGAGCGACTGCCCCCGCAGGACCTGGAAGCCGAGCAGTCGGTCCTCGGCGGAATGCTTCTGTCCAAGGACGCCATCGCCGATGTCGTGGAGATTCTCAAGGGCCGCGACTTCTACAAACCGGCACACGAGACGATCTACGAGGCGATCCTCGACGTCTACGCCAGGGGCGAGCCCGCCGACCCCATCACCATCGCCGCCGAGCTCACCAGACGCGGCGAGATCAACAAGGTGGGCGGTGCCTCCTACCTCCACTCGCTTGTGCAGACCGTGCCGACGGCGGCGAACGCCGCGTACTACGCGGAGATCGTCCACGAGCGTGCGATCCTGCGCCGTCTCGTCGAGGCCGGTACACGCATCACACAGATGGGATACGCGGCCGACGACGACGTCGACGAGATCGTCAACCGTGCCCAGGCCGAGGTCTACGCGGTCACCGAGCAGCGCACCAGCGAGGACTACCTGCCGCTGGGCGACATCATGGAAGGCGCGCTCGACGAGATCGAGGCGATCGGCTCGCGCAGCGGAGAGATGACCGGTGTGCCCACCGGCTTCACCGACTTCGACGCGCTGACGAACGGCCTGCACCCGGGGCAGATGATCGTCATCGCCGCGCGCCCCGCGATGGGCAAGTCGACGCTCGCGCTGGACTTCGCACGGACGGCGGCGATCAAGCACAACCTGCCCAGCGTCATCTTCTCGCTGGAGATGGGACGCAACGAGATCGCGATGCGTCTGCTGTCCGCCGAGGCCCGCGTCGCCCTGCACCACATGCGCTCGGGCACGATGACCGACGAGGACTGGACGCGACTGGCCCGCCGGATGCCGGACGTCTCGGCCGCCCCGCTCTACATCGACGACTCCCCGAACCTGTCGATGATGGAGATCCGCGCCAAGTGCCGGCGTCTGAAGCAGCGCAACGACCTCAGGCTGGTCGTCATCGACTATCTGCAGCTGATGCAGTCCGGCAGCTCCAGACGCCCCGAGAGCCGGCAGCAGGAGGTCTCGGAGATGTCCCGCAACCTCAAGCTGCTGGCCAAGGAACTGGAGATCCCGGTCATCGCGCTCTCCCAGCTCAACCGCGGCCCCGAGCAGCGCACGGACAAGAAGCCGATGGTCTCCGACCTGCGTGAGTCGGGCTCCATCGAGCAGGACGCCGACATGGTCATCCTGCTGCACCGCGAGGACGCGTACGAGAAGGAGTCGCCCCGCGCCGGTGAGGCCGACCTGATCGTCGCCAAGCACCGCAACGGCCCGACCGCGACGATCACGGTCGCCTTCCAGGGCCACTACTCACGGTTCGTGGACATGGCGCAGACCTGAGCCGTCCGAAGGGGAAGCCGCAGATCACAGCAGCGTCGGCCGGCAAGGACGATGGCCTCCCATTGCTTTCCTAGGGCCTCTAGGTTATTCCTAGAGGCCCTAGGAGCTTTGGGGAGGGTGCATGGCGCGGGCCGGGCTGACGGCGGAGCGGGTGACGGTCGCGGGCGCCGAGCTGGCGGACGAGGCCGGGTTCGACCAGGTGACCATGTCGCAGGTGGCGCGGCGGCTGGGCGTGAAGGACGCGAGTCTCTACGCGCACGTCCGCAACCTGGAGGACCTGCGGGGACGGATCGCGCTTCTGGCGGCGGACGAGAAGACCCTCCGCATCGCGGAGGCGATCGCCGGCCGTTCGGGCAAGGACGCTCTGGTCGCCTTCGCCCATGCCTGGCGGGAGTACGCGCACCGGCACCCGGGGCGCTATGCGGCGACGCAGGCCTCGATCCGGATCGACCCTGAACTGGCCGCGAAGGCGCCCGGACCACGGCGCGCGGTCGAGCTGACCTACGGCATGCTGCGCGGCTACGGACTCGCCGAGCCCGACCTGACCGACGCGGTCCGGCTGCTGCGCAGCACCTTCCACGGGTTCATCGCGCTGGAGGCCGCGGGCGGATTCGCGCACGAGCGTTCGCCGGAGCAGTCCTGGATCCGTTCCCTCGACGCCCTGCACAGCCTCCTGGAGCACTGGCCCCCGTCCCGAGAGGAGACCCGGCATGACTGACCCGGCCATCGGCAGCCTGCGCGTGAACGGCGCCACCCTGCACTACGAAGTGCGCGGCCGGGGTCCGCTCCTGCTGCTGATCCCCGGAGGAACGGGCGGCGCGGCCTCCTTCGACGGCATCGCCGACGACCTGGCCGGCGCATACACCGTCGCGACCTACGATCCGCGCGGCATGTCCCGCAGCACACTGGACGACCCCGAGGCCGAGCAGCGCGTGGCCGAGCACGCCGAGGACGCGCTCCGGCTGCTGGAACGGCTGTCGCCCGGTGAACCGGCCCGGGTGTTCGGCGCCAGCTCGGGCGCGATCGTCGCCGTGCACCTGCTCACCGCCCACCCCGAACGTGTCGCACGCGTCGTGGCGCACGAACCGCCGCTGGTGGAGGTCCTTCCGGACGCTGCCGAGCACCGCGCGCTCATCGCGCGCGTGAGGGAGACGTTCCGTACGCGGGGGCTCATGCCGGCGATGGCCGTCCTGGCCGCGGGGCTGAGCAAGGACGGTGGCGCCACCGCACCGGAGGCCGGGACCGAGCTGCCGCCCCAGGCGGCGGCTCGGGCCGAGCGGACGATGGCCGACCTGCCGTACTTCGTCGGGCGCATCGTGCCCGGCTTCATGTCCTACGCGCCGGACCTCCAGCGGCTCGAGGCACTGTCGGACCGGCTCGTGCTCGCCTGCGGCGAGGATTCACGCGGTGAACTGCCCTATCGTTCGGCTGCTTTCCTGGCCGAGCGCCTCGGCACGAAGCTCCGGCACTTCCCCGGCGGGCACATCGGTCTGACCACTCATCCCGCCGCCTTCGGCGCGTGCCTGCGGAAGGCCCTGTGCGACTGAGCCCCGTCCCGGCCGCGCCGAAGGCGGTACGGGGGGATGAGTACGACAGCAGCTGTCCGGGACGGACGGAAGAACAGCAGGTCACAGAGCCGCCGGACGGCAGTGGGGCCCCGCACTCCCCGCACTCCCCGTGCTCCGCCGCGGCCGTCGCCGGGCGCGGCGAAATCCGCTCGACGTGCGCGGTCGTACCGGGTGGACTGAGAGCATGACGAGTTTTCAGGACGCATTGCTTCCCGGTACGCGCCGGGCGCTGTCGCACCGGATCGCCGTGGCCCAGGCCGAAGGACGGGCGCCGTCGCTCGTCGCCGCGGTCGTGCGCGGAGGACGGACCGTCTGGCACGGTGCACGGACGTCGCAGGAGGGACACGAACCGGACGAGAACACGCAGTACCGGATCGGCTCGATCACCAAGACCTTCACCAGCGTGCTGGTCCTGCGGCTGCGTGACGAGGGTCTGCTGGACCTGACGGACCCGCTGGAGAAGCATCTGCCGGGCACCGGCGCGGGGGAGGCCACGATCGCCGACCTGCTGGCGCACACCAGCGGGCTGGCCGCCGAGACGCCCGCGCCGTGGTGGGAGAGGACGCCCGGAGAGCTGCGTCCCGAACTCTCCGACGTCCTGGGCGAGAAGCCGCTGCGGCATCCGGTCGGCCGGCGGTTCCACTACTCGAACCCCGGCTACACCCTGCTGGGCGCGCTGGTCGAGAAGATGCGCGGCGCCTCCTGGGAGAAGGTCCTGCGACGGGAGGTGCTCGAGCCCCTGGGGCTGAACCGCACGAGCACGCGGCCCGAGGCGCCGTACGCGAAGGGATGGGCGGTTCACCCCTGGGCCGATGTGATGCTGCCGGAGCCCGCCGAGGACCTCGGCCGGATGGCCCCGGCCGGCCAACTGTGGTCCACCACAGGGGATCTGGCCCGCTTCGCCGCCTTCCTCACCCGGGGGGACGAGCGGGTTCTGAGCGCCGATTCGCTGCGGGAGATGCGGACCCCGGCGGCTCCCCCCGAGGAGGACGACGTGGTCTCCGGGTACGCGTACGGGCTGGGGCTCGAACTGCGGCGGTGGGGCGAGAGGCTCCTGGTGGGGCACAGCGGGTCGCTGCCGGGCTTCCTGGCCTCGCTCGTCATCGACGTGGAGGAGGACGTGGCCGCGGTCGTGCTGACCAACTGCACCTCCGGCCCGCTGCCCGTCGCGGTGAGCACCGACCTCGTGCGCATCGTCGCCGACGCGGAGCCGCGGATCCCCGAACCCTGGCGGCCGATGCGGGAGATCGACCCGTCGGTCCTGGAGCTGGCGGGGCCGTGGTACTGGGGGACACAGGGTTTCGGCCTGCGGCTGACCGCCGACGGGCTGCTGTCACTGGAGCCGCTGTCCGGCAAGGGCCGGGGCTCCCGGTTCCGGGCGAACGGTGACGGCACCTGGACGGGACTGGAGGGCTACTACGCCGGCGAGGTGCTGCGGGTGGTACGGCGGCCGGACGGGTCGGTGGACCATCTGGATCTCGGGTCGTTCGTGTTCACACGCCGGCCGTACGACACGGAGGCCTCCGTGCCCGGCGGTGTGGACCCGGACGGATGGCGGGGCACCGACGGGGACTGGGCCGTCACAGATGCAGTTTGAAGCCGAGGTGCGAGGCCTCGAAGCCCAGCCGTTCGTAGAAACGGTGGGCGTCGGTCCGGGTCCGGTCCGAGGTCAGCTGCACCAGCCGGCAGCCATGACGCCGTGAGGCCTCGACGGCCCACTCGATGAGCCGTGTGCCCAGGCCGTTGCCGCGCTCGTCGGCGTGAACGCGGACCGCCTCGATGATCGAGCGGGTGGCGCCGCGCCGGGACAGGCCGGGAATGATCGAGAGCTGGAGCGTGCCGACGACTCGGCCCTCCCGCACCGCGACCATCAGGTGCTGGTGGGGGTCGGCCTTCAGCCGCTCCAGCGCGGCCAGATAGGGCGCGAGGTCGTCCGGGGACTCGCGCTGCGCGCCCAGCGGATCGTCGGCGAGCAGGGCGACGATGGCGGGGACGTCGTCGGCGACGGCCGGCCGTATCTCGAGGTCTGTCATGTCCCTCACCCTAAGGCGCGGTCGGGGCCTGCACCGGAAGACTCGGGGCCTGCACCGGAAGACACAGAGGACACATGGGCACCGTGGGCAGATGGGCACCGTGCGCGCCCGGGGCGGTCTCCTCAGCCCGTCGCCACGGTGAGGGGGGCGAAGCGCCGGCTCCCGTCCCCGGGCAGCTCTGTGATGCCGTAGGTCATGACGGCGTTGCGGTCCGTGGGCGCCAGCCCGCATGCCTTCAGCCAGGCCAGCAGCTCCTCGTGGCGCAGGTCGATGTCCGTGCGCAGCGGGCGGTCGGTGCGGGCGGCGAGGGAGGCGATCAGGGCTTTGGCCGTCTCGGTGTCCTGGGCGATCAGGGGGCCGACGACATGGGTGTCCATATTGGGCCAGGCCGCGGCGTAGCCGATGAGCCGGCCGTGCTTCTCGGCGACCCGCAGCTGGTCGGCGAACGCGGGAAGCCGGGTGATCAGGGCGGTGCGATCGGCACCGAAGACCTCCTCGTCGAGCCGGAGGATGCCGGTGAGATCACTGGCGGTGGCCGCTCGCGTGGTGAGCCGCCCGGCGGAGGAGGAGCGCTGCTCGTCCGGCTTTGGTGTGAAGTGCCCGGCCAGCGTCTCCGCCCATCCGATGATCTTGAAGCCCAGCTCCTCGTACAGCGGGCGGCCGTACGGCGTCGCATAGAGCGTCAGGGGGGTGGTGCCCGCCGTCGCCACGACATGGCGCATCAGCCGGCGCCCGATGCCCTGGCGGGCATACCGCTCGGCGACCAGGACCATGCCGATGGCGCCCAGGTCCGGGCGGCCCTGCGGACCGTACTGGGTGAGGACACAGGCGGCGATGAGTCCCCCGTCCGGATCGTCGATGCCGTATCCCGTCCCGGCGGTCAGGAGGAAGTTCCACCTGTGTTCCTGACGGGACCACCCTCGGTTCTCGGACAGATCGGCGCAGGCGGTGAGATCGCGAGGCGTCAGACGGCGGATGGGGAGAAGGGCAGGGGAAGGAGTCGACACGCAGGTCAGGCTGTCCGATGAGCCCCCTCGGCGTCCAGCCGTTTCGGAGCGGGTGGACGTGGTTTTGGTCATGCGGTGGTCATCCGTGCGGGCCCTGGGCGGCAGCAGGGCGTCCGCCCCGGGCGGCTGCGGGCCGTTTCACGTGAAACACCCGGTTTCTCAGCCCAGGTCGGGTGCGTGCATGGCGCGTACACCTTCGATGTTTCCGTCCAGATAGTGCCGCAGGGACAGGGGGACCAGATGGACGGAGGCGATGCCGACCCGGGTGAACGGCACCCGCACGATCTCGTACTCGCCGGTGGGGGCGTCCACTTCGGGGCCGTGCCGCAGGGAGGGGTCCATGGACTCCAGCCGGCAGACGAAGAAGTGCTGCACCTTCACCCCGGTCGCACCGCCGTCCTTGCCGATGTGCTCCACGGTGTCCACAAAACAGGGCACCACATCGGTGATCTTGGCGCCGAGTTCCTCGTAGACCTCACGGTGCAGGGCGTCGACGACGGTCGCGTCCCCGGGCTCGACCCCGCCTCCGGGAGTGACCCAGTAGGGATCGACGCCGGGCTTGGTGCGCTTGATCAGGATCAGGTCGTCACCGTCGAGGAGGACGGCACGGGCGGTGCGCTTGACCACGGGACGGACGGTCATGGGGGAAATGTGGCCCGACTGGTTGCCTGCGAAACATCGTGCGGCGCCGCACCCCCAGGGCAGGGCGCTGTGCCGGTGGCCTCAGGACCAGCCGGCGGCCGCGCGCAGCAGCCACTCATGGGCCCGCGCGATATGGGGCATCGCCAGCGTGCCGGTCCGGACGGCGACGAAATAGGTGCGCAGCGGTGGTACCGCCGGTTCGTGGAGGGCCACGACCTCCTTCCGTTCCAGGGCGTCCGCGCACAGATACCGGGGCAGCACCGCGAGCCCGGCACCGGCCACCACGCAGGCGAGGACCGCACGCAGATCGGGGACGATCACCGTGCCGGACGCCGTCGGCCGGGAGTCGAAGACCGAGGCCCAGTAGCGGGAGACGAAGGGAAGCGACTCGTGGACATCGACCAGGGGGATGCTCTCCGGAGGGGGTGCGGCCTGGTGATGCGGCTCCGTGGAGCCGGCCCGCTCGGCCCAGCGCGGGGCGGCGACCAGCACATGTTCCTCGTCGCACAACGGGGTCGCCGTGAGCAGTCCGCCGCGCGGCCGGACCGTGCTGATGGCCAGATCATGATGTCCGGCGGACAGGCCGTCCAGGGTTTCCTCAGCGGTCCCGAACGAGGTGCGCAGGGCGAAGCCCTGTCCGTCGTCGCCGTTCAACCCGGTCAGCACGGGCAGGACTCGCTCCGCGGTGAATTCCGGCGGACCGGCCAGATGCAGGGTGCGTAACGAGGACTCGTCGTCGAGGCCGAATTCGGTGATCTCCACCAGGGCGTCGAGATGGGGAGCGGCCTTGTGGGCGAGTTCGTCGCCGATGGTCGTGGGGGTCACACCGCGGGCCTGGCGCAGGAACAGGGGACGGCCCACCTGCCGTTCCAGTGCGCGGATCTGGGAGGTGACGGCCGGCTGGGAGAGACCGAGCAGAGCAGCGGCCCGGGTGAAGGAGCCGGCCCGGTGCACTGTCACAAACGTGCGCAGCAACGCCAGATCCATGGCATACCCACCCCTCTCGGTGCCTTTCGCACAGCCCCCCGGCCCCGCCCAACTATAAATATGTCGATAGGTCTCTGTCGCTACCGTGATTGGACACTGACACTGAGTCAACTAGCCTTGTTCGAGCGGTTCTACGCGCGGGAACCGGAGGGCGGTTCGAGCCACGAGGGGGGAGGCTCGGACCGCCCGTCGTGCGTGGCCGGCGGTGCGGTGGCGCCGGACCGGGCGTCCTTGCGGCGGTCAGCGGGCCGACTCCTCCAGCGCCCGCAGCACATCCGCCACCAGATCCTCGGGGTCCTCGGCACCGACGGACAGCCGGATGAAGCCCTCCGGCACCGCGTCCCCGCCCCAGCGCCCTCGCCGCTCGGCCGTGGAGCGCACGCCGCCGAAGCTCGTCGCGCTGTCCACGAGTTCGAGCGCGTCGAGGAAACGCTCGGCACGCGCGCGCGTGGGCAGCGTGAAGGACACCACGCACCCATGGCGCCGCATCTGCTGTGAGGCGATCGTGTACGAGGGGTCGTCCGGGAGCCCCGGATAGCGCAGCCCGGTGACCTCGGGGTGTCCGCGCAGCGCCTGGGCGAGTGCCAGGGCGGAGGCGTTCTGCCGGTCGACGCGCAGATGCAGGGTGGCGAGCGAACGGTGTGCGAGCCAGGCCTCCATCGGCCCCGGGATCGCGCCCACGATCTTGCGCCAGCGGCGTACGGACGCCATGGCCTCGCCGTCGCGGCCGGTGACGTATCCCAGCAGGATGTCGCCATGCCCGGTGAGCTGCTTGGTGCCGCTGGCCACCGAGAAGTCCGCGCCGAGCGCCAGCGGCCGCTGTCCGAGCGGGGTGGCCAGGGTGTTGTCGACCGCGACCAGCGCGCCACGCGCGTGTGCGGCCGTGACCAGCCGCCGGATGTCGCACACGTCGAGTCCCGGGTTCGACGGGGACTCGATCCACAGCAGCCGTGCCCCGTCCAGTACGTCGAGCTGGGCGTCCCCGCCGGTCGGCGCGGTGCGCACCTCGATGCCGTAGGCCCGCAGCTGCCCGGCCACCAGCGGCAGCGCCTGATAGCCGTCGCTGGGCAGCACCACCGCGTCCCCCGCGCGCAGGTGGGAGAAGAGCACCGAGGAGATGGCGGCCATGCCGGAGGCGAACACCACGGTCTCCACGCCGTCCTGCCCGGGCGCTTCCAGCTCGCCGATGGCGCGCTCCAGCAAGGTCCAGGTCGGGTTCTCGTCGCGGCCGTAGGTGTAGGGGCCCGTCGGGTCGCCCGGCAGATGGAAGTGGGCGGCGAACACCGGCCCCGGCAGTGCCGGTTCGTGCTTGACCGGCTCGGGCAGTCCGGCCCGCACCACGCGTGTGCCCTCACCGGCGCCGGCGGGGGAACGGAAGTCCTCCGGGGGATCGTCCAGGCCGTGCGCAGCGGAGTCGTTCATGCTGTCTGTCCTTCTTCGTCCGGCCTGTCACCGGACCCTCGGTCCTTGTCCGGCCGGCTCTTGTCCGGCCGGTTCTTGTCCGGTCGTCCGGTCAGTCCTCGTCGGTCAGTCCTGGTCCGGCAGGACCGCGTTCAGCGCCCAGGAGACGACCGAGACGATCAGACCGCCGAGGACGGCCGTCCAGAAGCCCTCGACATGGAAGCTCACCCCGAGCGTGCCGCACACCCACGAGGTGAGCAGCAGCATCAGTGCGTTGACCACCAGGGTGATCAGGCCGAGCGTCAGGAGGAACAGGGGAAGGGTCAGCACCCGCACCACGGGCTTGACCAGGAAGTTCACCAGGCCGAAGACCAGAGCGACGACGATCAGAGTGCCGGCCTTCCGAACGGTGCTGCCGCCGGTCAGGGTGATCTTGTCGAGCAGCCAGACGGCGACCGCCAGAGCGCCCGCATTGGCGATCGTCTTGACTATGAAATTCTTCATGTGTCTGATCGTGGCAGACACGACCGGCGATGAGCGTGGGCGAGGGCGATGAAGGCATTCCGGCTGGACGAACTGGAGGCGGAGCGAGCCGCCAACGAGGGTGCCTACCTTCAGTTCCTGCGGGAGCGGAACATGTCGGTCGGCCTGTACGCGCTCAACGCGGGCGATCACGACCCGCAGAAGCCGCACAACCAGGACGAGGTGTACTTCGTCGTGAGCGGCCGCGCCCTGATCACGGTCGGCCAGGAGACGACCCACGTGGCGCGTGGCAGCGTGGTCTATGTGCCGGCCGGAGTCCCCCACAAGTTCCACCACATCAGCGAGGATCTCCGGGTTCTCGTGGTGTTCTCTCCCCCGGAGGCCTGAGACGCCGTCTTGGGTTCCCTAGGGGAACAGTCAGGGGAGGACAAGGGATGCGCGGACTCCGCCGGACCCCTTGGCCGCCCTAGCATCGAGTGCAGGACAGCGAAGAGCCCGCACCGGGGAGTGCGGGACATCGACGGGGCCGGCACACGGCCGGTGGAGAGAAGAGGACGAGGGCAATGCGAGAGATCTTTGCGGGTCTGCCGTGGTGGGTGAAGTGGATCGCGGTGCCGGTCATCGCCCTGGTCGTCTTCGGCGGCCTGATAGCAAGCGTGGTCGGTTTTCTGATCGGTCTGCTGTTCAAGCTGCTGATCTTTGTGGCCCTGGTCGGCGGACTGATCTACATCGTCCGGAAGTTCATGTCGAGTTCGACGTCGCGCAGCGACTGGTGAGAGCCATGAGGCACCGGTGACCGGTAACAGGAATCACCGGTTCCCTCGCGGGGGGGAAGTTTCCCGGACAGTCCGTCTGTGAGCGGTGACGGACGGATAGGGTCCGGAAATCGACACGGGGCAGGTCCCCGCGGCGGCTCGCACCCCCACCCGTGCTCCCGGCACGGCTGCCCCCTCGCGCTACGGGAGTGACCTTTGGCCACGGTTGACACCGCACCTGCAGAACGGCGCACGCCTCCCGCACCCCGGGAACCGTCCTCCTCCACGGCACTTCCGGCGCAGCCGCGCTCGTCGTCCCCCGCGGCACAGTCCCGCGCCGCGGTCCCGGAGCAGCAGTCCCAGACCCTCATCGGGTCCGTGCAGCGTGCGATGCGCCTGCTGGAGTCCGTCGCACGGCACGAGCGGGGAACGCCCGCCAAACAGCTCGCCCGTGAGACGGGCATGGCCCTTCCCACCGCGTACCACCTGCTGCGTACCCTCGTTCACGAGGGCTATCTGTACCGCGACCGGGGCCTGTTCTTCCTGGGGGAGGCGGCCGAGCGGCTGAGCAGCAGCGGAGCGGCGCAGAAACGTCGCAGCGCGGTCGCCGAGGCAATGGCACGGTGGCGGGACGCGATCGGCGCGCCGATGTACTACGCGATGTACCGCGACGGCGAGATCGAGATCATGTGTGTCTCGGCCTCCGCGGCCTACCCGGCGGCCGAGGAGTGGGCCGACTTCCGCGCGACCGGGCATGCGCACGCGATCGGCCGGTGCCTGCTGTCCCAGCTGGACGACGACGCCCGCCGCGATCACCTCGCCCGTCACCCCGTGCTCTCCCTCACCCCGTACACGGTCCGCGACGAGCACAGCCTGCTGCGGCGCCTGGAACGGACGCCGCGGATGGAGCCGGTGACCGAGCGGCAGGAGTACGCGCTGGGGACGGTGTGCGCGGCGATTCCCATCACGGTGGGCACCACGGTGGCCACCATGGGCTTCTCCCTTCCCGTCCACCAGGCCGACCGGCTGCTGCCCGCCGCACGGCAGTTGCAGCGCGAGGTGGGCCGATGTCTGGGCTCCCTGGCGCTCTCTATCAGTATCTGAAAAATCACTCCTTGTGATCTGCTGTGTACGTTCAGCAAGATGCACCCGTCTCACGGGACGGGTTCCCGGCCAGTCGACGGCAGATGACGGGGTAGCGATGAGCGAGTCCGTACAGGCAGAGGTCATGATGAGTTTTCTCGTGTCCGAGGAACTCTCCTTCCGCATCCCAGTGGAGCTGCGGTACGAGACCTGCGATCCCTATGCCGTGCGGCTGACCTTCCATCTCCCCGGAGACGCCCCGGTGACCTGGGCGTTCGGGCGGGAGCTGCTGGTCGACGGGGTGGGCGCGCCGTGCGGGGAGGGCGATGTGCGCATCGCGCCCGTCGACTCCGGCTCGCTCAGCGAGGTCCTGATCCGGCTTCAGGTCGGTTCCGACCGGGCGCTGTTCCGCTCCTCCACGGCGCCGCTGGTGGCGTTCCTGGACCGCACGGACAAGCTGGTGCCGCTGGGGCAGGAAGGCGCGCTGGCCGACTTCGACGCTCATCTCGACGAGGCTCTGGACCGCATCCTGGCGGAGGAGCAGAGCACGGGCTGAAGCGTTACGGCACCGGCCGCACGGGTGATGCACCGCGTGGCCACGCTTCCGCACCGGTGCAGGAACGGTTCCCTGACCGGGCGCCGCCCCCCGCACCGGATCACCGTTTGCGGCGCCTGCCCCTCCCCCCGCGTGCGGGAGCGGGCACGGCGGCCGGCGAGGCGGTCCGCTCCCGTGTGCCGCGGTCGGCCGAGACCACGAGCGCCGCCAGGGCCGTGGTGACCGGGACGGAGGCGACCAGGCCGATCGACCCCACCAGCGTGCGCAGGATCTCCTCGGCGACCAGCTCACTGGTGGCGACGGTCCCCATGCTGCTCCGCGCGATGGAGAAGAGCAGCAGCAGCGGAAGCGCGGCACCCGCGTACGCGAGGACGAGGGTGTTGACCACCGAGGCGATGTGGTCGCGCCCGATGCGAATGCCCGCGCGGTACAGTCCGCGCCAGCCCATCGTGGGATTGGCCTCGTGCAGTTCCCAGACCGCGGACGTCTGGGTGACCGTCACGTCGTCGAGCACGCCGAGCGAACCGATGATGACACCGGCCAGCAGCAGGCCGCTCATGTCGATCGACGGATACAGGCCGTGGATCAGCCCGGTGTTGTCGTCGGTGTTGCCGGTGAGCGCGGCCCAGCCGATGAACAGCGAGCCCAGCACACCGATCAGCGTCAGCGAGATCAGGGTGCCGAGCACCGCCACCGAGGTACGGGCGGACAGACCGTGGCACATGTACAGCGCGATCAGCATGATGGCGCTCGACCCCACGACCGCCACGGCCAGCGGGTTCGAGCCCTGCAAAATCGCGGGCAGGATGAACAGGTTCAGCATCAGGAAGCTGACGGCCAGCGCGATCAGCGCCATGACGCCCCGCAGCCGTCCGACGACCACGACGGCGAGGGCGAAGACACCGGCCAGCAGCGCCATCGGGAAGTGCCGGTCGACATCGGTGACCGAGTACTGCAACTCCTTCGGCGCGGAGGGTTCGTAGGCGACCACGACCTTGTCGCCCTGGTTCAGCTGGCGGGACTGGTCGGGCTGCACGATCTCGGTGAACGTACGTCCCTTGTCCTTGCCGGTGTCCACCCGGACCGTGGCCTTCTTGCAGGTACCGGACGCCTGCTGCGGCGCGGAGGAGCCCCCGGCGGCGGAGGGGGCGCCGCCCGGTGCGGCCGGGGAGCCGTTCGCCGACGAGCAGCTCACCTCCACCACCCGGGTGACGGTGGCCTGCTGCGTCTGCCGGTCGAATCCCACACCGGTGCGCTGGTGCGCCGGGGTGCCGCCCGGCCACAGGACGACGAGACCGGCCACCACCGCGGCGGCGAACGGGATCAGGACCGCCGCGATGACCTTGCGCAGATGCCGGGAGACGGGCGCGGCCGGCCCATGGCTGTGTGTGTGCCCGTGCCCGCCGGCGATTCTCGGACCGGGCCCGTGCCCGTGCCCGTGGCGTGGTTCGGGCGGCGGATGGGGGGACTGCTGTGTCGTGGTCACCGCTCGATCATCCCAAGGAACGGGGCGGACCCCCTGTTCACCGCGCCCTGCATGACGCTAGCGTGTAGGTGCCTTTGCACACGCGGGAGCTCGGAGCACCGGGCTGAGAGGGCGCTGACCTCCGTCTTCGCGGGGTTTCACGCAAACGTGCGATGTTCACCGTGAAACGTCGGCAGACGGACACCGCTGCGCCGACCGCCGAACCTGTTACCGGGTAATGCCGGCGTAGGGAGATAGGTCTCATGACCAACACGGATGTACGTACGCCTGCCTCCACGCAGAAGTCCATCGGTTGGCACAAGGCGTACGTGGAGGGCTCACGTCCCGATCTGCGGGTACCGGTCCGTCGGGTGCACCTCACCGACGGGCGGACGGTCACGCTGTACGACACGTCGGGCCCGTACACCGATCCGCTCGTCGACACCGATGTCCGCAGGGGATTGCCGCCGCTGCGGGAGAACTGGATCATCGCCCGCGGAGACACCGAGGAGTACGCGGGGCGCCCCATCCGCCCCGAGGACGACGGGATCAGGCACACCTCACCGCGCGGCGGTCTGCGCAACCTCGACGCGGTGTTCCCCGGACGGCCGCGTCAGCCGCGCCGCGGCCGGAACGGCCAGGCGGTGACGCAGCTCGCGTACGCGCGCCGCGGGGAGATCACACCCGAGATGGAGTTCGTGGCGATCCGGGAGAACGTCGACCCCGAGGTCGTCCGTGAGGAGATCGCGGCGGGCCGGGCCGTGCTGCCGGCCAACGTCAACCACCCGGAGATCGAGCCGATGATCATCGGCAAGCGGTTCCTGGTGAAGGTCAACGCCAACATCGGCAACTCCGCGGTGACCTCCTCCATCGAGGAGGAGGTGGAGAAGATGAGGTGGGCGACCCGCTGGGGCGCCGACACGGTCATGGACCTCTCCACCGGCCGCAACATCCACACCACCCGGGAGTGGGTGCTGCGCAACTCCCCCGTCCCCATCGGCACGGTGCCGCTGTATCAGGCCCTGGAGAAGGTGGGCGGCAAGCCCGAGGAACTGACCTGGGAGATCTACAAGGACACGGTCATCGAGCAGGCCGAGCAGGGCGTGGACTACATGACCGTCCACGCCGGTGTGCGCCTGGCCTACGTCCCGTTGACCGCCAACCGCAAGACCGGCATCGTCTCGCGCGGCGGCTCGATCATGGCGGCCTGGTGTCTCGCGCACCACAAGGAGTCGTTCCTGTACGAGCACTTCGAGGAACTCTGCGAGATCCTCGCCGCCTATGACGTCACGTACTCCCTGGGCGACGGCCTTCGGCCCGGCTCCATCGCGGACGCCAACGACGAGGCCCAGTTCGCGGAACTGCGCACGCTCGGGGAACTCGCCCGGATCGCACGGCGCTTCAACGTGCAGACCATGATCGAGGGCCCGGGACACGTCCCGATGCACAAGATCAAGGAGAACATCGACCTCCAGCAGGAGATCTGCGACGAAGCGCCGTTCTACACGCTCGGCCCGCTGACGACCGACATCGCACCGGGCTACGACCACATCACCTCCGGCATCGGCGCCGCGATGATCGCCTGGTGGGGCACGGCCATGCTCTGCTACGTCACGCCCAAGGAGCACCTGGGCCTGCCCAACCGCGACGATGTCAAGACCGGTGTGATCACCTACAAGATCGCCGCCCATGCCGCCGACCTCGCCAAGGGGCATCCGGGCGCGCAGGAATGGGACGACGCACTGTCCGACGCCCGCTTCGAGTTCCGGTGGGAGGACCAGTTCAACCTGTCCCTCGACCCGGACACGGCACGGGACTTCCATGACGAGACCCTCCCGGCGGAACCCGCCAAGACGGCCCACTTCTGCTCGATGTGCGGCCCGAAGTTCTGCTCGATGAAAATTAGCCAAAGCATCACAAAGAAGTTCGCCGGCGACGTGGCTGAGGGGGCGACTGCCGAGGAGGTCGCCGAGGGGATGATGCAGAAGTCGAAGGAGTTCGCGGAGGCAGGGCACCGGCTGTACCTGCCGATCGTCGACTGAGACACCGATGCACATCTGCCCGTAAGAGCGGCGGTTCCGATGATCGTCGGCCCTCCATCTGAATCAAGATGGAGGGCCGACGACGTGTTCAGCAACGAGTCCCAAGCAAGACGGTTCTGTGCACCCAGGGAACTGGTTCGACCTCACCCCGGCTCTAGTGTCTCTCTGGAGCATCAGTGGTGGCCAGTACGGTTGCAGCGTCATGGACGCGATCCGCAGAAGAGGCTCGGCAGAAGACTGAGCTCGATTCGTCAGAGATTCCGGAGAGTTTGGAACTTGGAGGTACCTCTTTGCTGCCGAGAGCATGATCAATAATACTTAAGAGATGTGGGGTTCTCTTCTGACGCTTGCTAGTCCGGAATGAGTCAAGGGAGATCGTGAAGGCGGAACATCGGATGTCCGTTCCGGTGGCTGAGTAACTCCGATGGCGCTGGGGGATGGTGTTCGAACTGGCCCCCTTTGCGTTACGCCCAGTTGTTACACAAGTGAGGGCCCCGATGGCTTCGGGGCCCTCTTATCCTGGCCTAGGTTCCAGGATGTGTTATGCGGTTTTATTCGACCGGGGCTGGCTGCTCCGGATCATGTGTTGTAATGCGGGGCTGGCTGCTCCGCAAGGAACATAAACTGCATCAATGTATCAAGTAATCAATCCCAAACCCCTGGCGATGCCAAGGCCGAGGGCTCCTACAGCAGGGAAGGTTGCCGCAGCGACCCCCAGAGAAGCCACAACGGTGGCTCCTGTTGCTAGAGCAACGAATCCGGCGCTAATACTTACAGTGCCACTCCACGAGACGATGTTGCTTACGACAGCGAACTTTTTCATGAAAGAAGACATTTCCAGCGTCCATCTCTTCAGGTTTGCATGGGCACCACAACCTAACTAAATGATTAGTTGAGCCTTCAGTGGCTCAACTCCCTGCTATATGCAGGGATTCTTCAAGGCGCTGCCATGGGTCATCACCTCCCTCTATTGAGTTGTCTGGAGCAGTCTACGCGCATAGGTTCGACCCCTCCATCCCCCATTTGGGTTATTTCTCGTAGTCCAGGTGGCTACACGTCAATCACCCGACGCATTGAGTTCTGAACACTCGACGCTGGCCGGGTGTCTCGCGACAGGTGTCGCGAACCGGGCGGTGCTGATGGGCGGATCATGATCGCCCTTGCATGCGCTCTCGCCCTGCTATCTCTGCGATAGGTACCGTCGGGGTCGTGTCTGGTACACGTCGGGGTTGGTCACCTCTAGTCGTGTGCCGGTTGATCGCGCGCGACTAGGGGAGCTGGTGCGGGCATGGCGGTTGACGCTGCTCGGTCGGGTGAGGGGTTCACGTCGGCGGGGGCTGCGCGGGTGATGAGTGCTGCATGCCGAGTAGCTGGGTTAGATGACAGAGACGCTGAGCTCATCCGCCTCGGGGAGAACGCGCTGTTTCGGCTGGCCTCGGTCCCGGTGGTCGTGCGCGTTGCCCGTGGTGAAGAGTACCTGCCGAAGGCGCGCACTGAGGTAGAGGTGTCGCGATGGCTTGCTGCGGAAGGGTTTCCGGCCGCACGCGTCATCGACGACCTGGAGCAGCCGTTGTTGGTCGAGGGCCACCCAGTGACCTTCTGGCACCTCATCGTGGAGGGTGACCGCAAGGCAACCTATGGGGAGTTGGGCAGCGTCTTGCGTGACCTGCACTCCATGACGCTGCCGGCCGGGCTTGAGCTGCCGTCGTTCGACCCTTTCGACAAGCAAGAACTGCGGATCAGTCGAGCTGCGATCCCGGGCGACGACAGGGTGTTCCTTCGCAAGCGTTGGCGTGAGCTGCGCGACCAGTTCGGAGAGCTGAGGTTCGAGACGCCCAAGGGACCGGTGCACGGTGATGCTCACGTGCAGAACCTCATGGTGAACGATCGGGACGAAGTGATCCTGATCGACTTCGAAGCCTTCTGCTTCGACCACCCCGAGTGGGATCTGATGGTCACGGCGGTTGAGCATCACAGCCTTGGGTGGCAGACCGATGAGCAGTACGCGGACTTCGTGCGGGCGTACGGGCGGGACCTGTACGACTGGTACGGATACGACACGCTTCGGCGGCTCCAAGAGTTCAGCATGACGACGTGGCTCATGCAGAACGTGCAGGAGGATCAGGAGACGGCGGACGAGTACCGCCGGCGTATCGCCGCCCTGCGTGACGATGATGCGCCGCGTGATTGGCAGCCGCGGTAGCTGTTACTCGTCCTCGTCGTCCAGGCGGGCAAGTGCTTCGCTGACTTGCTCGTTGAAGGTGACGACGGCGGGATGGGACGCGTACTTGCTGACTTCCGCCTGGAAGTCGGTGACATAACGCTGGAAGCGTGAGGACTGGAGGGAGTCGCCACTGTCCACGGCAAGGCTTGCGGTGGCGATGGCGGCTTCCAAGTCGCCGTTCAGTAGCTGACTCTGGGCGAGCACCATGCGGCAGAAACCGAGGGTGCGGGCGTACTGGGGGTCGGTGCTGTCGACGGCGCGTTGTGCATGCTCGACGGCTTCCCTGCGCATTTTCAGGTCGCGGAAGCAGTGGCAGAACTCACCCAGGAGTTCGGCTTCGTCGAAGTAGCTCAGCCATGCGGGGTCGTCGGCGGTGTCGGCTTGCTCGAAGTGTCGTTCGGCCTGGTTCATGGCATGGCCGGCCCCGGTGCGGTCGCCTGCGTTGGACAGAGCTCGGGCCTCCATGGCCCAGTAGTTAGCCATGGCGCGTGGGGTGGCTCGGCCTTTGGCGCCCTCGACGGCAGCGCGGGCGAGCTGGATGGCTTGGGTGTGGTTGCCCAGATAGTTGGCCTGGTGGCTGAGGTTGCCGAGGATGCGGGCGCCGAACATGCGGTCGTCGATGACCTGGGACAGGCGCAGTGTGGAAGTGAGGTAGCGGTGGGCGAGTCGGTGGTTTCCGATGTCGTACGCGGTCCACGCCAGCAACTGGGACACCTCGGCGGCGGCGCTGAACAGCGCATGGCCCACCTTCTCGCTGTAGCTGGCATTGAGCAGCGGCAGGACCTCATGGCGGAAGTAGTGGCGTAAGGCTCGGTGGCCGTGGCCTCCGCCGTACTTGAAGTCGAGCTGCATGAACGTGACCGCTGCGTCCCTGATCGCACGCACGTCTCGCATGCCGACTCGTTGACGAGCGGGGCGGTCGGCCTGGATGCCGTCAGGGCGCGCGATCATCCAGGAGAGGACAGTGGTGCTGAGGTCGGCGTCTGCTACGACCAGTCGATCGGTGACCGCCTCCTCGGCGCGCTCTTGGGCGAGTTTGTCCAGCATGGACAGAACGTCAGGGACCGCGCTCGGGTAATTCACAGGCTCCGGGGCGGTCGGCCGGCTGTGGTCGAAGAACCCGAGATCAGTCGGCGTGACGCGGCGGCCCAGCTTCGAGCTGAGCACGTCCGCCATGATCGCCGCGGTCTGGGGCTGGATACCGGCGCCGTTTCGCCAGCGCTGCACTGAGACATGTGTCGTTCCGAGCTTGATGCCTCGCTGGTCTGCGGCATCTCTCATTCGTTTGGCAAGGCCTTTGTTCGAGACTTTCGCCTCGTCCATGACGGCGATCAACTGCGCGTTCGGCTCTCGGTTCATGCTCCCCTGCCAACCCGAGAATGACGGCGAGTATTCATCGTGTCACAGCAGGCTCTCGCTGGGGGGTTCATTGGTGAACCCCCTTTGCGTTTGTCGATGTTCACGTGAACCCCCTGGTGAACGCTCCCGGTCAGCGGCCTTTCGCCGTGTACTGGCCTGCATGCGGCAAGCGGTGTCGTGAGGGCTGTCTCAGGCTCGGAAGGGAACGTGATGGATGCGGGGAAAGCCAAGCTTCTGGCGAGTGAGTTGGACGCATACGCCCACTGGTTCGTGGCGCCGGATGCGTCCTCCACGGGGCATTACCTGACACTGACGCTCTTCGCCGAGTGCGGAAACGCGGCACGCATCGCACGGGACCAGACGGCTGAGTTCCTTCGGGGCACGGGTGCCAGTGGCGTAGTGGATGATGCCCGGCTGGTTGTTTCGGAGCTGGTCGGAAACGTGGTGAACCACGCGGTGCCGGATCGGCATCTGGCTTGTCCGGGTGGTTGCCGGCGTATCGACGTGATCTTCAAGGTGTGGCCGAAGTGGCTGTTCATCGGTGTTGCCGATGAGGACTCGACGCCTCCCTTGCTCCCGGTGGGTGAGACCTTCTCGCCGGGGCTGGTGGGAGAGCTGTCCGAGGCGGTGTTGCCGGAGACCGGGCGCGGGCTGCTCATCGCTCAGCGACTGGCCACGTCGGTGTGGTGGACGCCGGAGGACGGGGGCGGCAAGACGGTTTGGTGCCGCTTCGATCTGGAGGGCGGGGGCTGAGCACAGGCCGCGCTGATGATCTCCGATCCGCCGCCTGCGATGTGCTCCCTTGCGATCGGGAGCAGGCGGCGGATCGGACACCGGCTGGAGTTTGACCAGCTCCGGCCGCGGGCGCGGTCCCTCCGGTCATGGGAGCTCCCCTCCCGGCTGAGGGACCGCGCCTGACAACCACATACCGAGACCGGGCCACCCCATCAGCCCTGGAAAGCGAAGAGGGTGGCCCGGCTGGGAACACGGCGGTTCCCGGTGCCGATGGTACCGGGGCTGTCGTGCTGCTCGTCTGCCCTGGGCCAAAGGGAGTTGATGACCCGTTACCTAGATCAGGGCAGAGGTGGGCAAGGTGACTGGCTCGGGTGAGAGCTGGCTGAGCGATGACCTCGACGACGTGATGGGCGTCGGCCACGGCCTGTGGGTGCCGGGGGTCGACTACGTGGCGGGCTGGCGGGAGGCCCGGAAGGTCGCCGACCGGTTGAACCGGGCGCTTCTGGGCGCGGGCTTCGAGCTGCCGGCTATGCGGGCGGTTGCCTCGACGGGGGAGGACGGACGAGGGCTCGTGCGGCTGGCGGGCTGGCCGGACGCAGTGGATCGGCTCGCCGGACTCCTGGAAGGGCTCGCCGACGGTGGTGGCGGTGCCGCGTGAGAAATGCTTTCGCTGGTGAGCGCGGTACGTGGGCACGTCGTCGGCCGGAGAGACTTTGGGCAGTAGCTGCCATGGGGCGAGTGAACAGGGGGCCTTACGCTGGCCTGGCGAATCGGGCAGGTAGTGGACCTGCCCGCGATTGTGCCCGATGGGCCCCCTGTTCTTCGAGGCTCGCCCCATGGGAGCTGCGTAAAGTCTCGGATGTCGGCGACCCCCAGCCCACCATGCCCTGGCCTGCGACGGCCGGTCGACGCCGCGGATTCTCTGGCTGGCTGCGGCGTGGGGCGTCCGGCGACCGGACGGGACCGGCGGCCACGCCGCACGCCCGGCCGGGGCGGCCGGGCGACCCGGCGCGCCGCAGGCGCGCCCTTGAGGAAGTGAAGGCGGTTTCGACCGATGCCGGTCACTGCTCAGGCGTGGGCGCGTCAGACGGGCTGTTTGTCGGCAGTGATCCGGTAGGCGAGTTCGGCACGGTCTGCGCCGATGCGCAGCTCCTCGAGGATCAAGGGGCGGTCGCCGGTGCCGTGTGTGAGACGGGCCAGGTGCAGGATCGGAGTCGCGTCGGGGAGCTGGAGCACGATGCGTTCGTCGGGCAGCGGCATACGGGCGCGTACCGTCTCGGTCCACGACAGTTTGTGTCCAGCCTGGGTGAGGACCCAGTAGATCGCTGCCGGAGGCTTGCACGGCTCCTTGCCGAGCAGCGGGACAGCCTCGGCGGTTTCGAAAGGGATCAGGATGCGGTGCATGGCGCGCGTCCCGGTGTCGGGGTCGACGAGCAACCGATCACAGCCGAACAATGCTTCTTCCTCATCGAGTTGAAGCAGTCGGCCGGTGTCCTTGGTGGTGTGGGTGCGGTAGGTGCTTGGTTCCTCGGCCTCCTGCCAGACATTGCCATTGGGCATCACGAACTTGCCTTCGACGGTACGGCCGATACGGCGTTCGACAGTGAGGACAGGCTGCCCGCTGGAGCGTACGAAGCTGCCCTTGCCGTGGCGTACATCGATCAGGCCCTCGGCGCGAAGTGCGGCGATCGCGTTGCGGACGGTGGGGCGGGAGACACCGTAGCGGGCCATGAGCTGTGCCTCGGACGGCAGCAGGGAGCCAGGAGCGAACTCGCCCGTGAGAATCGCTTCTCTGATCGCGGCGGCCACCTGCTGATAGAGGGCTCCGGGGCGCTGGATCTCCGACATCGACTTATCTCCGGGTCGTAGGCACGTCGCACGCGCGACATCACTCGTCAGCATAAGTAGTTGCACACTCGCCGCACAGGACTCCATAGTCATAACTCGTAAGGACAAGTGACGTCAGGATGTGTCTGGCGTTCTCGACTGGCCAGGGAGGCCAAAGAAATGCAGTCCATTCCCGTGGACACATCACGGCTGGGCGTACTGCGGTGCGCCATCGCGCCGGAAGTGAAGATCAGCAACCCCGAGACACAGGAGGTGAAGAAGGACCGGGACGGCAACCCGGTCTACACCGTCGCCGTCACCGTGCGGCAGGACCGACGGCGGATCTCCGTCATCGAGATCGCCGTGGCCGGTGAGCCCAAAGGCATCGAGGAAGGACAGATCGTCAAGGTCACCGGGCTGACGGCGTTCGTCTGGTCGATGGGCGAGCGGCACGGCGTCAGCTTCCGCGCCGATGCCATCACCCCCATGCCCGGCCCGACGGCGGCACTCGGCAAGGGCGGTGGCGCCTGATGGGATCGCTCCTGTTCGCCCTTGCACTCGCCGTGCTGGCCTGGGTGCTGGTGGTCGGTGACCTGGTGCGCCGGCACCGTCCGGTCTGGCACTGGTACCTCGTGGGTTACCCGGCCGCCGCGTGCCGGGTGGTGTTCACCTGGCGCAGGGTCGCCCTGCTCAATGACCTCACCGTCTCCCGACACTCGCCGCGCGGGTTGCTCGGGGACCTGGTGGTGAAGGGCGATTCGCTGCGGCCGGTGGCTCCGCGGATCTCCTTTCCGCGCGTCACCCGTATGGGGCTGACCGTGGTCGTGCGCCTGCACGCGGGTCAGACCCCGGCGACGTATCTGAAGGCGGCGGACGCGTTCGTGCACGCGTGGAAGGTGCACGCAGTGCGGGTCACCTCACCGGCACGCGGGCTCGTCCTGCTGACGGTAACGGCCACGGATCCTTTGGAGCGGCCCGGCTTGGCCACGGCCCCGGCCGAGCTCCTCTCCGCGCTGATCGGTGTGCTGGAGTCCGGCGGGGCGTGGGTGATGAACCTGCGGCTTGTGCCGCACTGGCTGATTGCCGGAGCCACCCGCTCGGGCAAGTCCACGTTGCTGGCCCGGCTGATCACCCAGCTTGCTGGGCAGCCGGTGGCCCTGGTCGGCATCGACTGCAAAGGCGGCATGGAGCTGGGCCTGTTCGCAGGACGGCTCAGCGCGCTGGCGACCTGTCGCAGGGAAGCGATCGCCGTGCTCTCCGCGCTGGTAGTCGACATGCAGGACCGGATGAACGCCTGCCGTTCGGCAGGGGTTCGCTCGATCTGGGAGCTTCCCAAGCAGCTACGGCCGGTGCCGGTCGTCGTGATCATCGATGAGATCGCCGAACTGTACCTGTCGGACGGCACCCGCGACAGCAAGGCGGAAGCAGAACAGTGCTCCACGCTGCTGCTGCGGCTGGCCCAGCTCGGGGCAGCGCTGGGGATGCATCTGGTTGTGGCCGGCCAACGCGTCGGCTCCGACCTGGGCCCCGGCGTCACCGCCCTGCGAGCCCAGCTCAGCGGCCGGATCTGCCACCGCGTCAACGACCCCAGCACGGCTGAGATGACCCTGGGCGACCTGAACAAGGACGCCGTGGTCGTCGCCCAGTCGATCACAGCAGAGGAACGCGGCGTGGCCGTGTGCACCGGGCCGGACGGCGGCTGGAGCCGCGCCCGTTCCCACCTCACCCCCACCGAAGAGGCCGTGGCGATCACGAAGAAGTACGCGGCGATCACTCCTGAACTGCCCAGCCTGAACCGTGCCCTTGCGGCGCTGGAAGGGGAGGCCAAGTGATCAAGGAAGGTACGGCATTCACGTTCGCGGTGATCTTCGGGATCATCACCGTCCTCCTCGTCCGCTCCCGCGACGTGCGTGCCTGGGGAAGCAGTCTGCGTCGGCCTTTTCGGCCTCTACCTCGGCCAGACCCCTGTGCTCTTCACCATCCACGGCCTCGTCACCTGGCTGATCAACGGCTTCTCCCACCCCTGACGGAAAGGACACAGCAGCATGCCCATGCCCCGCGTGAGGTGCCCCCACTGCAAGGGCGACGGAGCCCGCCGCACCTGGACCGGACGACAGCGGCGCTGCCGCGTCTGCCGGGGCACCGGAACCATCCGCTGATCCACCCCCACCCGACCACACAACGGAGGTGATTCCCATGACTCACGACGCACCGCCCACCACCCATCCGGCCGCTACGGCGGTCCATTCCGGAAGGTCACCACCATCACCCCGCAGATCACACCGACTGACCGGCGCGCCGCCCTGGACCATGCGGCGCGCCTACGTCAGCTTTCCGAAGCAGACCGCGACGCCATCCGCCTCGCCCGAGATCCCAAGTTCGGCCGTTGGCTGGAGCAGATCACCGCCACCGGCGGTTGCTCCCATCCCATCCATCTCTCCGGTTTCACCACCATCCTGGACGGCACAACCGGCGAAATCCTCCACCACTACGACACCCGCCACGAGCCTGGTGAACGCCTCCTGGTCCGCTGCCGCAACCGGCGCGCGACCGTGTGCCCGGCCTGCTCCCGCCTCCACGCGGGAGACACCTACCACCTCGTCCGCGCCGGCATCCTCGGCGGCAAGAACGTCCCCACCGCCGTCCGCACGCACCCCCGGCTCTTCGTCACCCTCACCGCCCCGTCCTTCGGCCCGGTCCATCGAGCCGGGGAGCTATGTCGTCCCCGCCGCGACGGCGGAACCTGCGAACACGGCCGTCCCCTCGGCTGCGGCGCCGTCCATGCGCCGGACGCTGCAATCGTCGGGCAACCACTCTGCCCCGACTGCTACGACTACGCCGCGCACGTGCTGTGGCACGCACACGCATCCAAGCTGTGGGACCGGTTCGTCATCGACGTGCGGCGGCGCCTCGCCTCCGCTGCTGGCCTCGTACAGTCCCACTTCGCCCGCCACGCCCGGCTGTCCTTCGCCCGCGTCGCCGAGTACCAGAAACGCGCGGCCGTCCACGTGCACGCCGTTGTCCGCCTCGACGGCCCGAACGGACCCGCCGACAAACCCCCGGCCTGGAGCACTCCAGACCAGCTCATCGGTGCCGTGTACGCCTCCGCCCGACGAGTCTTCGTCCGCACCCCTTACAGCCCAGCCGTGGGCGAGCTGACCTTGCGCTGGGGCGCACAGGTCGACGCCCGGCCCCTGCGTACCAACGGCGACGGACCCGACGATGACGCGGTGGCCGCCTACGTGGCCAAGTACATCACCAAGGGAGCGAGCGAGACAGGCGCCGGCCTCGACCACGCCCTATCGGCCTGGGCCGACATCGAGTCGGCACCCGTGAGCGAACACGTCCGCACCCTCATGCGCACCTGCTGGCGCCTTGGCGGACTTCCCGAGTACGCGCCCCTCCGGCTCCGGGACTGGACTCACACCCTCGGCTACCGGGGGCACATCCTCACCAAATCCCGCGCCTACTCGACGACGTACGCAGCACTCCGCGCCGAACGCGTCCATCACGTGGGTCATACCGACATACCCGGCGCAGTCACCGAACGGCACTGGCGCTACGTCGGCTCAGGCCACACCCCCGGCGCCGCACTCATCGCAGCTGGAGTAGCAGAGGACATGGCCCTCAACCGCACAGTGGCGGCCGAATCCCTCCGCGCTGGTGGTGATGCTGCCTGAGCGCGACACGGAGGAAACCGAGCCACACAGACCGAGAGCAGGCGGCAATGCAGGCATGGATTGATCGACAGCTACGTGACTCTCCCCCACTCTCCGACGAACAACTACGGAGTGTGGGGGAGATCCTGGGACTTCAGCTCATTCGGAGGTCCGCCACACGGGCTTGAGCAGGTTCGGATCGAACGTCTTGTTGCCCTTCCCGCCAGGTACGGCGATCACTGCACTCAGTACCTTCTTGATCGCCTCCCGCTTCTGCGTGAGTGTCTTCGACTCCCACGACTTCCTGATGTCCCCCGTGGCCTCCTCGGCTTCCGCCTTCAACGCCTCGTGCGCCCTCTGGTCGGCGCGCAGTTCCTTGATCCGGCGCTCGAGGATGGGGAGGTTGCGGAAGAACGTCTCGTCGTCGATGTCCGTGTCTTCGTCATCGTGCCAGCGGCGTTCAAGCTCCCTACGGCTCTTCAGAGCACGTTCCAGTGCATCAGCCTTGTCCCAGTCGGGTACTTCCTGGGCCTTGGTCGCCGCGTCCCGTTCCAGCTTGGCGATCACCAGTTCCTCGATAACGCTGTCTGTCTTGTCGCCACGCTTGTAGGTCTTGTTGCAGCCACCGTCCACTGTCTTCTTGCACATGTAGGCGTGCTCGTATGTGAGCCAGTCGTTCGCCTTGATCCCGATCATCTTGTTGTTGCAGACAGTGCCGTCCTCCAGGACGCTTCCGCAGCGCAGGATGCCGGTCAGTAGGTACTTGTGGACCAAGCCACCGCGTGGCACTCCAGTCCCGCCGCCCCGTTCCCTGATCTTGGCCGTGACGGCGAACCACTGCTTCGGAGTGATGATGGGCTCCCACTCGCCCACGATCGGCTGGTCGTCGCCATCACGGACAAGCTCCCCCTTGATCTCGCGATACCCGCAGAGCCGTGCGTTCATCAGGATCTGCTTGACGGTCTGGTACTGGAAGGGGTTCCCGCGGCTCGTGACGTATCCGGCCTCCTTCCATTGCCGCGTGATCTCTGAGATGGAAGCGCCGGCGATCACGTCGTGCACGGCCTTCCGGATTGCGTCGGCCTCGTTCTGACGCAGCGTTACCTTGTCGTCCTCCCAGCCGAAGGGGCGCCACGCTGCAACGGACTTCCCACGGATCGCCCGGCTGCGATGACTGTTACGGCTCCTCCGCTGCTTCTTCCTGGTCTCACTGAGGGACATGGCGACTCCCACAAGTCCCTTGATCTCGAACCCTTCGGCATAGAGGTCCTGAATGCCGTTCGAGTCGTGGTAGACGCGCCCCTCATGTGAGGTGAACGCCTTCAGGTATCGCTCCCAGTCGCTTGGGCGCCGGTACAGACGGTCGTCGTTCACGGCCATAACGCCGTGGATCGGGTACCCCTCCGGCGTCACACCTGCCGTCAGGTCGACAAGTAACTGCTCGAAGTCGTCGCGAACGACGTTTTCCTTGCTGGCGCTCTTGTCGTTATCCGTGTAGCGGTAGACGATCAGCCACCCGAACCTCCTAGCGGTCTCCGTCATGTCCCGGTGCTGGTCCTCGACGCCGTGGGCGTCCTTCACCCGGCCGTCAAACGAGATCCGCGCATAGCAGACAACGCACTTCAAGTTGGGATCGGCGGCCAGCATGGCGCGTACCTCCTCGACGGACGGCAGTCCCTCCGGTGCGCCTCGCAGCTTGCTGATCACGTCTTCGCGCTTGCCCACGGCGTTCCTCCTTGGTCCATGTCTGGGCTGCTGGGGCGACCGTAGCGCATATGGTGCTTTTGGTGATGCTCTACTCGATGAAGATCTCCCAGGACATCCGCCGTGAACACGGCCTCAGCACGGCGGAGATCGAGGAGGGCATGGCACAGAAGGCGAAGGAGTTCGCGGCCTCCGGCAACCAGGTGTACCTGCCCTTGGCTGACTGACCTGCGCAAACGAAGCTGACCGACGGCATTCAGGGGAAGCCGTCGGTCAGCTTCCGCTGTTCTCCGCGGTGAGCTTTCGACACCGCTGCGCCCACCGGCACATGGTGCGGCGGGCCGGACAGCTGCCGTGGGGTCAGCCGAGATAGGGCTGCTCGCGGCGCTCCAGGAAGTGGCGGAGCCTGAGTCGCTGCGTGTGGTGCACCGGAAGCCGATCCAGGTCCTCCGGGGAAACGAACCGCAGCTCCGTCGACTCGTCGGAGATCGTCAGTTTCCCGCCGACGATGCGCGCGGTGAAGCAGACGTTGAACTGTCGGCGCACCTCACCGTCCGGGTAGGCGATGATGTGCCTCGGGTCGGTGTACGTGCCGACCAGCCCCGTGATCTCCACGTCCAAGCCGGTCTCTTCCTTGACCTCGCGGACGGCCGCGCCGGGGAGAGAGTCGGTGAGGTCCATGCCCCCGCCGGGGAGGGCCCACAGACCGTTGTCGCGCCGGCGCTGGAGCAGGATGCGTCCCTGTTCGTCGGTGACGACCGCCGAAGCCGCGACAACCATGCTGTTCGGCTCGGGCGCGTTCGGGTCGTCGTAGTACTCGGTCCGTGTCATGGTCACCCCTCGTGCCATACGGGCGTCGCCGTGGACCACACCGCGTCGAAGCTCTCGGCGTAGGTGTCGAACAGGCCGCCGTCGCCGCTGCGCCGAAGATGCCACACGGGGGCCTTGTACGCGTTGACGCCCCCGTGGAAACCAGTCTCCCCGGCCACCTGCCGCGCTCCCATGGACGTCGGAGGGATCGGCTCCTCGGGACCGGCGCGCCGGTGTTCCGTAGAGGGACATCCGCCGTGAACACGGCCTCAGCACGGCGGAGATCGAGGAGGGCATGGCACAGAAGGCGAAGGAGTTCGCGGCCTCCGGCAACAAGGTGTATCTGCCGGTCGTGGACTGAGGTCCCGTCGTGTACGGGACGGGGTGCGCCGGGGCCCTCGGGGTGAGGGTCCTGGTCATTCCGGCTGGTGTTCCGGGCCTCCGAAGTCCGGGCTGGTGAAGTCGGGACGGGAGAAGTCGGGACTGGAGAAGCTCGGGCGGGGGCTGGGGACTCCGTCCTGGGGACTGCTGAAACCGGGGCGGTCATAGCCGAGTTGCGGGATGCGGCCGGACGGCGCCGCCGAGTCGGTACGGGCCGGCTCGGCGGCGCCGGCATCGGCGAGCGCGTCGCGCAGGAACGGCAGGATGCCCCGCTCGAGCAGGGTCTTGTGCCAGGCCTCTCTCGCCTGGGCGAGTTCCTCGGCCAGTTCGCCGTGGGAACCGGGCTCCGGTGAGGGACGGTTGCGCAGTGCGGTGAGCAGCAGTCCGGCGGTGGCCACGAGAATCGCCACCGCGGTGATGGCACCGAACACCCAGCCCGTGGTGATCATGGTCTGGGCGAAGGTCTGCTCCGGGTCGAGCATCTTCAGGATGTACCCGATGAGCAGGAAGAGAACGGCGGCCACTCCGGCCAGGACGGGAGTGAGCACGGTGATGACGGCGCCCACGCCCGCTCCGGTGGACTCGACGACCCCCTCCATGGTGGCGGTCAGTCCGGTTCCGTCCGGCTCGGCGGAGCCGGACCGGCCGGTGGGGGACAGAGACGCCGATGCCGAACGGCGCAGTTCCTCGCGGATTTTGACGTAGTGACGGTATTCGGCCGCCGCGGCGGCCGTGATCAGAGCGGTGGCACCCAGCGCCAGGGCGCGCAGCTGTTCCGGATCGAGCCGTTGTCCGACAGCGGTCAGTTCCGGACGGTACGGGGCGGAGCGCAGCGCCGCGTCGAGGACCCGCTCGTATTCCAGACGGTCCTCATCCAGCAGGTGCTGCGGAACGCTGTTCATGTGCATCCCCCGATGCTCCGTAGGGCTTGGGGCTCGCACAGCGGCGAGCCGTCGGGCAGAAACGGAGGGGAGCCTGCTACGGATAAGCCGATGGTAGAGCCGTGACAGCGCGCGATGACAGGGGGTTTGCACAAATTGGGCGCCGATTCGCGCGGGCGCCCCGGCGAAAGCTGCCGGTGAACAGTCAGTTTTCCAGGGGAAGTTGCTGGACCAGCAGCTTTCCGGCCATGGTCACGCCGCCGTCCATCGCGATGGCGAGTCCGTCGGCGTAGACATGCGGTCCTTCCACGACCGGCCCCGCGCCCTCGTCGTCCTCGGAGCCCACATGACCCAGCAGATAAGGGATGGGGCTGTGGCCGTGAACGATACGGGTGCCGCCGTACGTATGAAGCAGGGAGCGTACGGCGTCGGCGCCGCCCTCGTCGCGGAAGGAGAAGCGCTTGGTGAACTTGCGGAACAGGTCCCAGACCTCGTCCACGTTGTTGCGCGTGAGCGTTTCGCGGACGTTGTCGTTGACCTCCTCGATCGAGGTGCCGTAGTCGAGATAGGCGGTGGTGTCGGAGTGCACGAGCAGATAGCCGTCGACCTCCGTGACCGCGTCCAGGCGGGCCATCCACTGCAGGTGGTGGTCCTGGAGGCGCTCCATGTCGGTCTTCTGGCCGCCGTTGAGCAGCCAGGCCGCCTGGAAGGTGGCGGTGCCCGCACCGGAGTTGACGGGGGTGTCGCCGAACCGCTTGGCGCCGAGCAGCAGCAGCTCGTGGTTGCCCATGAGGGCCTTGCAGTAGCCGCCGGCGGCGGCGGCCTCGGCGGACAGCCGCATCACGAGGTCGATGACACCGACGCCGTCCGGTCCGCGGTCGGTGAAGTCGCCGAGGAACCACAGCCGCGTGGTGCCCGCGCACCAGTGACCGGCGGAGTCGATGAGCCCCTTCTCCTGGAGGGCGGCCACCAGCTGGTCGAGGTAGCCGTGCACGTCACCGACGACATACAGGGGACCCGGGCCGCTGCCGGGCTGTGCGGCGGCCGCGGGGGCGACGCCCACCTGAACCGTGTCTCCCCGGTTGATGACCGGCAGGTCGCGCTCGGTGGGTGTGTACGCGTCGGAGTAGCCTCTCCGGGCCGCCTCGCTGAGAGGCGTGCTGTGGGCGTACGGACCGGTCCCGTGGACGTACGCGGGTACCCGGAAGTCGCGCAGCGTCGCCGTGCGCTCCACCTCGGGTCCCTGACCGGCCCCCTGCGTCATCGACCCCTCCACCATCGCGCCGCACCTGCACCGCTCCGGACTGCCTGGTCGCAGCGGCCTGCGGTGTCGTGGGCCCATCATAGGAATGCGGATCGCGCCATGTGATGACCCAGGGGTGGTGAATCGGAGCAAGACTCCGGTTCACCGCGGCTTTCGCCCTGAATGACCGGCCTGCGATGGTCCCGCAGCCGCTCTGCTCCCGTGCTCCGGCAGGCGTTGCCTGCCGGAACGCTAGTGCCCGTCCGAGGCGCGGGGCGGGCTGATCGTGCGGCGCTGCGGGCGTCGCTGGGACGAGGTGCGCACGATCAGTTCGGTCGGTATGACCTGCTGGACCGGGCGCTCCGACTCGACGCCCTCGATCGCGTCGATGAGGAGCTGGACGACCGCCGTGCCGATCCGGCGCGGCTTCAGGGAGAGCGTGGTGATGGGCGGATCCGTGCTGGCGTACACGGTGGACTCGCTGCAGCACACCAGCAGCAGGTCCTCGGGGACGCGCAGGCCGTAGCGGCGGGCGGCGGCGAGCAGGTCGGTGCCGTTGGGGTCGAACAGCCCGTAGACGGCGTCGGGCCGGTCGGGGCGGGCCAGCAGCCGGTCGGCGGCGACGGCGCCCGCGCACGGGTCGTGGGCGGGGTAGGCCTCGTAGACCGGGTCCTGGCCGACGCGCTCGCACCAGTTCAGGTAGGCGGTCGTCGACAGGTGGGTGTAGGTGTCCGTGGTGGTGCCGGTGAGCAGGCCGATGCGGCGGGCGCCGGCCTCGGCGAGGTGGTCGAGGATGCCGAGGACGGCGGCTTCGTGATCGTTGTCGACCCAGGCGGTGACGGGGAGCGTGCCGGCCGGGCGGCCGTCGCTGACCACGGGTAAGCCCTGACGGACCAGTTCGCTGACGACCGGGTCCTGGTCGGAGGGGTCGATGACGACCGTGCCGTCCAGGGCGACGTTCGACCACACGTCGTGGCGCGAGGTCGCGGGCAGGATGACGAGGGCGTAGCCGCGGGCGAGCGCGGCCGAGGTGGCGGCCCGGGCCATCTCGGCGAAGTACGCGAACTCGGTGAAGGTGAAAGGTTCATCCCCGTAGGTCGTCACCGTCAGACCGATGAGGCCCGACTTGCCGGTACGGAGGGTGCGGGCCGCGGCCGAGGGGCGGTATCCCAGTCGGTCGGCGACCTCGCGGACATGGCGTCGGGTGGCGTCGGGGAGCCGGCCCTTGCCGTTGAGGGCGTCGGAGACGGTCGTGATGGAGACTCCGGCGGCGGCGGCCACGTCTCTGATGCCCGCCCGGCCCGACCGACCGCCTCGGCGTGAGGTTTCCGCGCGGCTCACCTGGTGCTTCCCTGCTGCTGTCATGGCGAGCCGATAGTAGGGCTCACGCGGCGGGGTAGTGCGGACGCATATGCAGTTGTTGACAGGCACGTTTCTGCATGGTCATCCGTGCTCGAATTTCTTTGAAAACATGTCAGTTGAGAGAAGTGATGCCAGGACCTGGCACGGCGGCCCGTATGAACCTGTTGAGCTCCCAAGGTCTCGAAGAGGTCTCAACTCACCTTCACGAGGGATGCGCGCCACGGCGCAAGCCACCGGCGCATGGATATATCTTGACGCGCCCCCTCGGGGGACAGGCCCGGGTGCGGTGATGCGCCTGAGGCCGGTGTGACTCATGAGGTCGGTATCGCCACACAACCGATGCACAGGTGATGCTGTCCGACCCATTCGCAGCGGCATCCAATCCTCATAAGGTGTGCAGTATTGAAAGCCGGTGGTGGTCACGAGGAGGACTGCGGTGAGCAAGACGAGCCCGAAGCTGCGCGCCGAGCTGGAGGGTATCCCCACCTACAAGCCGGGAAAGCCCGCCGCGGCCGGCGGCCCGGTGGCGTACAAGCTGTCCTCCAATGAGAACCCCTATCCGCCGCTGCCGGGGGTGATGGAGGCGGTGACGGCCGCCGCTTCCTCCTTCAACCGCTACCCGGACATGGCGTGCACGGCCCTGATCGACGAGCTGTCCCGGCGTTTCGACGTACCGGCCTCCCATCTGGCCACCGGCACCGGCTCCGTCGGTGTCGCCCAGCAGCTGCTCCAGTCCACCAGCGGCCCCGGCGACGAGGTCGTCTACGCCTGGCGGTCCTTCGAGGCGTACCCGATCATCACGCAGATCAGCGGGGCGGCCTCCGTACAGGTGCCGCTGACCTCGGACGAGGTGCACGACCTGGACGCGATGGCGGACGCGATCACCGACCGCACCCGCCTGGTCTTCGTCTGCAATCCGAACAACCCGACCGGCACGGTGGTGCGGCGGGCCGAGCTGGAGCGCTTCCTCGACCGGGTGCCCTCCGACGTGCTGGTGGTCCTGGACGAGGCCTACCGCGAGTTCATCCACGACCCCGAGGTGCCGGACGGTGTGGAGCTCTACCGCGACCGGCCGAACGTCTGTGTGCTGCGCACGTTCTCCAAGGCGTACGGCCTGGCCGGGCTGCGGGTCGGCTTCGCGATCGCCCATGAGCCGGTGGCGGCGGCGCTGCGCAAGACGGCGGTGCCGTTCGGTGTGAGCCAGCTGGCGCAGGAGGCGGCGGTCGCCTCGCTGCGGGCCGAGGACGCACTGCTGGAGCGGGTCGGTGCGCTGGTGCGCGAGCGCACGCGGGTGGTCGACGGGCTGCGCGCGCAGGGCTGGACGGTGCCCGAGACGCAGGCCAACTTCGTGTGGCTGCGGCTGGGGGAGCGTACGGTCGACTTCGCCGAGGCGTGTGAGCGGGCGGGCGTGGTGATCCGGCCGTTCCCGGGCGAGGGCGTGCGGGTGACCATCGGAGAGACCGAGGCGAACGACATCTTCCTGAAGGCGGCGGAGGAGTTCCGCAAGGAGCTCTGAGCGACGCGGCCGGCGCGGCCGGGGCGGGCACCGGGCGGGTCCCGGGCCCGCCCCGTCTGCTGTCGGCGGACATGTCTTGTTCAAGGGGTTGACATCAGGGGGGACCCCCCTCTCGAGCCTCGAAGGCACGTGCGTCATAATTGCTTGTGAATGTGAACGCTTTCACAAGTACGTCCATTATGGCCTTGTTGTGCAGGTCACATCGGGGCAAACCGTCACCACCGCCGCGGTGACGTAAGGAGAGTGACGACGTGGACCTGGCTCTGGCGCCGGAGACACTGGCGCGCTGGCAATTCGGCATCACGACCGTCTACCACTTCCTGTTCGTCCCCCTGACGATCTCTCTGGCTGCCCTGACGGCTGGACTGCAGACCGCCTGGGTGCGGACGGAGAAGGAGAAGTACCTCAGGGCCACCAAGTTCTGGGGCAAGCTTTTCCTGATCAACATCGCCATGGGTGTGGTCACCGGAATCGTGCAGGAGTTCCAGTTCGGCATGAACTGGTCGGACTACTCCCGCTTCGTCGGAGACGTCTTCGGTGCACCGCTCGCCTTCGAGGCGCTGATCGCTTTCTTCTTCGAGTCCACGTTCATCGGCCTGTGGATCTTCGGCTGGGACAAGCTGCCCAGGAAGATCCACCTGGCCTGCATCTGGATGGTCGCGTTCGGCACGCTGGTGTCGGCCTACTTCATCCTCGCGGCCAACTCCTGGATGCAGCACCCCGTCGGCTACCGGATCAACGAGGAGAAGGGCCGGGCCGAGCTCACCGACTTCTGGCTGGTGCTCACCCAGAACACCACGCTCAGCCAGGTCTTCCACACCTTCTCTGCGGCCTTCCTGACCGGTGGCGCCTTCATGGTGGGCATCGCCGCCTACCACCTCATGCGCAAGAAGCACATCTCCGTCATGCGGACCTCGCTCCGGCTCGGCCTGGTCACCATGGCGGTCGCGGGCCTGCTCACCGCGATCAGCGGAGACGTCCTCGGCAAGGTCATGTACCAGCAGCAGCCCATGAAGATGGCCGCCGCCGAAGCGCTGTGGGACACCGAGAGCCCGGCGCCCTTCTCGGTCTTCGCGTACGGGGACGTCGACAAGGGGCACAACAAGGTCGCACTGGAGGTCCCCGGGCTGCTGTCCTTCCTCGCCCACGGCGACTTCGACTCGCCCGTGCCCGGCATCAACGACACCAACGAGGCCCTGCAGAAGCAGTTCGGTCCCGGTGACTACCGGCCCGTCGTCCCCGTCGCCTACTGGAGCTTCCGGTGGATGATCGGCTTCGGCATGGCGTCCTTCTCGATCGCCCTGCTGGGGCTCTGGCTCACCCGGAAGAAGTTCCTTCTGCCGGCCGCCCTGCGCACCGGAGAGGACGAGGTGCCGCATCTGGTGCTGCTGAGGAAGCCGCTCGGAGCGAAGCCCACCCGGATGTACTGGCTCCTGGGGGTCTGGACGATGGCGTTCCCGCTGATCGCCAACTCCTGGGGATGGCTCTTCACCGAGATGGGCCGGCAGCCCTGGGTCGTCTACGGCCTGATGCAGACCCGGCACGCGGTCTCCCCGGGCGTGTCCCAGGCCGAGGTCATCGCCTCGATGAGCATCTTCACCCTGGTGTACGCCGCCCTGGCCGTCATCGAGGTCAAGCTGCTCGCCAAGTACGTCAAGGCGGGACCGCCCGAGCTCACCGAGGCCGACCTCACTCCGCCCAAGAAGATCGGCGGCGATCTCCGTGACGCCGACAAGCCGATGGCCTTCTCGTACTAGGCCGAGGGAGCCGTACCGCCATGGAACTGCACACTGTCTGGTTCGTTCTGATCGCCGTCCTGTGGATCGGCTACTTCTTCCTGGAGGGCTTCGACTTCGGCATCGGGATCCTCACCCGGCTGCTCGCCCGTGACCGTGCCGAGAAGCGAGTGCTGATCAACACCATCGGCCCCGTCTGGGACGGCAACGAGGTGTGGCTGCTCACGGCCGGTGGCGCCACCTTCGCCGCCTTCCCCGAGTGGTACGCCACGCTCTTCTCCGGCTTCTATGTGCCGCTGCTGGCCATCCTGATCTGTCTGATCATCCGGGGGGTCGCCTTCGAGTACCGGTCGAAGCGGCCGGAGGAGCGCTGGCAGCGCAACTGGGATGCGGCGATCTTCTGGACCTCGCTCGTCCCCGCCTTCCTCTGGGGCGTGGCGTTCGGGAACATCGTGCGCGGAGTGAAGATCGACTCCAACTTCGAGTACGTGGGAGGCCTGGGGGACCTGCTCAACCCGTACGCCCTGCTGGGCGGTCTGGTCACGCTGACGCTCTTCACCTTCCACGGCGCGGTGTTCGCGGCGCTCAAGACCGTCGGTGACATCCGGGAGCGTGCACGGCAGCTGGCGCAGCGCGTGGGACTGGTCACGGCCGTCCTGGCTCTGGTCTTCCTGCTGTGGACCCAGGCCGACAGCGGTGACGGCACGAGCCTGGTCGCGCTGGTCGCCGCGGTCGCCGCGCTGGTCGCCGCCCTGGTGGCGAACCGGGCGGGACGCGAGGGATGGTCGTTCACGCTGTCCGGTGTCACCATCGTGGCGGCTGTGGCGATGCTCTTCCTGACGCTCTTCCCGAACGTCATGCCGTCCACGCTCAATGCGGACTGGAGCCTGACGGTCACCAACGCCTCCTCCAGCCCCTACACCCTGAAGATCATGACCTGGCTCTCGGTGGTCGCCCTGCCGGTTGTCCTGCTCTACCAGGGGTGGACCTACTGGGTGTTCCGCAAGCGGATCGGCACGCAGCACCTCGCCGACTCCGCGCACTGAGTCCGACAAGGGGGTGTTTCACGTGAAACACCCCCTTGGGGCCGAAGGGCGTCTCTCGCATGAAACCGATCGATCCGCGACTTCTCCGTCACGCTCGTGCCACCCGGCTCTTCCTGGTGGCCGTCGTCGGGCTGGGCGCCGTCGGCGCGGGGCTGATGATCGCCCAGGCGATGCTCATCGCCGAGGTGGTGGTGGGCGCTTTCCAGCACCACAGGACGGTGGCCGCACTCCGCACTCCCCTGCTGTTGCTGGTGGCCGTGGCCTGCGGCCGTGCGCTGGTCTCCTGGCTGACCGAGCTCGCCGCGCACCGGGCGAGCGCGGCGGTGAAGTCGGAGCTGCGCGGACGGCTGCTGGAGCGTGCGACGGCACTCGGCCCCGGCTGGCTGAGCGGGCAGCGGACCGGCTCGCTGGTCGCCCTGGCCACACGCGGGATCGACGCCCTGGACGACTACTTCGCGCGCTATCTGCCGCAGTTGGGGCTGGCGGTGGTCGTCCCGGTGGCGGTGCTCGCGCGGATCGTCACCGAGGACTGGGTCTCCGCGGCCCTCATTGTGGGCACCCTTCCGCTGATCCCCGTCTTCATGGTGCTGATCGGCTGGGCCACGCAGTCCCGTATGGACCGTCAGTGGCGGCTGCTGTCCCGGCTGTCCGGGCACTTCCTGGACATTGTGGCGGGGCTGCCGACCCTGAAGGTGTTCGGCCGGGCCAAGGCGCAGGCGGAGTCGATCCGGCGCATCACCGGTGAGTACCGGCGGGCGACCATGCGCACGCTGCGGATCGCCTTCCTGTCCTCCTTCGCCCTGGAGCTGCTGTCCACCCTGTCGGTGGCCCTGGTCGCGGTCGCGATCGGCATGCGGCTCGTCCACGGCGGCATGGATCTGTACACCGGGCTGGTCATCCTCGTGCTCGCACCCGAGGCGTATCTCCCGCTGCGGCAGGTGGGTGCGCAGTACCACGCGGCGGCGGAGGGACTGGCGGCGGCCGAGGAGGTCTTCGCCGTCCTGGAGACACCGGTGCCGGTGTCCGGTACCGGCGCCGTCCCGACGGGCACCCTGGCCTTCGAGAAGGTGACCGTCCGCTATCCCGGGCGGTCCGCGGACGCCGTGACGGACGTGTCCTTCGCGGTGCGGCCGGGGGAGACGGTCGCGCTCGTCGGACCCAGCGGTGCGGGCAAGTCGACCCTGCTGAACGTGCTGCTGGGGTTCGTGCGGCCCACCGCGGGCCGGGTGCGGATCGCGGGAGCCGATCTGGCCGATCTCGACCTGGAGCAGTGGCGGTCGCGGATCGCCTGGGTGCCGCAGCGGCCGCACCTGTACGCCGGGACCGTCGCCGAGAACGTACGGCTGGCGCGGCCCGACGCGGACGACGCCGCCGTGCGCAGTGCGCTGGCCGACGCCGGTGCGCTGGAGTTCGTGGACACGCTGCCCGAGGGGATGGACACCAGGCTCGGTGAGGACGGGGCCGGGCTGTCCGCAGGACAGCGCCAGCGGCTCGCGCTCGCCCGGGCCTTCCTCGCCGACCGGCCCGTCCTGCTGCTCGACGAACCGACGGCCGCGCTGGACGGAGCCACCGAGGCGGAGATCGTGGCAGCGGTGCGACGCCTGTCCGCCGGGCGGACGGTGCTGATGGTGGTGCACCGGCCGGCCCTGCTGGAGGTGGCGGACCGGGTGGTGCGCCTCGGCGAGGCCGAGTCCCACGCCTCCGCGCGGGCCGCGGTCTCGAGCAGCACGGCGCGGCCGGCGGACAAGCCGCTGCCGGAACACACCGCTGCCTCCCCCGGGCCCGAAGCCGAGGGCGCGGCAGCCAAGGGGGACGTTCTCACCCGGGTCCGGGCGATGTCCGGCCCCCGGCGCGGCCGTCTCTTTCTCGCCCTGCTGCTCGGCAGTCTCGCGCTCGGCAGCGCGGTCGGGCTGATGGCCACGTCCGGATGGCTCATCTCGCGGGCGTCCCAGCAGCCGCCCGTGCTCCACCTGATGATGGCCGTCACGGCGACCAGGGCCTTCGGCATCGGGCGGGCGGTCTTCCGGTACACGGAACGGCTGGTGTCGCACGACGCCGTGCTGCGGGTGCTGGCCGATGTACGGGTGGCCGTCTACCGGCGGCTGGAACGGCTGGCGCCCGCCGGACTGCACCGGATGCGCCGCGGCGATCTGCTCACCCGGCTCGTCGCGGACGTGGACGCGCTGCAGGACTACTGGCTGCGCTGGCTGCTGCCCGCCGGTGCGGCACTGATCGTGTCCATGGCCTCCGTCGTCTTCACGGGCCGGCTGCTGCCCGAGGCCGGTGCGGTGCTCGCCGCCGGCCTGCTCGCGGCCGGGGCGGGTGTCCCCCTGGTCACCGGGGCCGTGTCACGGCGCGCCGAGCACCGGCTCGCCCCCGCACGGGGCGCCCTCGCCACCCGGGTGACCGATCTGCTCACCGGCACCGCCGAACTGACGGTCGCCGGTGCCCTGCCCGCCCGTACCGCCGAGACCCGGCGGGCCGACGACGCTCTGACCCGGATCTCCTCGCGCGCCGCCACCGCCACCGCGATCGGCGGCGGACTCACCGCCCTGATCTCCGGGCTGACCGTCGCGGCGGCGGCCCTCCTCGGCGCCCGGGCGGTCGCCGACGGACGGCTGGCCGGTGTGGCCATGGCCGTGGTCGTCCTCACCCCGCTGGCCGCCTTCGAAGCGGTTCTCGGCATGCCGCTCGCCGTGCAGTACCGGCAGCGGGTGCGTCGCAGCGCGGAGCGGGTGTACGAGGTCCTGGACGCTCCCGGACCCGTCCACGAGCCGGAGCGGCCCCGGCAGGCGCCCGCCTCCCCCTTCCCGCTCGTCATCGACCGTCTGACGGCCCGTCATGCGGGCCAGGACCGGCCGGCGCTCTCCGGCGTCAGCCTGACCCTCACACAGGGCCGCAGGGTCGCCGTGGTCGGGCCGTCCGGGTCCGGCAAGACCACGCTCGCCCAGGTGCTGCTGCGCTTCCTCGACGCGGAAGCGGGCACCTGCACCCTCGGCGGCGTCGATGCCCGTGACCTGTCCGGCGACGACGTACGGCGGCTGGTCGGACTGTGCGCCCAGGACGCGCACCTCTTCGACAGCTCGGTGCGGGAGAACCTGCTGCTCGCGAAGAAGGACGCGACCGAGGCCGAACTGCGGGACGCCCTCGCACGGGCCCGGCTGCTCGACTGGGTCGACACCCTGCCCGACGGGCTCGACACACTCGTCGGCGAGCACGGGGCCCGGCTGTCGGGCGGGCAGCGGCAGCGGCTGGCCCTGGCCCGTGCGCTGCTCGCCGACTTCCCGGTGCTCGTGCTCGACGAGCCCGCCGAGCACCTCGACCTGGCGACCGCCGACGCGCTCACCGCCGACCTGCTGGCCGCCACCGAGGGCCGTACGACGCTGCTCATCACACACCGTCTGGCCGGGCTGGAGGCCGTGGACGAGGTGATCGTCCTGGACCGGGGGCATGTGGTCCAGCGGGGGACGTATGCGGAGCTGGCCGCACTGCCGGGACCGCTGCGGCAGATGGTCGAGCGGGAGGCGGAGGCCCAGCTGCTGGTGGAGGCGGGGTAGCGGCTCACCCGTGGGCCGGGCCCCGCCGAATCGTTACAGCCGCTCCCCCAGCAGCCGTTCGATCACCACGGCGACCCCGTCCTCGTTGTTGGCGAAGGTCACGCCCGAGGCCGCCGCGATCGCGTCGGGGTGGGCGTTGCCCATGGCGTAGGACTGGCCGGCCCAGGTGAGCATCTCGATGTCGTTCGGCATGTCGCCGAAGGCGACGACCTCCTCGTGCGAGATGCCGCGCTCGGCACAGCACAGCGCCAGCGTGCTCGCCTTGGAGACACCCGGGCCGCTGATCTCCAGCAGAGCGCTGGGGCTGGACCGGGTGATGGTGGCACGGTCGCCGACGGCGAGCCGGGCGACGGTGAGGAACGTGTCCGGATCGAGCGTGGGGTGGTAGGCGAGGATCTTCAGGATCGGCTGCTGGGTGCCGAGCCCGCCCTCCGCCAGCAGTTCCTCGGCGGGCGCCAGGGCGTCGGGTATCTCCATGTGCAGCTTCGGATAGGCCGGCTCCTGATAGAAGCCGTACGTCTGTTCGACTGCGTACACCGTGCCCGGTGCCGCCTCGCGCACCAGCCGCACCGCGTCCAGCGCGTTCTCCCGCGCCAGTTCGCGCACCTGCACGAAGCGGTGGGCGCCGGGACCGCCGTGCAGGTCCACCACGGCCGCGCCGTTGCCGCAGATCGCCAGGCCGTGTCCGTGGACGTGGTCGGCGACTACGTCCATCCAGCGGGCCGGGCGGCCGGTGACGAAGAAGACCTCGATGCCCGCCTCCTCCGCGGCCGCCAGGGCGGCGATCGTGCGCGGGGAGACCGACTTGTCGTCACGCAGCAGGGTGCCGTCGAGATCGGTGGCGATCAGCCGCGGCGGAACGGTCGGCGCACCCCTTCGTCTAAGGGGGGCCGAGAGCTGGAGGGAGACCGGGTCCTTGGGCTGTCGGGTCGCTGAGGTCATCGGCTCATTGTGGCGCATATGCCAAACGATCGTGCGACAGTCCGCACATCTGAGGGGCCATATCGGTCACGTCAGCTGAGCGGTCGCTTCCAGGGCGATCGTCTCGAAGACCTTCTCGTCCGAGGCGAAGTCCGAATCGGGGATCGGCCAGTGGACCACGATCTCGGTGAAGCCCAGCTCCTGGTGTCGGCCGGCGAAGTCGACGAACGCGTCGAGGGATTCCAGCGGCCGCCCCCGGTCCGGGGTGAATCCGGTCAGCAGAATCTTGTCGAGTTCGGTGACAGCGCGGCCTTCTGCGGCGCAGGCCTCCGCGAGCTTCTCGATCTGAGCGCGGAGGGCCCGGACCGACTGTTCCGGTGTGCCGTTCTCGTACAGCTTGGGGTCGCCGGTGGTCACCCAGGCCTGCCCGTACCGTGCGGCAAGCCGCTGCCCGCGCGGGCCGGTCGCGGCCACCGCGAACGGCAGCCGGGGCCGCTGCACACAGCCGGGGATGTTGCGAGCCTCGTGAGCCGAGTAGAACTCGCCCTCGTACGACACTGTGTCCTCGGTCAGCAGCCGGTCGAGCAGGAAGACGAACTCGGCGAACCGGTCGGCCCGCTCCCGAGGCGTCCACACCTCCTGCCCGAGCGCGGTGGCGTCGAAGCCGGTGCCGCCCGCGCCGATGCCGAGCGTGACCCGCCCACCGGAGATGTCGTCCAGGGAGATCAGCTCCTTGGCGAAGGGGACCGGGTGCCGGAAGTTCGGCGAAGCCACCAAGGTGCCCAGCCGTATCCGGTCGGTCACGGCCGCCGCGGCGGTCAGCGTCGGGACGGCTCCGAACCACGGGCCGTTCCGGAAGCTGCGCCAGGACAGATGGTCGTAGGTGTACGCGGTGTGGAAGCCGAGCTGTTCGGCACGGATCCACGCCGAACGACCACCCTCCTGCCAGCGACGGTACGGAAGGATCACGGTGCTCAAACGCAGACTCATGGGCCCGAGCCTAGGCACTCACGGATGTTCCACGTGAAACCATCACCGCACGCGGTCGGCCGGACACGGGCTGAGGGCGAGCGCCGAGCGTGCTTCGTGTGTGCGGTCACCCGGCAGCGGCATGCTCAGCCGGCAGCCGGGTGGGAGACGCCGCGGTCTGACGTACGCCAAACCGCGGGGTCATGTCCTCGGCCGCGCCGGATCGGGCTCAGGGGAGGGAGGAAAACTCAGGTAGCGCGGCGGCACGGCCTTCGTCAGCCATACCCCGTTGGCGCTGACGCGGAAGACATGGCCGTCGCGGTGCATGGCGGCCGCGTTCACGGTGAGCACCACCGGACGGCCGCGGCGGGCGCCGACACGGATCGCGGTCTCGCGATCGGGCGAGAGATGCACATCGTGCCGGCGCATGGGCCGCAGGCCCTCGGCGCGGATGGCGTTCAGATGGCGGGTCACCGTTCCGTGGTAGAGGTACGGCGGCGGGGTCGCGGCCGGCAGGGCGAGGTCGACCTTGATGCTGTGACCCTGGGCGGCACGGATGCGGGTGCCCTCGATGGTGAAGCGCCGCTTGTCGTTGGTGGCGACCACATGGTCCAGCTCCGCGCGCGAGATGGGAAAGCCGTGGGCGGCCGCCGCCGCGAGCAGCGTGTCGATCTCGACCCAGCCGCCCTCGTCGAGGGAGAGTCCGATCCTTTCGGGCTGGTGGCGGAGGTGCCGGGCGAGGTACTTCGACACCTTCACGGTGCGTCGTGCGTCCATTCGACCAGCCTGCCGGAAGAGACGAACATCACGCAGGTCAATATCGCTCCGGAGGTTTGATCCACAGTCAAGTTGTGTTGTCCACAGGGAAATTGACAGAACCTGTGGACAACCGGCCGTTACCTCGGGGCGCTTTGCCGGGATCGGCGACTTCTGCGGCGGACGTATCCGCGCGGCCCGCCCGTGCGCACCCGGCCGCTCCCACGCGTCCGTCGGCGGCGGTCGCACGCGTCGTCCTCCTCCAGGACCACGCACGTCCTCCCCCTCCACGGCCGCCTGAGACCTGAGGGTGTCCCCCTTAGGGTCCCCCTACTACTCGAGTCTGATGTCAAGACGGCCCTCGGGGCTGACGACGGGCGGAGCACGGCTCACTACCGTCAACGGCGTGACTGTGATCGCGACCGAAAGCCTGAGCAAGCGGTACCCCCGGGTGACCGCGCTTGACCGGCTCTCTGTGGACATCGGACCCGGTGTGACCGGTCTCGTCGGTGCCAACGGAGCCGGCAAGTCCACACTGATCAAGATCCTGCTGGGTCTGTCCCCCGCCACCGAGGGCCGCGCCGAGGTGCTCGGCCTCGATGTCGCCACCAAGGGCTCCGCCATCCGCGAGCGCGTGGGCTACATGCCGGAGCACGACTGTCTGCCGCCCGACGTCTCGGCCACCGAGTTCGTCGTCCACATGGCGCGCATGTCCGGCCTGCCCCCGGCGGCCGCGCGCGAGCGCACCGCGGACACCCTGCGTCATGTCGGCCTGTACGAGGAGCGCTACCGTCCCATCGGCGGCTACTCCACCGGCATGAAGCAGCGCGTGAAACTCGCCCAGGCGCTGGTGCACGACCCGCAGCTGGTCTTCCTCGACGAGCCGACCAACGGCCTCGACCCGGTCGGCCGCGACGAGATGCTCGGACTGATCCGCCGCATCCACACCGACTTCGGCATCTCGGTCCTGGTCACCTCGCACCTGCTGGGCGAGCTCGAGCGCACCTGTGACCACGTCGTCGTCATCGACGGCGGCAAGCTTCTGCGCTCCAGCTCCACCACCGACTTCACCCAGACCACGACCACCCTCGCCATCGAGGTCACCGACAGCGACGAGCACCCGGACGGCACCCGCGCGGTGCGTGAGGCGCTCCGTGCGCGCGGGGTGGACACCCAGGACGGCGCGGGCCTGCCGGGCGCCGGCCACGTCCTGCTGCTCACCGCGCAGGGCGAGGAGACGTACGACCTGGTGCGGGACGTGGTCGCGGACCTCGGTCTCGGCCTGGTGCGCATGGAGCAGCGCCGGCACCACATCTCGGAGGTCTTCCGGGACAACGACGGACAGCGTGACCGTGACGAACAGCGCGACGGACAGCGGAAGGAGGCGGTCGGCCATGGCGGTTGAGCACTCCGCGGCACCGCCCTCGGGCGACCAGGCCCGTATCCACGACATCGGCTACCGCACCTACGACGGTCCCCGTCTCGGCCGCGCCTATGCCCGCCGCTCGCTGTACGTGCAGTCGCTGCGCGGCGCCTACGGCCTCGGCCGTTCGGTGAAGTCCAAAGTGCTGCCCATGCTGCTGTTCGCGGTGATGTGCGTCCCCGCGGCCATCATGGTCGCCGTCGCGGTCTTCACCAAGGCCAAGGACCTGCCCATCGCCTACACGGACTACGCCCTCATCATGCAGGCTGTCATCAGCCTCTACGTCGCCTCGCAGGCACCGCAGGCCGTCTCCCGCGACCTGCGTTTCAGGACCGTGCCGCTGTACTTCTCGCGGCCCATCGAGGTCTCCGACTACGTCCGTGCCAAGTACGCGGCGCTGGCCTCGGCGATGTTCATCCTGACCGCCGCCCCGCTGCTGGTGCTCTATGTGGGCGCCCTGCTGGCCAAGCTGGACTTCACCGACCAGACCAAGGGATTCGCCCAGGGACTCGTCTCCGTGGCCCTGCTCTCCCTGCTCTTCTCCGGCATCGGCCTGGTCGTCGCCGCCGTCACCCCGCGCCGCGGTTTCGGCATCGCCGCCGTGATCGCCGTACTGATGATCTCCTACGGCGCCGTCTCCACTCTCCAGGCCATCGCGTACGTCCAGGAGAACACCGGCGTCATCCCCTGGATCGGCCTGTTCTCGCCGGTCACCCTGATCGACGGAGTGCAGACCGCCTTCCTGGGCGCGACCTCCACGGTGCCCGGTGGTGTCGAGCCCAGCACGGCGCAGGGCGTCGTCTACCTCCTCGTCGTCCTCGGCCTCGCCGCCGCCGCATACGGTCTGCTGGTGCGCCGCTACAAGAAGGTGGGAATGTGACGACCCTCAGCATCGACCACGTCTCCCGCTGGTTCGGCAACGTGGTCGCCGTCAACGACATCACCATGACGATCGGCCCGGGCGTCACCGGTCTGCTCGGCCCCAACGGCGCCGGGAAGTCCACGCTGATCAACATGATGGCCGGCTTCCTCGCCCCCTCCACCGGCAGCGTCACCCTCGACGGACAGCCGGTGTGGCGCAACGAGCAGATCTACCGGCACATCGGCATCGTCCCCGAACGGGAGGCGATGTACGACTTCCTCACCGGCCGCGAGTTCGTCCTCGCCAGCGCCGAACTGCACGGTCTGGGCGCCAAGGCCGCCCAGAAGGCGCTCGCCACCGTCGAGATGGAGTACGCGCAGGACCGGAAGATCTCCACCTACTCCAAGGGCATGCGGCAGCGCGTGAAGATGGCGAGCGCCCTGGTCCACGAACCCTCGCTGCTCCTGCTCGACGAGCCGTTCAACGGCATGGACCCGCGCCAGCGCATGCAGCTGATGGACCTGCTGCGGCGCATGGGCGACGAGGGCCGCACGGTGCTGTTCTCCTCCCACATCCTGGAGGAGGTCGAGCAGCTCGCCTGGCACATCGAGGTCATCGTCGCCGGACGCCACGCGGCCAGCGGCGACTTCCGCAAGATCCGCCGTCTGATGACCGACCGTCCGCACCGCTACCTGGTGCGCTCCAGCGACGACCGCGCTCTTGCGGCCGCGCTGATCGCCGACCCCTCGACGTCCGGCATCGAGGTGGACCTCACCGAGGGCGCACTGCACATCCAGGCCGTCGACTTCGGCCGGTTCACGGCCCTGCTGCCGAAGGTGGCCCGGGACCTCGGCATCCGGCTGCACACGGTCTCGCCGTCCGACGAGTCCCTCGAGTCCGTCTTCTCGTACCTGGTCGCGGCGTAGGAGGCCACGATGTACGACCCCACAGTCGCCCGGCTCACCTACCGGGCCCTGCTCGGCCGCCGTCGGGCCTTGATCCTCGGCGCGCTGCCGCTGCTGCTGATCGTGATCGCCGTCGCCGTCCGCGCTCTCGCCGGAGCCGACGACCAGACCGCGGTGAACGTCCTCGGCGGGCTCGCGCTCGCCACCATGGTGCCGATCATCGGCGTCATCGCCGGTACCGGTGCCATCGGGCCGGAGATCGACGACGGCTCGGTGGTGTACCTGCTGTCCAAGCCGCTGAAGCGGTCGACGATCATCTTCACCAAGCTGATCGTGGCGATCGCGGTGACCATGGTGTTCTCCGCGGTGCCGACGCTGATCGCCGGACTGATCCTCAACGGCAACGGCCAGCAGATCGCCGTCGCCTACACCGTGGCCGCGCTGGTCGCCTCCATCGCCTACGCGGCCCTCTTCCTCCTGCTGGGCACGGCCTCCCGGCACGCGGTGGTCTTCGGACTCGTCTACGCGCTCGTGTGGGAGATGCTGTTCGGCTCCCTGGTCCCCGGGGCGCGCACGCTGAGCATCCAGCAGTGGGCGCTGGCCGTCGCCCACGAGGTCGCCGGCGGGGACCTGGTCACCTCCGACGTCGGACTGCCGGCCGCGACCGTGCTGCTGGTGCTGGTGACCGTGGTGGCCACCTGGTACGCCGGACAGAAGCTGCGGTCGCTGACGCTCGCCGGCGAGGAGTGAGAAGCGAGGAGCGCCGGCGGCGGTGACCGGCCCGGTCGTGGCGACCGGGCCGGTCGTGTGTCGTCCGGTCGCGTGGTCGGCCGGTCACCTCGTAATTCGGTGGCGCCGACGCCTCTTGTCACGGCACAGTGGTGGTGTCCACCACGCCGCACGGGGCGGTGTCACGATCCGGGAGAGGAGCTGGCGATGTCCATGCACGGCAGTACGCCGAGCTCCCGGCAGGGCAGCCCGCGGCAGGCTCCGGAGTAACTACCCGCTCCGTCGAGCCGCCCGCACGGGGAGCTGCCCGGGGCGGCCGCTTCGAGCACGCGAATCGCTTCGCGTGGGCCGCCCACCCGGAGGATTGGCCGAGTGGTAAGGCACCGGCTTGCTAAGCCGTGGTCGGGCCGAAAAGCCCGCGCACGTTCGATCCGTGCATCCTCCGCTCAGACCGACAGCACGACCGAGAACAGCCCGAGAGCCAAACGAGAGCAGACGAGAACGGGAAGCGAAGGCGGAAACCGCGGCCGAGGGCAAGGACCGCGGACAGAAGCCCCGGACGCCGGCCGGCCGGTACCTCGGCCGGCACCTCAGCCCAGCAGCTTCTCCAGCACCACCGCGATGCCGTCCTCGTCGTTCGAGGCCGTCACCTCGTCCGCGACCGCCTTCAGCTCCCTGTGGGCGTTGGCCATGGCCACGCCGTGGGCCGCCCAGGAGAACATCGGGACGTCATTGGGCATGTCGCCGAAGGCGATGGCGTCCTCCGCCTTCAGCCCCAGCCGCCGCGCGGCCAGCGACAGGCCCGTCGCCTTCGACAGACCGAGCGGCAGCAGCTCGACGACGCCCTCCCCGGCCACGGTGACCGAGACGAGACCGTCGGTGGTCCGGCGGGCCACGTCGGCCAGCTCGTCGTCCGTGAGCGTCGGATGCTGGATGTAGATCTTGTTGAGGGGCGCGTTCCACAGGTCCGAGACGTCCGTGAGCGGAGTCGTCGGCAGCGGACCCGAGACCGTGTAGCCGGGACCCACGAGCACCTCGCCGTCCAGGCCGTCGCGGCTGCCCGCCAGAAACAGCGGACCGGTCTCGGCCTCGATCTTGGCCAGCGCCGTACCGGCCGGCTCCCGGTCCAGGGTCACCGAGGTCAGCAGGCGGTGCTCCCCGGCGTCGTACACCTGGCCGCCCTGGCCGCAGACCGCGAGGCCCCGGTAGCCGAGGTCGTCGAGGATGGGCCGTGTCCAGGGCACCGCGCGGCCCGTGACCACGAGATGCGCGGCACCCGCCGCGGTGGCCGCGGCGAGTGCCTCACGCGTGCGGTCCGAGACCGACCCGTCGGAGCGCAGAAGGGTGCCGTCGAGGTCGGTGGCGATCAGCTTGTAGGGAAAGAGTCCGGGGGTATGGCTCACTTGGCCACCGGCTCCAGGACCTCCCGGCCGCCGAGATAGGGACGCAGCACCTCGGGCACGCGCACGGAGCCGTCGGCCTGCTGGTGGTTCTCCAGGAGCGCGATGATCGTGCGCGGGATGGCGCACAGCGTGCCGTTGAGCGTGGCCAGCGGGCGGACCTTCTTGCCCTCGCGCACCCGGATCTGCAGCCGGCGGGACTGGAACTCGGTGCAGTCCGAGGTCGAGGTCAGCTCGCGGTACCTGCCCTGGGACGGGATCCACGCCTCGCAGTCGAACTTGCGCGAGGCCGAGGCGCCCAGGTCACCCGAGGCCACGTCGATGACCCGGAACGGCAGCTCCAGCGAGGTCAGCCACTGCTTCTCCCACTCCAGCAGCCGCCGGTGCTCCTCCTGCGACTCCTCGGGGGTGACGTAGGAGAACATCTCGACCTTGTCGAACTGGTGGACGCGGAAGATGCCGCGGGTGTCCTTGCCGTGCGAGCCGGCCTCGCGGCGGAAGCACGGGGAGAAGCCGACGTACCGCAGCGGCAGACGCTCGGCGTCGATGATCTCGTCCATGTGGTAGGCCGCCAGCGGCACCTCGGACGTGCCGACCAGGTACAGGTCGTCCTTCTCCAGCTGGTACACGTCCTGGGCGGCCTGGCCGAGGAAGCCGGTGCCGGCCATCGCCTGCGGGCGGACCAGCGCCGGGGTCAGCACCGGGGTGAAGCCGGCCGCGGTGGCCTGGGCCATCGCCGCGTTCACCAGGGCCAGCTCCAGCAGGGCGCCGACACCGGTGAGGAAGTAGAAACGCGAACCGGATACCTTCGCGGCGCGCTCCACGTCGATCGCGCCGAGCAGCTGCCCGAGCTCCAGGTGGTCCTTGGGCGTGAAGCCCTCGGCCTCGAAGTCACGGATCGTGCCGTGCGTCTCCAGCGTGACGAAGTCGTCCTCGCCGCCGACGGGCACGTCGGGGTGCACGAGGTTGCCGAGCTGGAGCAGCAGCTCCTGCGTTTCGGCGTCCGCCGCGTCGCGCTCGGCGTCGGCGGCCTTGACCTCGGCGGCCAGCCGGCTCGCCTTCTCCAGCAGTTCGGCCTTTTCCTCGCCGGAGGCCTTGGGGATGAGCTTGCCCAGCGCCTTCTGTTCGGCGCGCAGTTCATCGAAACGGACGCCGGAGGACCTGCGCCGCTCGTCGGCGGCCAGGAGGGAGTCGACGAGCGCGACGTCCTCTCCACGGGCGCGCTGGGAGGCGCGCACACGGTCGGGGTCCTCACGGAGCAGGCGAAGGTCAATCACGTGGCCAAGGCTACCGGTGCGGCGTTCCGCCTCACGACTCAGTATTCCGAACCGCGCATTACGTACCGTTATGGGGGTATTTCTCCCTGTATCAAGCAAGGGGTGCCCCAAGCCCCTGAGCGGGGCGGCGGGGCTGCGGCTGACCGAAATTCCCCCTCGGACCAGGGGCTGGGAGCGCGTTGTCCACAGCGGTCCACATGTCCGGGAAAGTTATCCACAGGGTGTGCGGAAGATCTGTGGAAGCCGGAATTGATCACTCCGGAAAGCGTGACCGAAAGGAAGAATTCCTCGCTCGAGCCGGCCCGGTGCCCCACTTTCGGATGGAAAGGCGTCACCTCAAAAGATGAATGAAAGGAGACAAGTGGACGAAGGGCGACTTGTCTCTCTTGCCTCCCTCAAGGGAGTGCACGGGCATTTGTTGATCGAATCGCCCTTGGATGTCGACTTGTCCCCTGGTCGAGAAGAAGACCTGTGGACAACTTCTGTGGATAACGTCTCCGGCTAGAAACGACCGTCCTGGCAGCGCGCCACCCAGTCCGCCGCCGCCGCGAACTCCTCGTCCGAGGTCCCGGGCAGCGGAGGCCGGACGTCCGCCGCGCTGATGTCCGCGCGCGGGTACGAGCCCAGGAAGCGCACCTGCAGACAGACCCGCTTCAGCCCCATCAGGGCCTCGGCCATCCGGCGGTCGTTGATGTGCCCCTCGGCGTCGATGCAGAAGCAGTAGTTGCCGATGCCGGCACCCGTCGGGCGGGACTGCAGCAGCATCAGGTTGATGCCGCGGGTGCTGAACTCGCCCAGCAGATCGCGCAGCCCACCGGGGTGGTCGTCGCGCTGCCACAGCACCACGGAGGTCTTGTCCGCGCCGCTCGGGGCGGCGGGCCGGGCGGGGCGGCCGACCAGCACAAAGCGCGTCTGCGCGTTCTCGGCGTCGTGGATGCCCGTCTCCAGGGGGACGAGCCCATAGCGCTCGGCCGCGAACTCACCGGCGAAGGCGGCGTCGTAGCGGCCCTCCTGGACCAGACGGGCGCCGTCCGCGTTCGAGGCGGCCGACTCCCAGACCGCGTCCGGGAGGTTCTTCTTCAGCCAGTTGCGCACCTGCGGCTGGGCGGCCGGGTGGGCGGTGACCGTCTTGATGTCGGACAGCGTGGTGCCGGGCCTGACCAGCAGCGCGAAGGCGATCGACAGCAGCACCTCGCGGTAGATCATCAGCGGCTCGCCCGCGACCAGCTCGTCGAGGGTGGCGGTGATGCCGCCCTCGACGGAGTTCTCGATCGGCACAAACGCGGCCTCGGCTTCACCGGCACGCACCGCGTCCAGCGCGGACTGCACCGACACATACGGGACCAGTTCCCGGGTGGCTGCCTCGGGAAGGGTGCGCAGGGCGACTTCGGTGAAGGTGCCCTCGGGGCCGAGATATGCGTAGCTCGCTGGCATGACTTCACCCTAGTCGCCGTCCGGGAGGCGGGCGCGCGTGTCCCGGGGGAGCCCCTCCCGAGAGCGGACCCGCGCAACCCTGTCCGAAAGGTGCTCCCTCAAGAGGCTCCTTCTCGACGTACTCGACGCACTCGATGTACTCGACGTGTCTCGACGTATTCCCTCTTGTGCTCTTTTGCTCCCTTTCGTCCCCTCTCGTTTTCTCTCGCCGCGCTCACCCCTCCAGCAGCCGCTGCCCCACGTACTCGCCCTTGGCCGCCCCGCCCGGCACCGCGAACAGTCCGCTCGCCTCGTGCCGGATGTACGGCGACAGCGCGTCGCCGCGGTCCAGCTTGCGCTGCACCGGGATGAAGCCGCGCAGCGGATCCGCCTGCCAGCAGATGAACAGCAGGCCCGCGTCGGGAGTGCCGTCGGCGTCGAAGCCGTCGTGGTAGGAGAAGGGGCGCCGGAGCATGGCCGCGCCGCCGTTCTGGTCGGGCCGGGTGATGCGCGCGTGCGCGTTGACCGGGATGACATAGCTGCCGTCCTTCCCGGTCTTCTCCAGGTCCATCTCGGTCGTCTCGGTGCCCCCGCTGAGCGGCGCCCCGTCGGACTTGCGGCGCCCGATGACGTTCTCCTGCTGGGCGAGTGACAGCTTCTCCCACTCGTCCAGCAGCATGCGGATGCGGCGTACGACGGCATAGGAACCGTTCGCCATCCAGGCCGGTTCACCGTCCGCGGGGACGAAGACGCGCTGCTCGAAGTCGGGGTCGGACGGCTTGGGGTTGCGGGTGCCGTCGACCTGGCCCATGAGGTTGCGGGTCGTCATGGGGTGTGCCGTGGCGCCGGGGGAGCGGTTGAAGCCGTTCATCTGCCAGCGGACGCGGGCGGCGCCGCCCGCGTCCTTCTGCAGGGCGCGCAGGGCGTGGAAGGCGACCAGCGCGTCGTTCGCGCCGATCTGTACCCACAGATCACCGTCGCTGCGAGCCTTGTCGAGCCGGTCGGAGGAGAAGTCGGGCAGGGGCTCCAGGGCGCCGGGCCGCTGCTTCTGCAGGCCTGTCCGGTCGAAGAAGGAGCGGCCGAAGCCGAAGGTGATCGTCAGGGAGGAGGGGCCGGCGTCAAGGGCGATACCGGTGTCGTCATGGGGAGCCGGCTCGCCGGCCATCAGCCGCTCGGCCGTCGTCGACCAGCGGCGCAGCAGCGCGGCGGCCTCCTTGCGGCCCGCGCCGGGGGCGAGGTCGAAGGCGATGAGATGGCCGCGGGCCTGCGGAGGGTCGACGATGCCGGGCTGATGTTTCCCGTGAAACATCGCCCGCTTGGCGCCGAGCGAGGTGAGCGGGGTGGCGTCGGCAGGGGCCGTCGTGTATCCGACGGCGGCACCCGCCGCGCCGAAGACGAGCCCGGTCGCACCGGCCGTGCCGAGCAGCTGCCGGCGTGACAGGCCCGCTCTCGCGGGGGCGTCCGGTGTCGTGGGCGCGGAAACCGCGGACGGGGAGTTCGGGGAGGTGGCCTCCGGGGTGGACTGGTCGGTCATGGTGGTGTTCAGCCGATCTGCGCGTTCTTGGTGACGGTCACCTGGTCGATGTCGGAGGTCCGCACGGTCACCTCGATCTTCCAGTCGCCGGCCAGAGGAATCTGCACTCCGCTCGCGGCCCAGTGTCCGGTGCCGAGGCGGTCGGGGACCACCGGCAGCGGTCCGAGCTTCTTGGCGGCGAGCGAGAAGGCGACCTTGACCTCGGGGATGTCGTAGGGGCGCCCGTCGGTGCGCTGGACGTAGATGTGCATTTCGTTGCCGCCCACGCGCGCGGGGTCGATGTCGAGCCGTACGAGGCCCTTGCCGTTCTGTCCGCCGGTGTCGAAGGGCATGTCGAGGGTGATCGCGCCTTCCGGCGAGGACGACGACGAAGACGAGGACGAGGACGCTGTGGCGGCCGTGGTCTCCACCTCGGTGCGTCCCGGTTCGGTCTGTGTCAGCGCGGTGGTGACGGCGAGCAGGACGACGGCGACAGCGGCTTCCGCCAGCACGGACCGGCGCAGTCCCAGGCGGTGGGGGTCGGCGTCCCGCAGCCGCTTGCGCCGTGCGGCCTCCATGGCGGCCCGCTGCCGGGCGAGCTGAGCGGCCCGCTGGGGGGTCTCACCGTCCGTGGCCCCGCCTCCGGCCTGCGTGGTTGTGCCACCGGCGCCAGTCGTCCCGTTTCCGGCGCTAGCTGCCTTGTTCCCGGCTTCCGTGGTCCCGTTCCCGGTGTCCGCGGTCCTGTCGGACCCGGGCTTCTCCTTGTTTTCCGCGTTTTCCTTGTCTCCGTCTCCCTTTCCCGTGTCTCCCGTGTCTCCCGGCCCGGCGTCGGTTCCGGTACCGGTCCCGGCGCCTTCGTGCGCACCGGATTCCCCGCCCACGGCCGCCGGGACCTTGGTGCGTGCGGTCACCGCCGTCCTTGCGGTCACGGTTTCCGCCAGCCGTCCCGTCCAGCGACGGGAGATCCAGGCGAGACCGGCCAGCAGCGCCACCAGACCGATTTTGACCAGGAGCAGCTGCCCGTAGCGGGTGCCGGTGAGCGCCGGCCAGGAGCCGGTCTGGCGCCAGGACTGGTAGATCCCGGTGACCACCAGGACGAGGACGGAACCGAAGGCGAGACGGGAGAAGCGGCGTACGGCCGCGGTCTCGATCGGGGCCTGCTCGAACGTCCTGTACAGCGCGACGAGGAGGGCGGTGAGCCCGCCGAGCCAGGTGGCCATGGCGAGCAGATGGAGGACGTCGACGGGCATCGCGACACCCGCCTGCGGCCCGGTCGAGGCGTGTTCGGACATGGCCCAGCTGGCCGCGAGTCCGGCGGCGATCGCGGTTCCGCCGATGGCGAGCCCGAGGGCCGGGTCGCGTGTGTCCTCCTCGCCCTTCGAGCCGGGCGTGTCACCGGGCGTGTCACCGGACGCGTCAGAGGGAGCAGAGGAATCAGAAGGAGCAGAGGAGCCGGAGGAAGCAGAAGGGCCGGGTGAGGCGGAGGAAGGCGGGGACGAAGGCGAACCGTCCGGCCGGCGTGTGGTGCCGCCGTCCGGGGCGGTGGGCGACGGACGGGTGTACGCCCCGAAGAGCACCGCGATGAACAGGGCCGCCGCGGCGAGCAGCAGCAGCCGGGAGACGAGGGCGGCGCCCGTCTTGGTCTGGAGGACCTGTCCGAGGAGGGTCAGGTCGAAGATGTCCGCGGCCTTTCCGGAGGTGGTGTAGGCGCCGCGCAGGAGCAGCAGGACGAGCGTGGCCGCGGTGAGGGTGACCCAGCCGGAGACGACGAGTCGCTGGACGGCCCGCACCCCCGCGCCGCGCCGCCAGCAGGCCAGGACGAAGGCGGCGCCGCCGACCAGGACGACGAAACCGGCGTACGACACATACCGCCCGACCGCGTAGAGCGCGCCGACGACTCCGCCGCCCACCTCCTGGTCGCCGACCGCGACGGAGGTCTTGGAAGGGGCGCCGACGGAGAAGGTGTAGGCGCCCCCGACGGGATGGCTGTCGACCGAGACCACCTGGTAGACGACGGTGTAGGTGCCGTCCGGCAGACCGCCGCGCAGCCGCACGGCGTAGGTCGTCCCGCCGGCCTCGAAGGGTTTCCCGGTGTCGACACGGTTGCCCTGGGGATCGAGCACGCGCAGCGAGTCGTCGTTCAGGGCGACCTGTTCGGAGAAGGTCAGCGACACCTGGCCGGGCGCCTCGTCGACCACCACCCCCTGCTGGGGATCACTGCCGGTCAGCGCGGCGTGAGCGGAGGCCGGGGCGGCCCCGGCGAACAGCATCCCGGTGGCGGCCAGGAGCAGCAGCACCAGGTTCCGGACGCGGGAGGCGATGGTCTGCGGCAAGGGGTCCCTCCGTCAGTGTCCGTGCTCGGTCGTGGGGCGGTACGTGGCCGCCTTCACCGGCATCTCGACCTCGAGGTCGCCGGATTTCGCGAAGTGCAGTTCGACGGTGACCGTCTGGCCCTGGCGGAGTCTGCGCTTCAGCTTGTCGAACATCAGGTGGTGGCCGCCGCTTTCGAGGACGAGCCGTCCATGGGCGGGGACGGTGAGGGGTCCGGCCTCCCTCATCGCTCCGTCGACGGTCTCGTGCACGGTGACCTCGCCCGCGTCGGCGCTGCTGACCGAGGTGAGCCGGTCGGCGGCGTCGCCCTTGTTCTCGATGGTCAGAAAGCCGGCCGCCAGCGAGTCCGAGACGGGCTGGGGGATGTAGGCGGAGTGGACGGACAGCTCGGCCTTCCCGTCGCCGGAGCCGGAGGAGCCGCCGCAGCCGGTGAGCAGAACCGTTCCTGTCAGGGCGGCGGCCAGGAGCGCGGCCGCCGGTGCGGGCCGCCTCACGGCTTCTCACCCTTGACGAGTTTGGGGAGATCCTTGGTGTAGTCCTCGACGGTGGCGTCCTCGCCGTACAGGACGTAGCCGGCGTCGGTCTTCGGGGAGAAGGCGACCACCTGGGTGCCGTGGTTCGAGACGAGCTTGCCGTTCTTGTCCTTGGTGGTCGGCTCGATGGAGATGCCGAGGGTGCGCGCGCCGGCCTGGATGGTGGCGAAGTCACCGGTCAGACCGATGAAGTCGGCGTTGATCATTTTGAGCCACGTGCCGAGCTCGGCCGGGGTGTCGCGGTCCGGGTCGGTGGTGACGAACACCACGCGCAGCTTGTCCTGATCGGCCTTGGGCAGGCTCTTCATGGCGACCGCGATGTTGTTCATCGTCAGCGGGCAGACATCGGGGCAGTGCGTGTAGCCGAAGTAGATCAGCGTCGGACGGCCGGCGGTCTCCTTGCGGAGGTCGTACTGCTTGCCGCGGGTGTCGGTGAGGACCAGATCGGGCTTCTCGAACGGTGTGTCGAGAACGGTCGCGGCCTTCCGCGAGGTGTCCTCGGAGACGACGGCGACGGGCTTTTTGCCGTCGTCGCCGCTGCCGCAGGCGGAGAGGGGCATCGTGACGGCGGCGAGCAGCGCGGCCACTGCGAATGTCTTCTTGCGCATAGGAAAATGTCCCAGATGTGAGAACTCCGGCGCGCACCGGGGGGCGTACGCAAGAGCCGCACGGCCCCCCGGGCGCCGACGGATGAACCGGGTCAGGCGGCGGTCCGCTTGCGGCCGGCGAGTACGCCGAAGGCCACACCGGCGGCGCCGACGACGATGCCGGCGACGCCGAGGACACGGGCGACGGTGTCACTGCCGCTCTTCGAGGCGTCGGCGGCGGTGCTCCGGGCGGCGTTCTCGGCGCCCTTGGCGCCCTCGGCGGCCTTGGTGTCCTTGGCCGGCGTGCCGTGACCGTGGTCCGAGGCCGCGGTCAGCTCCAGCACCGGCGCCGGGTTGTCCGGCTCCTCCTGGCCCTCCTGCGGCACCTCGATCCAGCGCACGACCTCCTTGTTGGAGTACGTCTGGAGCGCCTTGAAGACCAGCCGGTCGGTGTCCTCGGGCAGAGCGCCCACGGAGACCGGGAACTTCTGGAAGTAGCCGGGCTCGATGCCCTTGCCGTCGGCGGTCCAGGTGACCTTGCTGACGGCCTCGGAGATCTTCCTGCCGTGCACCTCGAGCGGCTTGTCCAGCTTGGACTTGGTGACCTCGATCTTCCAGCCGTCCACCGGCTGCGGCATCACGGAGGCCAGCGGGTGGTCGGTCGGGAAGACGACCTCGAGCTTGGTGGTGGAGGCGTTGTCGCGCTCGTTGGGCACCTTGAAGCCGATGGTCGCGTAACCGCCCTTGGGCGCCGTGCCCTCCGGCTGCACGCTGACGTGCGCGAAGGCGGGGGCGGACAGGAGGAGGACGGCCGGGCCGGCGAGGGCGGCGGCGGCAGCGAGGCGGGAAGCCTTCATGAGGGATGCACTCCTTGTCGGGGGTGTCCGATGTCATCCGATGTCAGGGGGATGTGCGTGCACGGCGGGACCACGGGACCAGCGATGCGGCGGTGTTCCCGGCGGACGGGCACGCGTGCGTGCCGCACGACGGCGGCCGCTCCCTCGGGCGGAGTCCGCTCGATGGGCCGGTGGCCGCGTCGTGTCAGGCAGCGAGGACGAACGCGGCGGCCGTCGGCGGACCGCGGCGGATCACCGTGTGCTGGAGTGCGGTGGTGCGGGGGGCCGGAGGCGTGAGATCGGAGGCCCGCCGGAAACGGGGTACCGCGTCGGGCGCGGGCGGCAGCCCTGCGCACAGGGCACGCACCAGCGCGAGCGCCGCGCGCAGGGACCCCATGAGCGCTTTCTCGGCGACTCCGTGCGCCGACAGGTCGAGCAGCCGCAGCAGGGCCAGATCGCCGCGGCGCAGCAGCCAGCCGGCGGCGACCGCGGCGAGAGCGTGGACGAGCAGCATCGTCAGGGACGGCAGCAGCGCGGCCGGACCGTGGGCGGCCAGGGCGTCCGCCGAGTGGTGCGCGGTGCCCATGCCCGCGCCGCCGTCGTAGACGTGCGCCTCGACGAGTATCCGGTGGGCCTGGGCCGGGCTGATCGCCCCGACGCCGGCCCCGCACACGTACCGCGCGGCCTGCTGGACGAGCTCGGCGTCGGACAGGACGGACGCGGAGCCCGCCGGCCCCGTGGGCGTCCCGCCCGTTCCTTTCTGCCCCAGCCCGAACAGGACGTGCAGCGCGGTCTGGCCCGCCGCGAGCAGGGCCGCGATCCCCGGCAGGGAACGCGTCCGCCCGGCGAGCGGTGCCACCACGGCCAGCGTCCCCAGGAATCCCGCGCCCAGCGTCCACAGGGGCACCGCGGCGCAGGAGGCCACCGCGTGACCGGCCGCGGCCAGCGCGACACAGACCGCGGTGAACACCGCGGCCCGCAGCATCCTGAGATCGCGTCCGGCGCACGTCGTGCGCGGGTGGGGGGCAGCCATGGTGGCCTCATCATCGCACTGGCCCTCGGGGCGCCGTACGGCAGGTCCACAAGATGCGGTACGCCCGGAAGGTCACGGTCCGTCACCACCGGCCCCGTCCATACATCGGTTCCTCGGCCGTCACATCCGCCGATTGGACGGCGAGCTGTCAACTCTGTGCTTACGGCCGGACACGCGGGGCAATAGGTAACGGTATGTCGAGCCGCGGCCGGGAGGCTGGAGCATGAGCATCTGGTGGTCACTCCATCTGCGGCGCGACGCTGCGAGCGTGCCGCTCGCCCGACGGCTGCTGCTGGGCACGATGGAGACCGCGGGCGTCGACCCCGATGTCTCCTACGACCTGTCCGTCGCCCTGAGCGAGGCCTGCGCGAACGCGGTCGAGCACGGCGGGGGCGCCGACTCCTCCGAGGCGTACCGCGTCACCGCCTACCTCGACGGGGAGAAGTGCCGTATCGAGGTGGCCGACGCGGGACCCGGCTTTCCGCCCGGCGGTCACCGCCCCCCGTTCCGCGCCGTGCACCCCGAGGCCGAGCACGGCCGCGGTCTGTGCCTCATCCAGGAACTCGCCGATCACGTCCGCATCGGCAGCGCGCCGGGGCGGGGCGGCGCGGTGGTGAGCTTCGACAAGACCCTCAAGTGGCGGAAGGACGCGCCGCTGATGGCGGTGTAGGCGGTCCGGCGGGCTCTCCAAGCCCGGCCCGGGTCCTCCGCGCCGCTTCGTGCCGCAGGCCGCGGGCCGCAGGCCGCAGGCCCGCTTCGGCGCCGGACCGGGCGCCGTCCACGTGTCCGCGTCCCCGGGCACGGGAACGGCCGGGCACCTCGTCGGGTGCCCGGCCGTTCCCGTCGTACCGGCGTGTGAGCCGGCTCTTTGAGCGTCAGCTCCTGAGCGACGCCATCCACGCCTCGACCTCGTCGGAGCGGCGCGGCAGGGCCGCCGAGAGATTGCGGTTGCCGTCCTCCGTGACGAGGATGTCGTCCTCGATGCGGACGCCGATGCCCCGGTACTCCTCCGGGACGGTCAGGTCGTCGGGCTGGAAGTACAGGCCGGGCTCGACGGTGAGGACCATGCCCGGCTCCAGCGTGCCGTCGACGTACGTCTCGGTGCGCGCGGCGGCGCAGTCGTGGACGTCCATGCCGAGCATGTGGCCGGTGCCGTGCAGCGTCCAGCGGCGCTGCAGGCCGAGCTCCAGCACCCGCTCGACCGGGCCCTCCACCAGGCCCCACTCGACGAGCTTCTCGGCGAGCACCCGCTGGGCGGCGTCGTGGAAGTCGCGGTACTTGGCGCCCGGCTTGACCGCCGCGATACCGGCCTCCTGGGCCTCGTACACCGCGTCGTAGATCTTCTTCTGGATCTCGTTGTACTTGCCGTTGACGGGCAGCGTGCGCGTGACGTCGGCGGTGTAGAGGGTGTGCGTCTCCACGCCCGCGTCCAGCAGGAGCAGGTCACCGGAGCGGACGGGGCCGTCGTTGCGCACCCAGTGCAGCGTGCAGGCGTGCGGGCCGGCGGCGCAGATGGAGCCGTAGCCGACGTCGTTGCCCTCCACCCGGGCGCGGAGGAAGAAGGTCCCCTCGATGTAACGCTCGGAGGTGGCCTCGGCCTTGTCGAGGGCCCTCACCACGTCCTCGAAGCCGCGCACGGTGGAGTCGACGGCCTTCTGCAGTTCGCCGATCTCGAACTCGTCCTTGACCAGGCGCATCTCGGAGAGGAAGACACGCAGCTCCTCGTCGCGCTCGGCGGTGACCTTGTCGGTCAGGGCGGCCTCGATGCCGGCGTCGTGGCCGCGGACGACCCGGACCGGGCCGGTGGCCTCCCTCAGCTTCCGCGGCAGTTCGCGCACGTCGGAGGTCGGGATGCCGTACAGCTGCTCGGCCTCGGCCAGGGAGTGGCGGCGTCCGACCCACAGCTCGCCCTGCGCGGAGAGCCAGAACTCGCCGTTCTCCCGGTTGGAGCGGGGCAGGAGGTAGAGCGTCGCCTGGTGGCCGTCCGCGGTGGGCTCCAGGACCAGGACGCCGTCCTCGGTCTGGTTGCCGGTGAGGTAGGTGTACTCGACCGCGGACCGGAAGGGGTAGTCGGTGTCATTGGAACGGGTCTTCAGGTTGCCCGCGGGAATCACCAGACGCTCGCCCGGGAAGCGCGCGGACAGCGCGGCACGGCGGCGCGCGGTGTGCTCCACCTGCTCGATCGGCTTCAGGTCGCGCAGCTCGGTGTCGGCCCAGCCGGTCTTCATGTTCTCGGCGAGCTCGTCGGACACGCTCGGGTACAGGCCGTTCTTGCGCTGCTTGATCGGCTGTTCGTCCGCCGCAGCGGCTTCGTCGAGCGCGGTGTCCGGGGTCTCCGGGGTGAGCTCGTCGGCCACGGTCTTCCTCCTCGGTGCGTACGGGACTTTCCCCGAGCTCTCGGGCCTCGCTCGAGCAGGGGGACCCTCATCATCGTACGGTCGGGCGGAAAGGGGGCCGGGGCAAAAAAGGGCCTGGTACGGGGAGGGCTCGTGCCGGGGGTGCTCGTGCCGGGAGTGTCCGTGCCGGGAGTGTCCGTGCCGGGAGTGTCCGTGCCGGGACTGCGGGTGCTGTGGGTGCCCGTGCCGGGGGTGCCGGTGCCGGGCCGGTCTATTCGGACTATTCGAAGCGCGCCGCCACCAGGGCGACGTCCTCCCTGCCGCCGGTCATGTCCTGGTCGTTCGGCAGGACCGTGTGCAGGACATGGTCGGCGACGGCCTCCGGATCGTGGCGCCGCGCGCGCGGGACGCTCGCCGCGGCCGCGTGCAGCCGGGCGAAGGCGCGGTCCACCGGGTCGCCGGTGCGGTGCAGCAGCCCGTCGGTGTAGAGCAGCACCGTCTCGCCCGCCGCCACCTCGAACTCCACGCTGGGCGCCTCCCAGCAGGAGAGCATGCCGAGCGGCGCGGACACGGACGTCTCCACGAACTCGGTGCGCCGCTCGCCGACCACCAGCGGCGGGCTGTGCCCGGCGCCGGCCAGGGTGATCCTGCGCAGGGCGGGCTCGCAGTAGGCGAACAGGGCGGTGGCGCAGCGGGCGGGCTCGGTCAGCCGCAGCAGCAGTTCGAGGTCGGACAGGACGGCGACGGGGTCCTCGCCCTCCATCACCGCGTACGCCCGCAGGGACGCGCGCAGCCGGCCCATCGCGGCGACCGCTCCCGGCCCGGAGCCGGTGACCGAGCCGACCGCGAGACCGAGCGCGGAGTCCGGCAGCGGCAGCGCGTCGTACCAGTCGCCCCCGCCGCGCGGTCCCGTGCGGTGCCGGCAGGCGAGCTGGACACCGGGCACCCGGGGCAGCCGGGAGGGCAGCAGCTCCTCGTAGACCGTCGCCATGCACGCGCGCGTGCGCTCGGTGTCGAGCAGGCGCGCCAGGTGCTCGGTGGCGGAGCGGACGTAGAGGCCGGCCAGGTGGCGCCGGCGCTCGGCCGGTTCGGCGGGCTCGTCGTAGAGCCATACGGCGGCGCCGATGCGGCCGGCGGTCTCGGTGGACAGGGGCAGCGCGTAGCTGGCGGCGTAGCCGAGGCGGACGGCCACCTCGCGGTGGCGGGGGTCGAGGCCGTCCTCGGAGAGCAGATCGGGGTGCACGACCTCGCCCTCGCCGCCCGGCGCTCCGGCCGGGGTGTCGAGGAGGGTGCCGTAGGGCAGGGCGCTGCGCGGCACGGTCTCCAGATGGCCGAGATCGGACCGGGCGAGGCCGAGGCCGACGGTCGTGTCGGGGCCGAGCCCGTCGTCCGGTTCCAGGACGACCAGACCACGCCGGGCGCCGAGGAGGGCGGCGCCGGCGCGCAGCAGCTCCTGCAGGGCGGCGTCGAGCTCCTTCGTCCGGGCCAGCCGCTCGGTGAGCTCGTGCAGGGTGGTCAGGTCGGAGACCCAGCCGGCCAGCCGGTCCTGCAGAAAAGCGCCCGGTGCGCAGGGAGCGTGCGGGGCCGCCGGGCCGCTCGCGGAGGAGAGCGGGGAGGCACCCGTGGCGGCGGACGTGGGTGCGGCAGTGTGGGCGGGGGCCGGAACCGTCGCATCGATTCCAGCCACTTTCGAGGGGTGAGGGGCGTTCATGGCGTCCGGCTTTCCGACCGGTGCGCACTGCTCAAAAGCATTGCAAACCCCCATGTCATTCTGCGCCGCCAGCAGTGTCTCCACATGTACACGTACTCGTGTGGAGATGTCCAGCATTGTCCTGCTGGGATTCCTGGTGTCAGAGGGGCTTTCGGGACGTTCTCCCGAACCCCTTGCGAAAATATGAAGTTGGCTTGAAACTGCCTCCGGTGATGGGCCCTTGCGGTCGACTGGATGTGCTCCACGGAGCGTCACAGCGGTCGTGATGGGTACGTACCCGGAGAAGGCCAGGGGTGGTCGGGGAAACCCGGAACCCGGCGACGGAACCGGGCGTCCTATCCACCGACGACCGTGCCCCATCCTCGCGTGATGGAGGCGGAGAACAAACACGCGGTACCAAAGCGCCACACTCCGCCACCCCACGCCACGCCCATGCTTTTGACAGACGCGGTGTGGGCGGGGCTGCCGCGGAAGCAGCCACAAGCTCGGCCCATAGGGGTTTCCCGTGCCTGAAGGCAGGGATGTGATGCGCCCACAGGTACGCGCGGTGAAGTGATCGACACATGGTGTGAGTGGTCCAGCGGTGTTGCCGTCGGTGCAACGGAAAGGAACGAGCGCTCATGCGCGAGATCCCGGGAAGGCGACGCAGGTTCCTGTCCCAGCGCGGCGACGGGAGGTCCGAGTCGGTCGACGCGGCCCTGACCTTCGCGGCCCAGTGGCAGTGGCCGGTGCTCCCGGGCGTGGCGCCGGACCCGCGGCGGCCCGGCCGCTGCGGCTGCCCCGACCCGGACTGCACGGTTCCCGGCGCACACCCCTTCGACCCCGGTCTCCTCGCGGCCACCACGGACGCCCGCATGGTGCGCTGGTGGTGGACCAACCGGCCCACGGCGCCGATCATCCTGGCCACCGGGGGCAAGGCCCCCTGCGCGGTGAGCCTGCCGGCCCTTCCGGCCGCCCGGGCCCTGGCCGCGTTCGACCGCGTCGGCATACGGCTCGGCCCGGTCGTCGCCTCGTCCACGCGCTGGGCGATCCTCGTCAGGCCGTACTCGATGGAGCAGCTGGGCGAACTGCTCTACGCCAAGGACTTCGTCCCCGGCTCCCTGCGCTTCCACGGTGAGGGCGGCTACCTCGCGCTGCCTCCCTCCGAGACCGGGGCCGGCCCGGTCCGCTGGGAGCGGGCCCCGCTGCCCGGCTCCGCCTCGCCCTGGGTGCCCGATGTGGAGGCCGTGGTCGACATCGTGGTGGACACCCTCACCCGTACGGGTGTGAGCGCGCCCGAGTTGTAGGGGTATCGGGCGCGCGGTGGGCGAGGCGCCCGTTCTGCGCCGTTATCGTCCCCGCATGGTGCGGCATCGCGATCGTTCCCGCATGGTGCGTCGTCGCGGAGGACCCGGGAGCCGGCCGCTGCCGTGCGGCGGCCCCGGTCCCCGGCGCGTCCGTCTGCTCGCCCTGCTGGCCGCCGTGGCCGGTGTCGCGGCACTGCCGCTGGCCGCGGCGTCCGCGGGGCAGACGGGCGACCGGAGTCCCGTGGCCGATCGGAGCCCCGTGTCCGCCCCGTCCGCCGTACGTTCCTCGCCGCACGGCGACGGCCGGAACCCGTCCATGGCCCCCACCCGTTCCCCGCTGCTGCTCGGCCTGGGCCCGGCCACCGCCGTACGCTGCGGCCCGAAGGCCGCCTCGCCCGGCAAAGTCCAGGCGCAGACCTGTGTGCTGACCCAGGGACAGGACACCTGGGCGCGCACCTACTACCGCAACACCACCGGCCGTCCCCTGGACGCCGCCCTGACCCTCATGGGCCCTGGAGAGCGCACCGTGCGGACGCGCTGCGCGCCGGGCGAGGGCGACGAGCCGGGGATGTGCGAGACGCCCCGGGAACGCCTCCGGGGAGAACCCGGGGCATACACCGCCGTCGCGGAGTTCGCCGAACGCGGCGCGGACGGGCCGCTGTTGCTGCGCTCCGGAAGCAAATCCCCTGCGGATACGGATGGTTGGTGAACCGCTGCGCGCGGTGACCGGTGGCGCGCATGCGAAGGCCCGGTTGCTGGCGACGGGGGATGCACCAGCAACCGGGCTACGTGAACGGTAACAAGAGATCGGCGGTTCGCAAATTCGGTCTCGGCTTTTCCGGTCACCGGGCGAGCTGTCTTTCCGGTCACCCGACTCCCTTGTGCGGAAGGGGAGTTGTGGCCGGAGTCGCCCTGTGCGGCGAAGCCGTGCGGCCGGCCGGTCGCACAGCCGGCCGCGGCCGGTGGGTCAGCTGAGGGTGACCTGACGGTTGGTCAGGCCGCTGCGGGCCCTGCGCTCGTCCGCGGTCAGCGGCGCCTCGACGGCCAGGGCCTCGGCCAGCCGCTCGGCGAACTCGGCGGCCGGCTTCTCCACGTCCTGGGCACCGAGCTCGCTCGGCAGGTCCCACACCGGCACCGTGAGGCCGTGGGCGCGGAAGGAGCCCACGAGCCGGGTGTTCTCGCCCAGGTTCGAACGGCCCGCCGCGTGCAGCCGCGCCAGGGCGTCCAGCAGCCGCTCCTCCGGGTGCGGCATGACCCAGCGCAGGTGGTTCTTCTCCGGGGTCCGGCACCAGTACGCGGCCTCGACGCTCTGCAGGCGCACGGTCGGGATGGCCGCCGCGTTGGCCCGCTCCAGGGAGGCGGTGACCTCCGGCGTCGCGTTCTTCGCGTCCGGCACCCAGAACTCGAAGCCCTCGTGCACCACCGGCTCGAAGGGGACCTCGGTGTCGAGCAGGTCCTGCAGCCGCGGACCGCCGACCGGGGTGCGGCGGCCCTGCACCGGTGTGCCGGGCTCGGCCTCCAGCGCGCGCAGCAGGGTGTCGGCGAGGTCGCGGCTGAGATCCCCGGACGCCGTGTCGTTCTGCAGGCCGAGCAGCACCGAGCCGTCGTCACGGCGCAGCGCGGGCCAGGCCATCGGCAGGACCGTGGCGAGCGTGACGGACGGGACGCCCTCGGGCAGGCCGTCCTTGAGCGTCAGCCCGGCCGTGGCGGCGGGGACCAGCTCGCGCAGCGCCACCCAGTCGCACTCCCCGGGAAGTCCTTCGAACGGCCGCTGCACCAACTCGGTCGCCGCGTGCGCGGCGGCCCGGCCGTGGCAGGCCTTGTACCGGCGGCCGCTGCCGCAGGGGCAGGGTTCGCGCGCGCCGACCACCGGGATCTCTTCGTCCGTGAGCTGCGGTCGCTTGGCCTTGGTCTGGGGTCGCTTCTTGGCCATCTGGGTGTCTCCCGGTTACGGCTCGTCTCGTACGGGCGCGAGCCTAGCCGTTCACGCCGCGAGCGACGGGACCCTGTGGACAAGGTGGGCGATACGGACGACCGATCGGGTTTCGCACCCACGAGGTGCACCCCTGGCTCGCCCGGAACCTGCTCGTGATGCGCTCATGAATCGGTCGTGACCCGGTTGTGCCGGGGACGCCGGCCCTGCCGTGCGCCGCACCCGCGTTCCCGGTCCGGGGCTCAGTCCAGGTCGTCGAAGGCGTCCGCGAGACCCAGCCCGGGCAGGGACGACACCGGCGGCGCGGCGACCCGGGAGGCGAAGTCGTCACGGCGGTGTCCGGCGTCCGGGTCGTGCACGTCGCCGTGGACGACCACCCACACGGTGACCTCGCCGTCCACGTGGTCCCGTACGCCCCAGTCCTCGCAGAGCGCGGTGATGATGTTCAGCCCGCGGCCGCCGTGCGCGGTGACCGAGGGAGTGGCCGGGGCCGGGCGGGTCGGGCCGCCGCCGTCGGTCACCTCCACGATCAGCCGGCCGTCCGCGTCCACACGCCACGCGGCCCGGACGTCGCCGTCACCGGCCAGGGCACCGCCCAGCGGCCGGCCGTGCTTGCAGGCATTGCTCAAGAGTTCGGAAAGAACCAGTACGGCATCGTCGATGACCGACTCCGCCACGCCCCCTCTGCGCAACTGCTCGCGCATCCGGTGCCGTGCTTCCCCCACGCCCGCAGGACCATGGGGTACGGCCATGCTCGACGACGTGGGCACCTCCTGTGCCACCACCAACGCCACCCCCGAGACCTCCTTCGCCCCACGCCACGGTGTGGATGCCCCACTGGCCTGTACCGGAAACCGGCCGGTCACCGTCCGGTGACGCATTCACCACGATCGAACACGCACCGAACGCGCCGGAGCACTCCCTGTCACCGTTCTTGCCATGTGGCCGGATTTCTTCGGTGTGGCCGAAAAGGGAGGATGGTGCAGCGTGAGCGTCCCGGTCAAGATTCGCAATGAGCCCGCGACCGAACAGCAGCCGAGCCGCGACGGGCCTGCGACCGGGGCGCGATCCGCCCGCGGGGTTGGGGGCGGACCCTCGGCCGGGGTGCGACCGCACGCGGCGATGCGGGGCCTGCGCACGGTGATGCGGGGCCGCGGCCGGGAACGGCCCGCGAACGCTCGGCGGCCGGACCCCGGCGGACCCGCGGCCGCTCAGCGGCCGGTCAGCGGCCGAGTCGGCGCAGGACCGCGTCCGGGCGGTCGGTGATGATGGCGTCGACGCCCAGGCCGGCGCAGAGATCGATGTCCTCGGGTTCGTTCACCGTCCACACGTGCACCTCGTGCCCCGCCCGCTTGAGCCGCTGGACGTACGCCGGATGGTTGCGCACGATCCGGATCGAGGGCCCCGCGATCCGGACCCCCGTCGGGAGCCGTCCGTCGCGCAGCCGGGGCGAGACGAACTGCATCAGATAGACGGTCGGCAGGGTCGGCGAGGCCGCCCGCACCCGGTGCAGCGAACGCGCCGAGAAACTCATCACACGCACCGGTGACTCCTCGGCCGACGCCGGGGCGTCCAGGCCGAACCGCCTCAGGAGCGTCATCAGCCGCTCCTCGACCTGCCCCGCCCAGCGCGTGGGGTGCTTGGTCTCGATGGCCAGCTCCACCCGCCGCCCGGCGTCGGCGACGAGTTCGAGCAGCCGTTCCAGGGTGAGGACCGAGGTCTCCTCGGGGTCCTCCGGCCGTACCTCCCAGTCCGGCTCCTCGTCCCGGCCCCGCCAGAAGGCACGCGTGCGCGCGTAGCCGAAGTCCAGCGCGGCGAGGTCGGCGAGCTCCAGGGCCGACACCGCCCCACGGCCGTTGGACGTACGGTTGACGCGGCGGTCGTGCACGCAGACGAGATGGCCGTCCGCGGTCAGGCGCACATCGCACTCGAGGGCGTCCGCGCCGTCCTCGATCGCCCTCCGGTAGGCGGCCAGCGTGTGCTCCGGGGCGGCCTCGGAGGCGCCGCGGTGGGCGACGACTTGGATGTGATGCTGCCGTGCGTGGGTCACTGCGTCATGGTGCCACCGCGGCGGGACGGACGGGACGGCGGGAGGCCGTCGGCCACGTGTCCATTTCATGTGGGATGCCCTATATAAAGGATGAAGGCGGAGCCACAGCCACCGCTTATGGTGCTCTGACGGCCCTTGGGAAAAGCTGGATACACAGATGCACATGCACAGCTGGAGCAGGCCGGGTCGCCGGCAGGCATGACGAGCGTGACCAGTGCGACCGACAACGACAGCCGTGGATCGAGGAGAAGATCTGTGAGCACCGAGAACGAGGGCAACGCGGTACCTCCGGCCCCGTCCGCACCTCCCGTACCGGTGGAATCTCCCGCGGCTCCCCCGCGCCCGGCCGCTCAGGGAGGCACCATGCCCCCGCCTCCCAGCACGCCCCCGCACATTCCGGGAGTGAACGGCGAGGCCGGCGCCTTCGGGCAGCAGAACGGCACCGGCTCGCCCGTCGACAGCTCCTGGCCGCCCCCGTCCGCGCACGGCGGTGCGGGAGGAGGCTCCGGCTGGGGCTCCCCGTACCAGCAGCCCGCGCCCAAGACGGCCGGCCGGCGCGGCGGCCTGATCGCCGCGGTCCTGGCGGCCGCCCTGGTCGCCGGCGGCCTGGGCGGAGGCATCGGCTACACCCTGGCCAGGAACAGCGACACCGCCTCCACCACGATCTCCGCCTCCGACAGCGGCGCCTCGCGGATCAAGCGCGACCCGAACTCGGTCGCGGGCGTGGCCGCCAGGGCGCTGCCGAGCACGGTCACCATCGAGGCCGAGGGCGCCGGCGGCCGGGGCGGCACCGGCACCGGCTTCGTCTTCGACACCCAGGGCCACATCGTCACCAACAACCACGTGGTGGCCGACGCCGTGGACGGCGGCAGGCTCACCGCGACCTTCCCCGACGGCAAGAAGTACGAGGCCGAGATCGTCGGCAACGCCCAGGGCTACGACGTCGCCGTCATCAAGCTCAAGAACGCCCCCTCCGGCCTCAAGCCGCTTCCCCTCGGCGACTCCGACAAGGTGGCCGTCGGCGACGAGACGATCGCCATCGGCGCGCCCTTCGGCCTGTCGAACACGGTGACGACCGGCATCATCAGCGCCAAGAACCGCCCCGTGGCCTCCAGCGACGGCAACTCCGAGAGCAAGGCGTCCTACATGAGCGCCCTGCAGACGGACGCCTCCATCAACCCGGGCAACTCCGGCGGCCCGCTTCTCGACGCCCGCGGCGCGGTCATCGGCATCAACTCCGCGATCCAGTCCACGGGCGGCGGCCTCGGCGGCTCCGGCCAGTCCGGTTCGATCGGCCTGGGCTTCGCGATCCCGATCAACCAGGCCAAGTACGTCGCCCAGCAGCTGATCAAGACCGGCAAGCCGGTCTACGCCAAGATCGGCGCGTCGGTCTCCCTGGAGAACACCACGGACGGCGCCAAGATCACCGAGCAGGGCGTCGGCGGCTCCGACCCGATCGAACCGGGCGGCCCCGCCGACAAGGCCGGCCTCAGGCCCGGTGACGTCATCACCAGGCTCGACGACCGGATCATCGACTCCGGCCCCACCCTCATCGGCGAGATCTGGACCCACAAGCCCGGCGACAAGGTCACCCTCACCGTCAAGCGCGACGGCAAGGAGCACAAGGTCGACGTGGTGCTCGGTTCCCGCGTCGGCGACGACTGATCCCGCGCGCGTGCCACGGCTTCCCGGACAACTGATCCGCACATGCGCGTGACGACCGGTTAGTCTTGTCCCGCGCCGCCGGTCACGCGCGGCGCGGGGAGGTGTGCCCGAGCGGCCGAAGGGAACGGTCTTGAAAACCGTCGTGGCAGCGATGTCACCGTGGGTTCAAATCCCACCGCCTCCGCGGCACGAGCAGTGAGAGACGGCCCCTGACCTGGATGTCCGGTCGGGGGCCGCTCTTGTGTCCGGCCACTGTCGCGGGCCGGTGTTTTTCTTGGCTCCCTGCTCGATCGGGCACGGTCGGGGCATGGACTCCCCGGCCGGCATGTGCTGTACGAAGCGGCCCCCGGCCGTGCTGAGAGCATGGCCCTCGTGGAACCGGCGACCGAACTGTGCGAGCTGATCACGTCTCTGTCCCGCGAAGACGGGGTTTTCGGCCATGTGTTCCCCGCCTCCGAGGGATCCGTCCCCGAGCTGGTCCGCGCCGTGGCCCTGGAGGCGGAACGAGCCTGGAGGCAGTACGCCGTGCCGGGAGCAACCGGCCCGGGCACAGTGCCGGAGATCGCTCAAGCGATCTCGCCGACGGGCCGCGAGCAAGCCGTGCGGCTGATGGCTCGTCTGGCGGCCGAGGACCTCGCCCGCTCCGGCCTGCCGCGCCGCGATCGGGCTCACACTCGCCGAACGGCGGAACGTGTTGCTCACCTGCTGGGCCAACGGGCCGTATGGCACACGAACATCGGCGATCCGTCGTCCGGGATGCACACATGGAACCCGGTCACCTGCCACACCTTCGACAGAGTGGTGGCTGGCACTGGCAAGGGCTTCATCGTGGTCCTGTTGCAGGTGAGTGAGGACTGAGAGGGCTGAAGGGCCGGAGGAGCCGCGGCATCGGCCAGCCCCGGGCGTCCTTGCGCGGTCCGGGGAGGGCCCGGGAACGGGCCGAGCCAGGAAGGGCCAGGAAAGACGGGGGCCGAAAGCCGCTCCGCCAAGCCGGCACCCGTCACTCGAGCGGGACGGAGGCGACCGGGAGTTGTTCCTTGTGGAGCCATATGAAGGTGCGGTCCGGTTCGAGGTGGGCCTCTCCCCAGTGGATGACGTGGATGCCGCTCTCCGCGTCGGCCGTGAAGAACACGCAGACGAGCCTCGTCGAGTTCCCCAGCTCCTCGAACGTCTCGTGCAGCCCCAGGTACTCCTCGGTCGCCAGACCGGCGTCGACGTCGAACAGGCCGTCCTGAGCCTGCGGTCCGTGGGCGTGGAACAGCCGTCGGCGGGTGGGCGAGGCGTTGGCGGGCAACCGTGCGCGGTCCAGGGGCCGCGGCCTGTCCGCGTACCTGAAGGGGAACAGCGCGTGCTCGTTGATCACGGCGTACTCGTATCCACGCACGTCCCGTACCGGCTCCCCCAGCTCCCGCGCCGCGTCGGCCAGGCCCTCACGCACAGCCCCGGCAAGGGCGACGCCGTAGGGACTCCGTTTCTTAAGTCCCGCCGCTCTGTGCGCCGCGTGGGCCTTGGCGTGCGCCTTGGCAAGCTGCAAGGGGACCGCGGTGGCGAGTGCGCCGGCATGCCGCCCGAACCGTTCGATCGCCCAGGCCGACGGTGCCACCGGATCGCGATCCGACACGGACATGCAGTGCCCCCTCCGCCCGATCACCCGCCTTCATCTGTGTGGCATGGAGACGAACAGGACACAAGGGAGCATCCGGCCATGACCGGACCGCACATCATGGCCTCCGTGGGCCTGCGGGCCGGTGAGCTCTTCGCCCTTCGGTGTGCGGACGTCGACGTGTCCGGTGGCTCGCCCCGGCCTGGCGGGACTCCTTCTGCGGTGGGGGCCTCGGACTCGGCGGTTCGGGGCGGTTGTCCTCCTCCGGCGGGGTACTCGCTTCCGCGCAGGGAGCACGACGGACGATTCGGAGGAAGTGCCATGGCGACTCATCCCCGGCCGGACATGGAGACCCATCCCGACATCATCGAGATGCGCAAGCGGCACGAGATGGCCGAACGTGCCGCGGCCACTCCGAAGGCGCAGGCCCTCGAGGCCATGGCCCTGATCACGGGGCTCTACCTGGCCGCCTCGCCGTGGATCGCGGGATTCAACAACCTCTCCACTCTGGCGGTCAACAATCTGATCGTCGGCATCGCCTACGCCCTCTTCATGGGCGGTGGCCTCGGCCGGGCGTACGAGCGCTCGCACAGCATGGCGTGGGCCGCTTGTGCGCTGGGTGTGTGGACGATCATCGCGCCGTGGGTCGTGGCAGGCGACGTCAGCACCACCAGGACCATCGTCAACAACGTCGTCGTCGGTGTGATCGCCCTGCTGCTGGCGCTCATGGCCGCCGCGGCCGCCCGCCCGGTGGACCGGCCGTCCCGCGGGCGCTCCCCCCTGGGGAGGTGACCGGGGCCGAGCCGAAGGCCGAAGCCGGTTCCGAAGGGCGTACCGCATCGCACCGGGACGGTGCCGTGAGCCGTTCCGGGTGATCAGGGACGGGAGCCTTGCTGTGCCTCGCGGTGGTCGCCGCCGACGTGCCGGAGCGGGGTGGCGGCCACGGCAACGCGAGCCCGCTGTCCGTGCGGGCCTGCTGCCGGTGCCGTTCCTCGTGCGGAGCCTGCGCCGCGGAACCCTAGGGGCGGTGGCCCGTCAGGCGGGCCGCCGAGGCGACGGTGGCGCGGGCCTCGTGTTCGGGCAGGCCGGTGTGCAGGGCCGCGTCGACCAGGGAGTCGGCGAGGTCGGGGCCGATGCCGCTCTCGTAGGCGCGGCAGGCGGCCCAGAACAGGCGGCTGTTGCGCTGGCCCTTGTGGGCGCCGAGGACGAACTGCACCAGGCCCTGGCCGTGCCGGCCGGCCGAGGCCGGTGAGGGGCGGCGAGGGGAGCGGGGCGGGGGAAGCAGGAGGCGCAGGAGGGCGCGCGGGCAGGGTGCGGGCGCGAGGTGTGCGGTGCCGGGAGCGGTGGTGTACACGCCGCGCTCGGTGCGGGAGCCGGGGCCGACCAGGTAGCCGCCGGCGCCGCGGACGTCGATGCCGGGGGCCAGGCGTCCGGCCGAGTTGGGCACGACGACGTCCGGCGGCCCGCTCAGCCACAGGTGGCGGCCGCCGCTGGGGGTCAGGACGACCACGGTGGCGGGGAGGACGAACAGGTGACGCCGGGCGAGGGCGCGCAGGGCGGCGGGGGCGTCCGTGCCGGCCTTGGTGTCCAGGTCGATGCCGATCAGATGGTGCGGGGGCAGGCCGCAGGCGATGCCGTAGCCGGTGGCCCAGGGGGCGGCGGCGAACAGGGCGCGGATGCGGGCCGGGTCGGTGGAGGCGTCGTACACCCCGTGGCCGAAGCGGCCGCACTCGCCGTGGCAGCGCGGGCCGGACGGGTCCGGGTCGTCACGGTGCGGGGAGCGCAGGGCCGGGAGTTTCGTCCGGGACAGGGGGAAGACGGCCAGGCCGCGCTCGGCGGCCGACAGGGCGTGGGCGAGGGCCGGTGTCATGGCCTGCCGGTCGGTGGTGGCCATGACCCCATGGTCGTACAAGTGTTCGAGAAAGGGAAGAGGGTGGGTGCGACACGCCGGAGGGGGGGATGGCGTGGACGGATTTTCGGTGGGTGGCTTCAGCCCTTGCGGCGCTTGGGGAGAAAGGATCCCGTGCCGCCCCGCTGCGCGGCTTCCGGGCGGAAAAAGTGGCTCCAGGGGTTTATCGACTTGTCCTCACGCTTGCGTGGGAACTGGGCCTTCCGAGGTGGTCCGCCGGGTTTTGGTGGGCAACTCTGATCTTGCGACGTCGCGAGGAACCCACCCGGGCAGTCGGCCGACCGCCCTGGTGACAGCCGTACTTCACGGTTTCACGTACGTCCGGCGGGACCGCCGGCACGTACCTCGTACTGGAGGAGGAACATGGCAAGCAGCCGTACCGCCCGCGTTCTTGCCGCAGTCGCAGCCGTCCCTCTGGCGGCCGCGCTCTTCACCGGCACCGCGGCCGCGGACACGGGAGCCGTCGCGGGGGACGGATCCAATGCGGGTGTCGCCGGCATCGTCGGCAGCGGGGTCGGCCGGGACAACAGCGGCAACTCGTCCATCACCGGGCAGCAGGCGGTCGGCACCGGCGCCTCGAACCGGAGCGACAGCGCCCAGGTCAACGGTTCCGCCTACACGGCCGTCCAGCAGGGGGAGGAGAACGTCGCCGTCTACTTCACTCCTCTGTGGTGAGCCGGGACGGGCCGGTGCGCACTTCGGGGACCCGCCACCGGCCCTGAACCCCTTGTGGGTGTTTGTGGGGACGTGACACACATCTGCGCGGCGGTGCTTCGGCTCCGCCGCGCAGATGTGCTTCCCGGCAGGCTTCTCGGCGGACGTGCTTCTCGACGCATGTGCTTCTCAGACGTATGTGCTTCTCAGGGGCGAACCCGCAGGGCGTACGGTGCGCTCCTCCACCTTCAGGAGGTGGGGCCGGCCCCACCTCTACAACCTGAGGCGGACCCCGCTTCGGGACCTGCGGGCGATCCGCCGCGCCGGGTGCCGCTCCTAGCGTGGAGCCATGACCACACCCGTCTGCATCAGCGCGTCGACCCCCGCCGTACCGGCAGGCCGGCCTGCGGCGTATCCGTCGTTCACGGCGTATGTACGGGCCCGGCAGCCGGTGCTGCTGCGCGCCGCCCGGTCACTGACCGCGAACCAGAGCGACGCGGAGGATCTGCTGCAGACCGCGCTGGTCAAGACGTACGCCGCCTGGGAGCGGATCGAGGACCACCGGGCGCTCGACGGCTATGTGCGCCGTGCCCTGCTGAACACCCGTACCTCGCAGTGGCGCAAGCGGAAGGTCGACGAGTTCGTCTGCGAGGAACTGCCCGAGCCGGAGCCGGCGGACGGCGCGGCCGACCCGGCGGAACAGCAGGCACTGCGCGACGCCCTGTGGCGGGCGGTCATGAAGCTGCCCGTCCGGCAGCGGGCGATGGTCGTCCTCAGGTATTACGAGGATCTCTCCGAGGCACAGACGGCCGAGGTGCTCGGGGTGTCCGTGGGGACCGTGAAGTCGGCGGTGTCACGGGCGCTCGGCAAGCTGCGGGACGACCCGGAGCTGGGCCGCGTGCGCTGATCCGCCCGCGGAGCCGGTGGGGCCGCGGGACACGGACCGCACGGCGACGATGTGATCGATCATCCGGGACTAGTGACATACCGAGCGGTATGTGAGCAGAATCTGCGCAACCCTTACTAGCGCGTAGGCAATGCTGCCCGGGGAGGACGCCGTGCTGAGCACCATGCAGGACGTACCGCTGACCGTGAACCGCATCCTCGCCCACGGAAGGCTGGTGCACGGACGGTCCCAGGTCACCACGTGGACCGGTGAGGGCGAGCCGCAGCGGCGCAGCTTCGCCGACGTGGGCGCCCGCGCGGTGCAGTTGGCCCATGCCCTCCGCGACGACCTCGGCGTCCGCGCCGACGACCGGGTGGCGACCCTCATGTGGAACAACGCGGAGCATGTCGAGACATACTTCGCGATTCCTGTCATGGGCGCGGTGCTGCACACCCTCAACCTGCGCCTGCCCGCCGAGCAGCTGACCTGGATCGTCAACCACGCGGCCGACCGCGTGATCATCGTCAACGGCTCCCTGATCCCCCTTCTCGCCCCGCTGCTGCCGCACCTGAAGACGGTCGAGCACGTCGTCGTCTCCGGCCCCGGCGACCGCGCCCCGCTCGAGGGCTCCCACGTACAGGTGCACGAGTACGAGGACCTGATCGCGGACAAGCCGACCACGTACGACTGGCCCGAGCCGGACGAACGCCAGGCCGCCGCCATGTGCTACACCTCCGGCACCACCGGCGACCCCAAGGGCGTGGTCTACAGCCACCGTTCGATCTACCTGCACTCCATGCAGGTCAACATGGCCGAGTCCATGGGCCTGACCGACCGGGACACCTCGCTGATCGTCGTCCCCCAGTTCCACGTCAACGCCTGGGGTCTGCCGCACGCCACCTTCATGACCGGCGTCGGCATGCTGATGCCGGACCGTTTCCTGCAGCCCGGCCCGCTCGCCGAGATGATCGAGCGCGAGAAGCCGACGCACGCCGCCGCCGTCCCCACCATCTGGCAGGGCCTGCTCGCCGAGCTGAACGCCCGCCCCCGGGACATCTCCGCCCTCACCCAGGTCACCATCGGCGGCTCGGCCTGCCCGGCCTCCCTCATGGAGGCCTTCGACCGGCTCGGTGTGCGGGTCTGCCACGCCTGGGGCATGACGGAGACCTCCCCGCTCGGCACCGTGGCCCGCCCGCCGGCCCATGCGGTCGGCACCGAGGAGGAGTTCGGCTACCGCCTCACCCAGGGCCGCTTCCCGGCGGGCGTCGAGGCCCGTCTGACCGGTCCCAACGGCGAACGCCTCCCCTGGGACGGCACGTCCGCCGGCGAGCTGGAGGTCCGCGGCCCGTGGATCGCCGGTGCCTACTACAACGGCCCCGACGCCGAACCGCTGCGCCCCGCCGACAAGTTCAGCGAGGACGGCTGGCTGAAGACGGGTGACGTCGGAACCATCAGCCCCGACGGCTACCTCACCCTCACCGACCGCGCCAAGGACGTCATCAAGTCCGGCGGCGAGTGGATCTCCTCCGTCGAACTGGAGAACGCCCTGATGGCCCACCCGGACGTCGCCGAGGCCGCCGTCGTCGCCGTCCCCGACGACAAGTGGGGCGAGCGTCCGCTGGCCACCGTCGTCCTCAAGGAGGGCGCCACCGCCGACTTCGAGGCCCTGCGTGCCTTCCTCGCCGAGGAGGGCAAGATCGCCAAGTGGCAGCTCCCGGAGCGCTGGACGGTTGTCGCGGCGGTCCCGAAGACGAGTGTCGGCAAGTTCGACAAGAAGGTGCTGCGCCGGCAGTACGCGGACGGGGAGCTGGACGTCACCCGGATCTGACGTCACCCGGATCCGACGTCACGCGGATCCGACGAGCGCACGGGCCGGGCGGGGAGCCCTGGGTCTCCCCGCCCGGCCCGTGCGCGACGGGTTCATGCGCACAGAGGCCATGCACACAGAGTCCATGCGCACAGAGACGAGTCCGTGCGCGAGGAACGCGATGAAGCGACGTACGGCCGCTAGTTGGTTCCGATGCGGGCCAGCAGATCGACGATCCGCTCCTGCACCTCGGCACTGGTGGACCGCTCCGCCAGGAACAGCACCGTCTCGCCCGAGGCCAGCCCCGGCAGGTCCGCCTGGTCGATGGTGGCCGTGTAGACCACCAGCGGGGTGCGGTTGAGCTGCCCGTTCGCCCGCAGCCAGTCCAGGATGCCGGCCTGGCGGCGGTGCACCTGCATCAGGTCCATCACCACCAGGTTCGGCCGGAACTGTCCGGCCAGCGTCACCGCGTCGTTGTCGCTCGCGGCCCGCGCCACCTGCATTCCGCGCCGCTCCAGCGCCGTCGTCAGCGCCAGCGCGATCTCGGCGCGTTCCTCGACCAGCAGCACACGCGGCGGGTGCTGCTCGCTGTCGCGCGGAGCCAGGGCCTTGAGGAGAACGGCGGGGTCGGCACCGTAGGCCGCCTCGCGCGTCGCCTGCCCCAGCCCGGCCGTGACCAGCACCGGCACCTCCGCGGCGACCGCCGCCTGCCGCAGCGACTGCAGCGCCGTGCGGGTGATCGGCCCGGTCAGCGGGTCGACGAACAGCGCGGCGGGGAAGGCCGCGATCTGCGCGTCCACCTCCTCGCGCGAGTGCACGATCACGGGCCGGTAGCCGCGGTCGCTCAGCGCCTGCTGGGTGGCGGCGTCGGGGGCCGGCCAGACGAGCAGCCGGCGCGGGTTGTCCAGCGGCTCCGGCGGCAGCTCGTCGTCCATCGGCTGCGGCTGGGGGGAGTCCGCGACCTCCACCGCACCGCCCGGGCCGTCCAGCGGTTCGGGGCCCTCGGCGGCGTTTCTGTCCGGGGCGCCTATGGCGTACGACCGTCCGGCACCGTCGGTGGCCTGGCCCGGCCGGGGCTGCGCCGGGGCGGCCGGCGCGGGAGCGGCGCTTCGGGGAGGCGGCGCGGAGGCCGCGTTCCGCAGGGGCTGCGCGGGGAACTGCCCGTCCGGCGGGTGGGGGCGGGCCGTCTGTCCCGACCGCTGTGCCTGGGCCTGCGAGCGCGTGGCCGGGTCGGGCGGCGTGCCCAGCTTGCGACGGCGGCCGGAACCGCCGGTCGTGTGCGGGGGCGGAGTGGCCGACAGCGGCTGAGGCGCCTGCACCTGCGCGGCCTGCCGGGCGAACGGCACCCCCTGTCCCAGCGTCCGCACACTGATCGCCCGCCCCTGGGTGGAGTTCGGGTCGGCGGATGCGCCGGGCGCGGCGGGCGGGGCGAACGCGGCAGGCCTGGGCGGCGCGGCGGGAGCGGTGGGTGCTGCCGGGGCGGCAGGGGCGGACGGGGTGGACGGCGCGGCGGGCGCGACCGTCTCGGCGGGCAGCGGCTGGGCCGTGCGGGGCGCCGGGGGGACGGCCGTCTGCCCGG
>NZ_BAAAHG010000001.1:268940-345207 GCF_039525155.1 Streptomyces thermoalcalitolerans | reverse complement strand
CTGCCGCAGGGCCGGCCGGCCCGCACCCGGCCGCCGTCCCGGACGGCGTGCGCGTCCCCACCGGTCCCGGCCGCCCGGAGGCGGCGGCCCGCCCCGACGTTCTGGATCTCGTCACCACGTCCCGGTCCCCGGCCCCCGCAAGCGGCACCGAGGCCCCGCCCGCCGCCTCCACCCCCTCCCGCGCCGAGGGCAACCCCGCGCGTGCGCACACTCCGGACAGGCCCGCCGCGGCGACCGCACGGACTCCCCAGTCCCCGTCCTCCCACCGCCCGGCAGCGCGTCCCGGCACCGGACAGCCCGGCGCCGGACCTTCAGGAACCAGGCGTCCCGGCCCCGGACATCCAGGGACCGGGCATCCAGGGGCCGGACATACGGGGACCGGCCATCCAGGGGCCGGACATACGGGGACCGGCCATCCCGACACCAGGCACTCCGCGGACACCCCGCCCTCGATCCCGACCCCGCGCCCCGCGGAGGCCGTCGTGCTCGACGCCTCGTCCCCTCTGCCGCCCCCCATCTCCGTCCGCCCCGCACCCGGCCCGCTGCGCCCCCTGCGCTACGAACTGCGCCGTGCCACCGGTATCGGCACGGGCTTCGTCATCTGCGCCGCCGTCCTCGTCGTCTCCGCCCTCACGGCGCTGGTCATGGGACGCATGGGCCACACCCCGCAGCCGCGGCTGATCGCGGCATGGCCGCAGCAACTGCCCCTGCCCCCGGCGGCGCTCGGCGCCGGGCTGCTCGGCGCGCTGGCCTTCGGCGACGAGTTCCGCCATCCCGCGCTGGCGGCGGACCGGGGGACCGTTCCCCGGCGGCTCGGGCTGCTCACCGCCAAGCTCGTCGTCGCCACCGCCGCCGCGCTGATGCTGGCCTTTCTCACGGTCGGCTGCGACGCCGAGGTGCTCTACGCCGTGTACGGGCAGGAGCTCACCCGGGTCCCCGGCGACTGGCTTGCGCTCGGTGCGAGTTGGACGGGCCTCGTGGTCGGGTGCGCCTGGATCGGTGTGCTGGCCGCGGGGCTGTTCCGGTCCACCACGGCCGGACTCGCCTCCGTGGTGGCCGTACCGGTGCTCGTCGTACCGCTGGTGCAGGCGCTCATGGGAGGGAAGGAGTGGGACGCCGACGGCCTTCCCGCGCGTCTGCGCGAGACATTCCTGCTGCAGTGGCCCTTCGGGGGGGATCGCTACCTGGCCGCCGCGGCCCGTGTGATCGCCCAACCCTTCGGGGGCGCCCTGACGTTGTCCCTCGTCGCGTTGTCGTGCGCTTATCTGCTGGCGGCTCTGCGAAGCAGAAGTCGGTGATCGCTGTTTGCGCCCAATCGCTCACTATATGCATAAAACTTCCCGAGGAGAGTTTGTTTCTTTCCGATAAGGCGTCAATTACAGCGAAGTGAGCGATCACCCTTTCGTGTGCTTTTCACCAAAGACCTCAAGGCAGTTGAAGACAACGCCGACAAAGGATCCGTGAGTACCCTTGCGCACACCATGATGACCAGCGCCCGCTCCGCAGACTCCGGTCTTGTCGGCCCGGGCGAACTCGACCGTTACCCCTACGCCGAGACGTCCGCCTCCGACCGCGTCGCGAATCCCTCCTGGGAGGGCGCGGACCCGGAGCTGGGGCGTGTGGGCCGCCGTGCCGCGGGCAGCCGCGGCCGCGGACTGCACGGCCAACTCGTCCAGCAGCTCGGCCAGATGATCGTCTCCGGAGATCTGGGTGCCGACCGTCCGCTGGTGCCCGAGGAGATCGGCCATCGCTTCGAGGTCTCCCGCACCGTCGTGCGCGAGTCCCTCCGCGTCCTGGAGGCCAAGGGCCTGGTCAGCGCCCGGCCGAACGTCGGCACGCGCGTGCGCCCGGTCAGCGACTGGAATCTGCTCGACCCGGACATCATCGAGTGGCGGGCCTTCGGGCCGCAGCGCGACGACCAGCGCCGCGAGCTGAGCGAGCTGCGCTGGACGATCGAACCGCTCGCCGCCCGACTCGCCGCCGGGCACGACCGCGAGGACGTCCAGCAGCGCCTGTCCGACCTGATCGAGATCATGGGGCACGCCCTGGGGCAGGGCGACACGCTCACCTTCTCCCGCGCGGACTCCGAGTTCCACATGCTGCTCATCCAGGTGGCAGGCAACCGGATGCTGGAGCACCTGTCGGGAATCGTCTCCGCCGCCCTCCAGGTCTCCGGCGGCCCCGTCACGGGCTGCGACCGGCCCAGCGAGAACTCGCTGGCGCTGCACGCGCGGATCGTCGACGCCCTCGCGACGGGCGACGGCGCGGCGGCGGAGGGGGCCATGAGGCAGCTGCTCACGGTGCACCCCGAGGTCGAACGGGTGGTTCCCGCGCCGCGCGAGCACTGACCCGCCCGAGCCCCGGTCCCTGCGTGGGCGGCACGGCCGGGCCTGTCGTCCTCCGCGGCCTCGTCCGGCCGGTGAACCGCCTCTCGCAGACCCCGCCGGCCCCTCCGCGAACCGGCGGGGTCCGTGCGTGATCGAGGCGCTCGATCCGTGCGCGATCAAGGCGGGCGAGAGGGGAGTCGATGGTCGGACCGTGCACGCGGTGACCGGTCTTGTCTGCCCATCTCTGACCGTTTTTACACGCTTACGGGGTGTGACTCGGGACACGTGGATTGGGCGTAACGCTCATGGGAAGAACGCGATGACCTAAGAGGTGACAGCCGCGGAGGGAATACGGACGCCGTTCGACGGCGCTGTTCCTCTTCTCGGCCCCCGCCCGTACCGTCGGCCCAATCCCCAGGCCGGTGGTCGGCTCCTGTCCACGGTGGACGGGGCCGGAAGCCGTTTTCCAACGTTCCGAGAGGTTGTTCGTGTCGGCCAGCACATCCCGTACGCTCCCGCCGGAGATCGCCGAGTCCGTCTCTGTCATGGCGCTCATCGAGCGGGGAAAGGCTGAGGGGCAGATCGCCGGCGACGATGTGCGTCGGGCCTTCGAAGCTGACCAGATTCCGGCCACTCAGTGGAAGACCGTACTGCGCAGCCTCAACCAGATCCTCGAGGAAGAGGGTGTGACGCTGATGGTCAGTGCCGCAGAGCCCAATAGGCGCACCCGAAAGAGCGTCGCAGCGAAGAGTTCGGCCAGGCGCACCGCCAAGAAGACGGTCGCCGCGAAGACGGTGACCACCCGGAAGGCCACCGCCACCGCCGCCTCGGAGAAGTCCGCCACCGACACGCCCGCCGAGGAAGCGGCCCCCGCCAAGAAGGCTGCTGCCAAGAAGACGACCGCCAAGAAGGCGACGGCGAAGAAGACGACCGCCAAGAAGACGGCGGCGAAGAAGACCACTGCCCCCAAGAAGGACGACCTCGACCTGCTCGACGACGAGGTGCTCGAGGACCCCAAGGGCGTGGAGGACCCCGAGAGCGCCGGCTTCATCCTCTCCGACGAGGACGAGGACGACGCGCCCGCGCAGCAGGTCGCCGCGGCCGGTGCCACCGCCGACCCGGTGAAGGACTACCTCAAGCAGATCGGCAAGGTCCCCCTGCTCAACGCGGAGCAGGAGGTCGAGCTCGCCAAGCGGATCGAGGCGGGTCTGTTCGCCGAGGACAAGCTCGCCAACACGCCGAACCTCGCCCCGAAGCTCAAGCGCGAGCTGGAGATCATCGCCGAGGACGGCCGCCGTGCCAAGAACCACCTCCTGGAGGCCAACCTCCGTCTGGTGGTCTCCCTGGCCAAGCGCTACACCGGCCGCGGCATGCTCTTCCTGGACCTGATCCAGGAGGGCAACCTCGGCCTCATCCGCGCGGTGGAGAAGTTCGACTACACCAAGGGCTACAAATTCTCCACGTACGCCACCTGGTGGATCCGGCAGGCGATCACCCGCGCGATGGCCGACCAGGCCCGCACCATCCGTATCCCGGTGCACATGGTCGAGGTCATCAACAAGCTCGCGCGCGTGCAGCGCCAGATGCTCCAGGACCTGGGCCGCGAGCCCACCCCGGAGGAGCTGGCCAAGGAGCTCGACATGACCCCGGAGAAGGTCATCGAGGTCCAGAAGTACGGCCGCGAGCCCATCTCGCTGCACACCCCGCTGGGCGAGGACGGCGACAGCGAGTTCGGCGACCTCATCGAGGACTCCGAGGCGGTCGTCCCGGCCGACGCGGTCAGCTTCACGCTGCTGCAGGAGCAGCTGCACTCGGTGCTCGACACCCTGTCCGAGCGCGAGGCGGGCGTCGTCTCCATGCGCTTCGGTCTCACCGACGGTCAGCCGAAGACCCTCGACGAGATCGGCAAGGTGTACGGCGTCACGCGTGAGCGGATCCGCCAGATCGAGTCCAAGACCATGTCGAAGCTGCGTCACCCCTCGCGCTCGCAGGTGCTGCGCGACTACCTCGACTGAGGCCCGCCCCGGCCGGATCGGACGCTGCGACACGAAGGCCCGGTTCCCCGAAATGGGGGGAACCGGGCCTTTCGTGCTGCGAAAAGAAGGCGCTCTGCGTGACTCTGGGTGCTCGATGATCGACCCAGAGTAAGGAGTGTCATGCGATGCCGTATTGCCCGGGCACTGGCCCGGCCGCTGGTCCTGGCCGTCGTGGGAGCCGTGCTGCCGCTGGCCGCCGCTGCTCCCGCCTCCGCCGGCCGGGTCGTCGTCGGCGGCTTCCCCGTCGACGCGTCGGACAGTCCGTGGACCGTGGCCGTGGCCAGTCGTGACCGGTTCGGGGACATCCGGTCCGGGCAGTTCTGCGGTGGGGCGGTGATCAGCCGGACGGCGGTGCTCACCGCGGCCCACTGTCTGTCCGGGGAGGCCGTGGGCACGCCGCCGGTACGGGACCTGAAAGTGATCACCGGACGCACGAACCTGCTCTCGCGGGAGGGCAAGGAGATCCCGGTGCGTGCCGTCTGGACCAACCCGCACTACGACCCCGGAACCAACGCCGGGGACTTCGCCGTGCTCCTCCTCGCCGAGCCGGTGCCCCAGAGCTCCGTCGTCCCTCTGGCGGGCAAGGGCGACCCGGCGTACACGCCCGGCACGGGCGCCATGGTCTACGGCTGGGGGGACACCACCGGCATCGGCACCTATGCGTACAGGCTGCACGCCGCGCCGGTTCATGTCCTGCCCGACGCACAGTGCGAGCAGGCCTATCCGGGAGGTGCGGGCAAGGACGGTCCGTACCTGCCCGACAGCATGCTGTGCGCGGGGGAGAGCGCGGGCGGCCGGGACTCCTGCCAGGGGGACAGCGGGGGGCCGCTGGTCGCACAGGGGCGGCTGATCGGGATCGTGTCGTGGGGGAACGGCTGCGGACGCGCGGGAAGCCCCGGCGTCTACACGCGTGTGTCCGGCATTCTGCGGACGCTGAACCAGTTCCTCGACGCCCGGAAGGCGCCGCAGGGGGCGCCCGGAGTGCCCGGCGCCGGGAGGGCGCCGCACGGCGTGCCCGGAGAGGGCTGACCGGCGTCACCGGTCATGAGGACGGGCGGCCGCTCCTGATTGCCGGAGGCGGCCGCCCGTTCGCCGGCCTGCGCCGGAACTGGCTCGTCGGGCGAAGGGTCAGCGCTCGCGGGAGGACGCGTTCGCGCCACCGGGCGTCAGACGTCCCGTCTCGTCCTGTATCTCAGCGGCGATCTTCTTGAGTTCCGGCTCGAACTTGCGACCGTGGTGGGCGCAGAAGAGCAGTTCTCCGCCGCTGAGCAGGACGACGCGCAGGTAGGCCTGGGCGCCGCAGCGGTCGCAGCGATCAGCGGCCGTCAGCGGGCTCGAGGGGGTCAGAACAGTAGTCACGTCGCCTCTTCTCTAGCTCGACGAGCTGTCGTACCAGGGTCAACATCCAACCAGCCCCACACGTTCCCGATCATGGCTTTTTCCCGGGGAAATCTTTCCGGGGTGGCCGGTTGCTGCCGGTTTTGCGGCGAATGTGCCGTATTGCGTTTCTATGTGTCGTACGGGTTCGCGCTGTCGATCATGGTCGAATCCTCCCCGGTCGGGTTGCCGGTTGTTGAGGAGGACGTGCCCGGAGCCTAAATGGTTCATGCCCCCGAAGGGAACGTGATATGTGCTTCACTCCCTTGAGGCATCGAACATGCATGCGACTCTCTACTACTCTGGGCCCCTGCCGAGGGTTGCGTTGCAAGGGCTCTACCAGGCCTCGGTACCCTCTGAGCGGCGACCCAAGCCGCGCCCCAGTTCCATCAGGGTCCACTTGAAATTCAGCGAGGAGCGAACCGCGTGACCGCCGAGACGTCCGTGCCGTCCACAGCGCTGCTGGCAGGAGCAGACCGGGACAGCTCCAACTACACCGCGCGGCACCTGCTCGTCCTCGAGGGTCTCGAGGCCGTGCGCAAGCGCCCGGGCATGTACATCGGCTCCACCGACAGCCGCGGTCTGATGCACTGCCTGTGGGAGATCATCGACAACTCCGTCGACGAGGCTCTCGGCGGCTACTGCGACCACATCGAGGTCATCCTGCACGACGACGGCTCCGTGGAGGTGCGGGACAACGGCCGCGGCATCCCGGTCGACGTCGAGCCCAAGACGGGCCTGTCCGGCGTCGAGGTCGTGATGACCAAGCTGCACGCGGGCGGCAAGTTCGGCGGCGGCTCGTACGCCGCCTCCGGCGGTCTGCACGGTGTCGGCGCCTCCGTGGTCAACGCCCTGTCCGCCCGGCTGGACGTCGAGGTGGACCGCGGCGGCCACACCCACGCCATCAGCTTCCGGCGCGGTGTGCCCGGTGTGTTCACGGGCGAGGGGGCCGACAGCAAGTTCGAGGCCAGGAACGGTCTGCGCAAGATCAAGAAGATCCCCGGAACGCGCACGGGCACGCGTGTGCGCTACTGGGCCGACCGCCAGATCTTCCTCAAGGACGCCAAGCTCTCCCTGGAGACCCTGCACCAGCGTGCTCGCCAGACGGCCTTCCTGGTGCCCGGACTGACCATCATCGTCCGCGACGAGTACGGCCTCGGCGAGGGTGGCAGCAAGGGCGAGGAATCCTTCCGCTACGACGGCGGCATCAGCGAGTTCTGCGAGTACCTGGCGGGCGACCGGCCCATCTGCGACGTCCTCCGCTTCACCGGGCACGGCACCTTCAAGGAGACGGTCCCGGTCCTCGACGACCGCGGCCAGATGACGCCCACCGAAGTCACCCGTGAGCTCGGCGTGGACGTCGCGCTGCGCTGGGGCACCGGCTACGACACCACGGTCCGGTCCTTCGTCAACATCATCGCCACCCCCAAGGGCGGCACCCACGTCGCGGGCTTCGAGCAGGCCGTCACCAAGACCCTGAACGAGGTGCTGCGGTCCAAGAAGATGCTGCGCGTCGCCGAGGACGACATCGTCAAGGACGACGCCCTGGAGGGCCTCACCGCGGTCGTCACGGTCCGCCTCGCCGAGCCGCAGTTCGAGGGCCAGACCAAGGAGGTCCTCGGCACCTCGGCGGCCCGTCGCATCGTGAACAACGTCGTCTCCAAGGAACTCAAGGCGTTCCTGACGTCCACCAAGCGCGACGCCGCACAGCAGGCGCGCATGGTGCTGGAGAAGGCCGTCGCCGCCGCCCGGACGCGCATCGCCGCCCGCCAGCACAAGGACGCGCAGCGCCGCAAGACGGCCCTGGAGTCCTCCTCGCTGCCGGCCAAGCTCGCCGACTGCCGCAGCGACGACGTCGAGCGCAGCGAGCTGTTCATCGTCGAGGGGGACTCGGCGCTCGGTACGGCGAAGCTGGCACGGAACTCCGAGTTCCAGGCACTGCTGCCGATCCGCGGCAAGATCCTCAACGTCCAGAAGTCGTCCGTCGCGGACATGCTGAAGAACGCCGAGTGCGGCGCGATCATCCAGGTGATAGGGGCGGGATCGGGCCGGACCTTCGACCTGGACGCCGCGCGCTACGGCAAGGTCATCATGATGACCGACGCCGATGTGGACGGCTCCCACATCCGGACCCTGCTCCTGACGCTGTTCCACCGCTACATGCGGCCCATGGTCGAGGCGGGCCGGGTGTTCGCCGCGGTGCCGCCGCTGCACCGCATCGAGCTGGTCCAGCCGAAGAAGGGCCAGAGCAAGTACGTCTACACCTACTCGGACCGCGAACTGCGCGAGAAGCTCCTGGAGTTCCAGAGCAAGAAGATCCGGTACAAGGACACGATCCAGCGGTACAAGGGCCTCGGCGAGATGGACGCCGACCAGCTGGCCGAGACGACCATGGACCCGCGCTACCGCACCCTGCGCCGGATCAACATCTCCGACCTCGAGGCCGCCGAGCAGATCTTCGAGCTCCTGATGGGCAACGACGTGGCGCCCCGCAAGGAGTTCATCGCGAGCTCGGCCGCGACGCTGGACCGCTCGCGCATCGACGTGTAGGCCGGCACATCGACAGGCAGGCCGGCGCATCGGCGTGCGTACCGGTACGCACGCCGATGCGCCGGCCTGTGCGCGGGAGCGCCTGCTGCGTGCCGTATCACCTGATGGGGTGAAGAGCGCGGGGAAGAGAAGTCAGGGATCTTCCCGGTCTGTCCATCCTTGGGCATGCAGTTCAGCAATGGCCGTCCCCCCGAGGGCACGGAGGACATGAGGTATCGCGACCCCTGGTACGACGCTCTGGCCTCCGGCTGGGGCGAGGGGAACGGCACCGCGGTTTTCTCCGCACCGGTACCGGCGGCCCGCCGCGAGGGCCGGACCGGGCCGGCCGGCGGCACCGCGGCGGCCGAGGTGTACCTCGCGGTGCAGCGCAGCGCGGCGTTCCAGGAGGTGCGCAGCCGGTACCGGCGGTTCGTCGTCCCGGCGGTCGCCGTCTTCCTCGTCTGGTACGCGGCGTACGTCGTGACGGCGACGGCCGCGCCCGGGTTCATGGCGCGGCCGGTGGCGGGCGCGGTGAACGTGGCGATGCTGGCCGGCCTGGGGCAGTTCCTCAGCACCTTCCTCCTCGCCTGGGCCTACGCCCGGCACGCACGGCTGCGCCGGGACCGGGCGGCGCTCGAACTGCGGTGGGACACGCAGGAGCTGACGCGCGGTGCCGGGGGCCGCGGGGTCCGGGACGGTGTGTCGTGACCGGCAACCATCAGACGCTGGCGCTGCTGCTGTTCAGCGTGTTCGTCGCCATCACCCTGGGGATCACCACCTGGGTGAGCCGCAACCGGCAGGGCTCGGAGGAGGAGTTCTACGCGGGCGGGCGGCTGTTCTCGCCCATGGAGAACGGCTTCGCCGTCGCGGGCGACTATGTGTCGGCCGCCTCCTTCCTGGGCGTTCCCGGGCTGATCGCGCTGTTCGGCTACGACGGGGTGCTGTATGTCGTGGGCTTCCTCGTGGCCTGGCTGGTGGTGCTGTTCCTCGTCGCCGAACTGGTCCGCAACTGCGGACGGTTCACACTCGCCGACGTGGTCGCGTCCCGGATGAGCGAGCGGCCGGTGCGGATCGCGGCGGGAACCTCCTCGGTCACCGTGTCCGTGCTGTACCTGGTGGCCCAGATGGTGGGCGCGGGCAGCCTGGTGGCGCTGCTCCTCGGCCGGACCGGCGGGGGAGCGCGGGCCTGGACCGTCATCGGCGTCGGCGCACTGATGGTGATCTATGTGTCGATGGGCGGGATGCGGGCCACCACCTGGATCCAGATCGTCAAGGCGGCCCTGATGATGGGCGGAACCGTCGTGCTGACCGTGCTCGTCCTGGTCAGGTTCCACGGCGACCTCGACAGCCTGCTGCGCACCGCGGCCGAGCGCAGCGGACACGGCGACGCCTTCCTGGCCCCCGGGCTGAAGTACGGCGGGGACCTGACCGCGCGCCTGGACTTCGTCAGCCTCGGACTCGCGCTGGTGCTCGGCACGGCCGGGCTGCCGCACATCCTGTCCCGTTTCTACACCGTGCCGACCGCGCGGGCCGCCCGGCGCTCGGCGATCTGGTCCATCGGGCTCATCGGCGGCTTCTACCTGATGGCGATCGTCCTCGGCTTCGGCGCGGCGGCGATCGTCGGGCCGGACGCCCTGCGGGAGTCCAACGCGGCCGGGAACACCGCGGTCCCGCTGCTGGCCCTCGACCTGGGCGGCGGCGCGGACTCCACGGTGGGCACGGCTCTGTTCGCGGTGGTGGCCGCGGTCGCCTTCGCCACGATCCTCGCGGTGGTCGCCGGGGTCACGCTCGCCTCCTCGGCGTCGGTGGCCCACGACCTGTACGCCTCCCTGCGGCGCCGTGGCGCCCGGCGGCGCAGCGAGGTCACCGTGGCGCGTGCCGCCGCGGCCGGCATCGGCGTGGTGGCGATCGCCCTCGGCCTGCTCGCCCGCGACCTCAATGTCGCCTTCCTGGTGGGGCTCGCCTTCGCCGTGGCGGCCTCCGCGAACCTGCCGGTGCTGCTGTACTCGCTGTTCTGGCGCGATTTCACGACCCGCGGCGCGGTGTGGGCCGTCTACGGCGGACTGATCCCCGCCCTGGTGCTCGTCGTGTTCTCCCCGGTGGTCTCCGGAAGCCCCGACTCCCTCTTCCCGGGCGTGGACTTCCAGCTCTTCCCGCTGGAGAACCCCGGCATCGTCTCCGTCCCGCTCGGGTTCCTCGCCGGCTGGCTCGGCACCGTCACCTCCTCCGAACCCCCGGACGAGGCCAAGCACGCGGAGACGGAGGTGCGGTCGCTGACGGGAGCGGGCGCCGTGTGACGACGGCCGGTGCCATACGGCCGTACCACCGCACCGCGGGGCGGGACGCGCCGGTCACCAGGAGCCGCCAAGGGCATCGGACCTGCTCGTCGCACCCGTCGAGGCGTGCGGGGCGTGGCTCCCGCCCGTACGGCGGTGGCCCGTACGGCGGTGCCGTCAGCCGGCGAGCCGGCCGCCCGCCGGTTCACGGACGGCGACCACGACCATGTGCGCCGGCTCGCCCAGCACCGACGCGCCACAGCTCTCCGGCCGGGGCGGCCGGGCGGTCTCCTGGGCCACGGTCACGTGCCAGCGGCGCCCGTCGGCATGGGCGACGGTCACCTCCCAGTGGGGCACGGCGCCCTCGGTGCGGACGACACTCAGCACATCCGCCCGGTACTCGCCCACTGCTTGCCGTACGGCCAGCTCCGCGGCCTGTCCGGGCCGCTCCCAGGCCGTACGGCCCCGGCAGCCCTCGAGGACCACCCGGCCCTCCCGTACGCCGTGCAGGACCTCCTTGACGGTGTGCGCCTCGGCCCGCCCGTACGCGTAGCCGTGCGGCAGCACGAGGACCGTCGGCGAGAAGCGGTGACCGCCCAGATGGGTGACCTCCCAGACCCCGTGGACCCCGGAGGAGGCGAGCTCGGCCGCGAGAGGCCGGCCGAGGAGGGCGCAGCACCGGTCGCGCTTGCCGTTGGTGCAGACGAGGGTGAGCGGATCGCCTGTGTGGGGCGCGCCCTGCAGCGTCGCGTCGAAGGTGTGGTGGTCCCCCTGGCCCAGGGCGGCGAAATCGAGGTCGAGCAGCTGTTCCGGCGCGGCCGTCATGGCGCTGTGCAGCCATACGTTCCCCGGAACGGTGTGGGCCGCATACACCTGCCGTGCGGACGCCGTGCGACGGTCGGGGTGGTGGCCGGGGCGGCGGATGAGCGCGATGCGGACACCGGTGCCCCGCGCGGCCCGCTCCAGTGCGCGGCCGACCGCGGGGTCCAGGTGACTCGACGTGAGCGCTGTGGCACCCCAGGGACCGGGCTGCTCCAGCAGCAGCCATGTCGTCGCCGCGGGCGCGGTGGCGGCCGGCGGCTCGTCGAGCTGCCGGGAAGCGGTCGAGCACATACTCACACAGGTGAGCCTAACCTGACTTGAGCCAGGCGGCTTCCGGCCGGGGAGGTGAACCGCTCCGGGCGCCCTCGCGGGGCCGGCCGGCGGCGCACGGCTCGTATCCTTGATCGGCGTTTGCCCTTCCTGTCCCCCCTCCTGTTTGCTTCCTTTTTGCTTCCTGTTTGCTTCTCGCGTGCGCCGAAGCGGTGAACCGGTGCACGCATCGGCGTGAGAGAGGTCGCACGGTGAGCCAGCCGAACCGGAATCCGAACCAGAACACGGCCCCGGGTCCCGCCCTGGCACAGATCCCCGTCGTCGTCCTCGCCGGATTTCTCGGCTCGGGGAAGACCACGCTGCTCAACCACCTTCTCCACCACAGCGGCGGCACCCGTATCGGCGCGATCGTCAACGACTTCGGCGCCATCGAGATCGACGCCATGGCGGTCGCGGGAGCGCTCGGGGACTCCACCGTCTCCCTCGGCAACGGATGCCTGTGCTGCGCGGTCGACGCCAGTGAGCTCGATCTGTACCTCGAACGGCTCACCGCTCCCGCCGCCGGCATCGACGTCATCGTCATCGAGGCCAGCGGACTGGCCGAACCCCAGCAGCTCGTCCGCATGGTGCTGGCCAGTGACAATCCCCGGGTCGTCTACGGCGGGCTCGTCGAGGTCGTCGACGCCGCCGAGTTCGACGCCACCCGCACCCGGCACCCCGAACTCGACCGGCATCTCGCGCTCGCCGACCTCGTCGTCGTCAACAAGGCCGACCGGGCCGCCGACCTGAAGAGGGTGCTCGGCCTCGTCCGGTCCCTCGTCGACAGGGCCGCCGTCGTCCCGGCCTCCTACGGCCGTGTCGATCCCGAGTTCCTCTTCGACCGCAGGCCCAGCCGGGAGCGCATCGGGCAGCTGTCCTTCGACGATCTGCACGAGCACACCGAGGACGGCGGCCACGACGGGCATCTGCACACCGGCTACGACAGCCTTTCCTTCGTCGCCGACGTCCCGCTCGACCCCCGCCGGCTGATGCGGTTCCTCGACAGCCGTCCCGACGGGCTCTACCGGATCAAGGGACACGTCGACTTCGGCCCCCACGACCCCCGCAACCGCTACGCCGTGCACGCCGTGGGACGGTTCCTGCGCTTCTACCCCGAACCCTGGCCCGCCGGCGAGCCCCGTCTCACCCGGCTCGTGCTCATCGGCTCCGGCATCGACGCGGACGCCCTCGGCAAGGAACTGGAGGCGTGCAAGAACGACGCCCCGCACGCCGACGAGCACGGCATGTGGGGCGTCCTTCGCTACGTACGAGGCTCCGAGGACCCGGACATCGAGGACCCGGACGTCGAGGATCCGTACCCGCAGGCCCCCCCGGCTTAGACCGGACCCGCCACCGCGGTCACCGTCTTCGGCAGCGACACACCCGAGCCGTCACGGCGCGGGTCGACGTCCGGGAGTTCGGCCGGGCTGCCGTTCTTCTGGGCGGCCCGGGCGGGTGCGGCGCCCGCCCAGGCGAAGGACAGACAGTCCTCGCCCTTCAGGAACCGCTGGCAGCGGACACCGCCGGTCGCCCGGCCCTTGCGCGGGAACTGGTCGAACGGGGTGACCTTGCACGTCGTCTGCACGGAGTCGTCCAGCGTTCCGCGCGAACCGGCGACGGTGACGACGACCGCGTCCGAGGACGGGTCGACGGCCGTGAACGAGATGACCTTGGCGCCCTGGGAGAGCTTGATGCCGGCCATGCCGCCGGCCGGGCGGCCCTGCGGGCGGACCAGGGAGGCCGGGTAGCGCAGGAGCTGGGCGTCGTCCGTGATGAAGACCAGGTCCTCCTCACCGGTGCGCAGCTCGGTCGCGCCGACGATCCGGTCGCCCTCCTTGAGGGTGATGACCTCCAACTCCTCCTTGTTCGCGGGGTAGTCGGGGACCACACGCTTGACGACACCCTGTTCGGTGCCGAGCGCCAGACCCGGCGACGACTCGCTCAGGGTGGTCAGGCAGAGCACCTTCTCGTCTTCCTTCAGGGTGACGAACTCCGCCAGGGGCGCGCCGCCCGAGAGGTTCGCCGCCGGGGCCGTCTCCGGCAGCTGGGGCAGGTCGATGACGTTCACCCGGAGCAGGCGGCCGGCGGAGGTCACCACACCCACCTCGCCGCGGGCGGTCGCCGGGACCGCCGAGACGATCACATCGTGCTTGTGCCGCGTGCCGTCCGCGTCCTGCGACAGCGGGGCGTCGTTCGCCGTACGGGCCAGCAGACCCGTGGAGGACAGCAGGACACGGCACGGGGCGTCCTCCACCTGCAGCGGCAGCGAGGCGGCCCGGGTGTCGGGCTTCTCCAGCAGCACCGTGCGCCGGGGAGTGCCGAACTTCTTGGCGACGGCGGCCAGTTCGCTCGAGACCAGCTTGCGCAGCTCCGCGTCCGACTCCAGGATCCGGGTCAGCCGCTCGATCTCCTTGAGGAGCTGCTCCTTCTCCGCCTCCAGTTCGAGGCGGTCGTACTTGGTCAGACGGCGCAGCGGGGTGTCGAGGATGTACTGGGTCTGGACCTCGCTCAGCGAGAAGCGCTCCATCAGACGCTCCTTGGCCTGCGCGGAGTTCTCGCTGGAGCGGATGAGGCGGATGACCTCGTCGATGTCCACCAGCGCGGTGAGCAGGCCCTCGACCAGGTGCAGCCGGTCGCGCCGCTTGCCGCGGCGGTACTCGCTGCGGCGCCGCACGACCTCGAAGCGGTGGTCGAGGTAGACCTGCAGGAGCTCCTTGAGGCCCAGCGTGACGGGCTGGCCGTCGACCAGGGCGACGTTGTTGATGCCGAAGGACTCCTCCATCGGCGTCAGCTTGTAGAGCTGCTCCAGGACGGCCTCCGGTACGAAGCCGTTCTTGATCTCGATGACCAGGCGCAGGCCGTGCTCGCGGTCGGTGAGGTCCTTGACGTCGGCGATGCCCTGGAGCTTCTTCGCGTTGATCAGGTCCTTGATCTTGGCGACGACCTTCTCCGGACCCACGGAGAAGGGCAGTTCGGTGACGACCAGTCCCTTGCGGCGCGCCGTCACGTTCTCCACCGAGACCGTCGCACGCATCTTGAAGGTGCCGCGGCCCGTCGCGTAGGCGTCCCTGATCCCGGACAGCCCGACGATCTGGCCGCCGGTGGGCAGGTCGGGGCCCGGGATGTGCTTCATCAGGGCGTCCAGGTCCGCGTTCGGGTAGCGGATCAGATGACGGGCGGCCGCGATGACCTCGTTGAGGTTGTGCGGGGGCATGTTCGTGGCCATGCCGACGGCGATGCCCGACGCGCCGTTGACCAGCAGGTTGGGGAAGGCGGCCGGCAGGGCGACCGGCTCCTGCTGCTGGCCGTCGTAGTTGGGGACGAAGTCGACGGTGTCCTCGTCGATGGACTCCGTCATCAGGGACGTCGCCTCGGCCATGCGGCACTCGGTGTACCGCATGGCGGCGGGCGGGTCGTCGTTGCCCAGCGAGCCGAAGTTGCCGTGGCCGTCGACCAGGGGGACGCGCATGGAGAAGGGCTGCGCCATGCGCACCAGGGCGTCGTAGATCGACGCGTCGCCGTGCGGGTGCAGCTTGCCCATGACCTCGCCGACGACACGGGCGCACTTGACGTAGCCGCGGTCGGGGCGCAGGCCCATCTCGTTCATCTGGTAGACGATGCGGCGGTGCACCGGCTTGAGGCCGTCCCGGGCGTCCGGCAGGGCACGGGAGTAGATGACCGAGTACGCGTACTCGAGAAAGGAGCCCTGCATTTCGTCCACGACGTCGATGTCGAGGATCTTCTCCTCGTACGAGTCGTCGGGCGGCGGGGTCTTCGTGCTGCGGCGGGCCATCGCTGCCGGCTCCTTGCTGAGTGAGGCGTGACGGGATCTGACGCGGACCATTGTGGAACGCCCGACCGACAACCCTGATCAGCCCCCGCCCCACCGGTCTCCGCTCCACCGTACCGGGACCGCCGGTGTGCGCGTTCGGACGTCCTCGCCGTCACCGCGGTGCCGGACACGAGCCGCACCGTCCCGCGCCCCGGAGCGCACCCGGCGGCTCGCCCGTCCCGCTGTCGATCTCGCTCTCGGCGTACGGCCTCCGGGAACTTCGCCAGGGATCCGCGCGCTTGCATACAGTGGCAGGACCGGCAGGAAACGGGCGGTTCGCGAGCCGCCCTCGCGATCGAAGGGACATACATGCCCATGGGTCACACGGCCACAGCCGAGGCAGGCTCCGGCGGCCTGACAGCAACCGAGCATCGCCTGGCCAACGGCCTGCGCGTGGTGCTCTCCGAGGACCACCTGACCCCGGTCGCGGCGGTGTGCCTCTGGTACGACGTCGGCTCGCGCCACGAGGTCAAGGGACGCACCGGCCTGGCACACCTCTTCGAGCACCTGATGTTCCAGGGCTCCGCCCAGGTCAAGGGCAACGGGCACTTCGAGCTGGTGCAGGGCGCGGGCGGCTCGCTCAACGGCACCACCAGCTTCGAGCGCACCAACTACTTCGAGACCATGCCCGCCCACCAGCTCGAGCTCGCCCTCTGGCTGGAGGCCGACCGCATGGGCTCCCTGCTCGTGGCGCTGGACGAGGAGTCCCTGGAGAACCAGCGGGACGTCGTCAAGAACGAGCGCCGCCAGCGCTACGACAACGTCCCCTACGGCACCGCCTTCGAGAAGCTCACCGCCCTCGCCTACCCGGAGGGCCACCCGTACCACCACACGCCGATCGGGTCCATGGAGGACCTCGACGCGGCCACCCTGGAGGACGCCCGGCAGTTCTTCCGGACGTACTACGCGCCCAACAACGCCGTGCTGGCGGTCGTCGGCGACATCGACCCGGAGCAGACGCTCGCCTGGATCGAGAAGTACTTCGGCTCCATCCCGTCCCACGACGGCAAGCCCGAGCCGCGCGACGGCTCCCTGCCCGAGATCATCGGCGAGCAGCTGCGCGAGGTCGTCGAGGAGGACGTCCCGGCCCGCGCCCTGATGGCCGCCTACCGGCTCCCGCACGACGGCACGCGCGCGTGCGACGCGGCCGACCTCGCTCTCACCATCCTCGGCGGCGGTGAGTCCTCCCGCCTCTACAACCGGCTGGTGCGCCGCGACCGCACCGCCGTCACCGCCGGCTTCGGCCTGCTGCGGCTGGCCGGTGCGCCCTCCATGGGCTGGCTGGACGTGAAGGCCTCCGGTGACGTCGAGATCCCCGTCATCGAGGCGGCCATCGACGAGGAGCTCGCCCGGTTCGCCGAGGAGGGCCCGACGGCCGAGGAAATGGAGCGCGCCCAGGCCCAGTTGGAGCGCGAGTGGCTGGACCGGCTCGGCACGGTCGCGGGCCGCGCCGACGAACTGTGCCGGTACGCCGTCCTGTTCGGCGACCCGCAGCTCGCCCTGACCGCCGTCGACCGTGTCCTGGAGGTGACTCCCGAGGAGGTCCAGGAGATCGCCAGGACCCGCCTGCGCCCCGACAACCGCGCGGTGCTCGTCTACGAGCCGACCACCGCCACCGCACCGGACGACGCCCAGGCCGCGGCCGTCGCGGCCACCGACCACACCAAGGAGACGGCGAAGTGACCGAGCTCGCCACGATGGAGTTCCACCCCCAGCCCCAGGCGGGCGAGCCCAAGCCGTGGGCGTTCCCGACGCCCGAGCGCGGGACGCTGGACAACGGTCTGACGGTCCTGCGCTGCCACCGCCCCGGTCAGAAGATCGTCGCCGTCGAGGTGGTGCTGAACGCGCCCCTGGACGCCGAGCCGGCCGGCCTGGACGGCGTCGCCACGATCATGGCCCGGGCCTTCTCCGAGGGCACCGACCGGCACTCCGCCGAGGAGTTCGCCGCCGAGCTGGAGCGTGCGGGCGCCACCCTGGACACCCACGCCGACCACCCCGGCGTGCGGCTCAGCCTGGAGGTCCCGGCCTCCCGGCTGGCCAAGGGGCTGGGCCTGCTGGCCGACGCCCTCAGGGCGCCCGCCTTCGCCGACTCCGAGATCGAGCGGCTGGTGCGCAACCGGCTCGACGAGATCCCGCACGAGCTGGCCAACCCCTCCCGCCGCGCCGCCAAGGAGCTCGCCAAGGAGCTGTTCCCGGCCGGCTCGCGCATGTCACGTCCGCGCCAGGGCACCGAGGAGACGGTCGGTGCCATCGACGCGGCGGCCGTCCGCTCCTTCTACCGCCGGCATGTGCGTCCCTCCACGGCCACCGTCGTGGTCGTCGGCGACCTCACCGGCATCGACCTGGACGGGCTGCTGGACGAGACCCTGGGCGCCTGGACAGGGGTGCCCGCCCAGCCGCGGCCCGTGCCGCCGGTGACCGCCGACGACACCGGGCGCGTGGTCATTGTCGACCGGCCCGGCTCCGTCCAGACACAGCTGCTCGTCGGCCGTATCGGCCCCGACCGGCACGACCGCGTGTGGCCCGCCCAGGTGCTCGGCACCTACTGCCTCGGCGGCACCCTCACCTCCCGCCTGGACCGCGTCCTGCGCGAGGAGAAGGGCTACACCTACGGGGTGCGGGCGTTCAGCCAGGTGCTGCGCTCCGCCCCCGACGGCTCGGGCGCCGCGATGCTCGCCATCAGCGGCTCGGTCGACACGCCGAACACCGGCCCGGCCCTGGAGGACCTGTTCACGGTGCTGCGCACGCTCGCCGCCGAGGGGCTGACCGACGCCGAGCGGGACGTCGCCGTGCAGAACCTCGTCGGTGTGGCGCCGCTGAAGTACGAGACGGCCGCCGCCGTGGCGAGCACGCTGGCCGACCAGGTCGAGCAGCACCTGCCCGACGACTACCAGGCGACGCTCTATCAGCAGCTCGCCGCCACCGGCACGGTGGAGGCCACCGCGGCCGTCGTCAGCGCCTTCCCGGTGGACCGGCTGGTGACCGTCCTCGTCGGCGACGCCGCGCAGATCAAGGAGCCCGTCGAGGCGCTCGGCATCGGTCCCGTCACCGTCGTGACGGCCGAGTAGCGGCACGCGCGCGTGGGGCCCTGGTGGCGGGGAAACGCCGCCAGGGCCCCTTGTTGTCCGCATTGCTCATGAAACGAAGGGGAATGTGCTCATCTGCCTTGTGGTTTGTGCTACAAAACCCCTGTTTTGTTTGGGAATCGAAAGCGGCCCCGTCTAGCGTCGGTCCGGCTGTTCGTCGGGCAGTGCGCCGCACCCGCGGCACCGGACAGCCATCGCCGAGTCCCCGTACGGCGTGAGCCGGGGGAGCCGGGACCCGCCCTCCTCGGCGCCGCCCGCGCGGCGGGAGAGGCCCAGATCCCCGGAGCGGACAGGGACCCAGATTCCTGGGGTGAGCCGGACGCCCGCGCGTGCTGCGAGGGTGCCCGCGGGAGACCTTCCTGCTCCGGATCCTCCCCGAGGCCGAAACGGCCGGGGGAACCCACCGCTGACCCGGCAGGCGACAGGGAAGGAAAGGACCAGCCTCCACATGGCGTTCACCCGCGCCCCCGGGAAGCACCGCCGGCCCAGCCGGATGCACCGCACCACCGCCCGCGCGGCGGGCGTCGCGGCCCTGACCGGCACCGGTGTCGTCGGTACGCTCGCCGCCTCCCCGGCCCTTGCCGCCGAGGCTCCCGCCCCCGAGAGCACCGGCCTGACCCCGGTCGTCACCCTCGGCGACAGCGTCGCCGAGGAGATCGCCGCCCAGGCCGCCGCCCAGGAGCAGGCCGCCCGGCAGAAGCTGGCCGAGGAGACCGCCCGGAGAAAGGCCGCGGAGCAGGCGAAGAAGGAGCGCGAGGCCAAGGAGCGCGCCGCCCGTGAGGCCGAGCGCAGGCGTCTGAGCACCTTCGTGCCGCCGGTCTCCGGCTCCTACGTCTCCACCGGCTACAGGAGCGGTGGCTCCCTGTGGTCCTCCGGCTCCCACACCGGCATCGACTTCCACGCCGCGAGCGGCACCCCCGTCCACGCGGTCGGCGCCGGCACCGTCGTCCGGGCCGGCTGGGGCGGGGCGTACGGCAACCAGGTCGTGATCAGGATGGCCGACGGCATGTACACCCAGTACGCCCACCTGTCGTCCATCGGTGTCTCGGTGGGCCAGACGGTCGTCCCCGGCCAGCGGATCGGCCTGTCCGGCGCGACCGGCAACGTCACCGGAGCACATCTGCACTTCGAGGTCCGCGCGACCCCGGAGTACGGCTCCGACGTCGACCCCGTGGCCTACCTCCGCGAGCACGGGGTGACCCTCTGACACGCCGCCGCCAAGGGCGGCACACGCAAGCGGAGCCGTGCCGCCCGGAGAGGCGGCACGGCTCCGGTGCGCGACCGGGCCGGCCGGCCGCCGGGGATCAGACCGTCTCGGGAAGCTCCTCGAGCCCCTCGGAGACCAGCTTGGCCAGCCGGTCCAGCGCCTCGTCCGCGCCCTCGGCGTCGGAGGCCAGGACGACCTCCTCGCCCCCCTTGGCGCCAAGGCCGAGCACGGCCAGCATGGAGGCCGCGTTGACGGGGGTGCCGCCGGCCTTGGCGATCGTCACGGGGATGCCTGCGGCCGTGGCGGCCCGGACGAAGATGGAGGCGGGGCGGGCGTGAAGGCCCTCGGCCCAGCCGACGGTGACGCGGCGCTCAGCCATGTGATGTTGCCCTTCAGGTGTCCATGGTTGTCTAGACCAGTTTTCCATACATGAGCCGTCCGGAGCGGCTCGTGCTCCGCTCCGGGGCGCCGGACCGCGGCCTCGGCCCGGTGTGCGTCCCCCACAGCCTGCCTTCCCCGGCCGCCGGACGCCAAGGCCGCTCGGCGGATCACGCGGGCTCGCGGGCCCTGACGCCGCACCCCGCCGCGCGGCCGTCGGCCGGCAGGGTTCCCGTCCCGCCGCCTTCCCGAGCTCTCCCGCCGTCCTGCTGCCCGCCGTCGCCCAAGGGGGCGGGGGAGGGGCGGGCACCGGACTCCCGCTCCCCGGCCCGATCTGATCCACACGCCTGGTCCACGCACCTGATCCACACGAAGGGCCCTGGCCGTACGCTGGGCCCATGCAGACCTCGCCGGACCGGCACGACTACCCCGCCCACTGGGAAGCCGACGTGGTGCTGCGGGACGGCGGCACCACGCGGATCCGCCCCATCACCGCCGATGACGCCGACCGTCTGGTCAGCTTCTACGAGAAGGTGTCGGACGAGTCCAAGTACTACCGCTTCTTCGCGCCCTATCCGCGTCTGTCCGCCAAGGACGTCTACCGCTTCACGCACCACGACTTCGTGGACCGGGTGGGACTCGCGGCCACGATCGGCGGCGAGTTCATCGCCACCGTGCGCTACGACCGCGTCGGTGCCGACGGCAGGCCCGCCTCGGAGCCCTCCGACGAGGCCGAGGTCGCCTTCCTGGTGCAGGACGCCCATCAGGGACGCGGGGTCGCCTCCGCGCTCCTGGAGCACATCGCGGCCGTCGCCCGCGAGCGCGGCATCCGCCGCTTCAGCGCCGAGGTGCTGCCCGCCAACACCAAGATGATCAAGGTGTTCACGGACGCCGGGTACACCCAGAAGCGCAGCTTCGAGGACGGCGTCGTACGCCTGGAGCTCGACCTCGAGCCGACCGACCGCTCCCTGGCCGTGCAGCGCGCACGGGAGCAGCGCGCCGAGGCACGGTCGGTACGGCGGCTGCTGGTGCCCGGCTCCGTCGCCGTCATCGGCGTGGGCCGCGCGCCCGGGGGCGTGGGCCGCAGCATCCTCGACAACATCCGCAACGGGGGGTTCACCGGCCGGCTCCACGCCGTGAACCGGGCCTTCGACGAGGACTGCGAGGAGATCGACGGCGTACCCGCCCACCGCTCGGTGCGGGACATCGACGAGCCCGTCGACCTCGCCGTCGTCGCCGTGCCGGCCGACCGTGTCCCGGAGGTCGTCACCGAGTGCGGCGAGCACGGCGTGCGGGGACTCGTCGTGATCTCCGCCGGATACGCGGAGAGCGGCCCCGAGGGGCGCGAGCGCCAGCGTGCCCTGGTGCGGCACGCGCGCGCGTACGGCATGCGCCTTCTCGGGCCGAACACCTTCGGGGTCATCAACACCTCGCCGGACGTACGCCTGAACGCCTCCCTCGCCCCCGAGATGCCGCGGCCCGGCCGCATCGGGCTGTTCGCGCAGTCCGGGGCGATCGGCATCGCGCTGCTGTCCCGGCTGCACCGGCGCGGCGGCGGGGTCACCGGTGTCACGGGCGTGTCGACCTTCGTGTCGGCGGGCAACCGGGCGGACGTCTCCGGCAACGACGTCATGCAGTTCTGGTACGACGACCCCGACACCGACGTCGCCCTGATGTACCTGGAGTCCATCGGCAACCCGCGCAAGTTCGCCCGCCTCGCCCGGCGCACGGCGGCCGTGAAGCCGCTGGTCGTGGTGCAGGGCTCGGGGACCACCCCGCAGGGGCACGCGGTCCGGGGGACACGGCTGCCGCGCGCGACGGTCGCCGCGCTGCTGCGGCAGGTCGGCGTGATCTGCGTGGACACCATCACCGAACTGGTCGACACCGGCCTGCTGCTCGCCCGGCAGCCGCTGCCGCCCGGCCCGCGGGTGGCGATCCTCGGCAACTCCGAGTCGCTGGGGGTGCTCACCTACGACCGCTGCCTCGCCGAGGGGCTGCGCCCGCAGCCGCCGCAGGACCTGACGACGGCGGCGTCGCCGGAGGACTTCCGGCGGGCCCTGTGCCGGGCCCTCGCCGACGAGACCACCGACGCCGTCGTCGTCACGGCGATACCGGCCGTGGGCGAGGGCGCCGCCGAGGACGCGGCCCTGGCCGAGGCCCTGCGCTCGGCCGCGCAGACGGTGCCCCACAAGCCGGTCCTGGTGGTCCACGTCGAGTTCGGCGGTCTGGCCACGGCCCTGTCGGTGGCCGCCGGCACGGGCCCGCAGCAGACCCGGCCGGACCGGCCGGGGGCGGCCCCGCGGACGGACGGGACCCCGCCGTCCGGCGCGGACGCGGAGTCCGGGACGGAGCCGCGGGCGGACACCGGCTCCCGGCCCGGCGCGGACGAGGAGTCCGCCGGGGGACCGCGGCCCGGCCCGGACCCCCGGGCCGGAACGGACCCGCATCCCGGGACCGGGACGGACCCGAAGGCGATCACGGAGCCGGGGAACGGGGACGGGCAGCCGTCCGGCACGGCCCCCGAGGGGTCCCGGGGCACCGGCACCCGCCTCATCACCGCCTACCCCGCCGCCGAACGCGCCGTCCGGGCCCTCGCCGAGGCCGTCCGGTACGCCCAGTGGCGGCGGGAGGCCGCCGACCCCGGCAAGGTGCCCGAGTACGAGGACATCGACGAGAAGGGCGCCGCCGCGCTCATCGACGGGCTGCTCGCACGCGGGCAGGGACTGACCCTGGGCATGGAGGAGACCTGCGAGCTGCTCGGCCGGTACGGCATCCGCGTCCACCGCGCCCTGCCCGCCCCCAGCCCCGAGGCCGCCGTCGAGGCCGCCCGCACCCTCGGCTACCCCGTCGCCCTGAAGGCCACCGCCCCGCATCTGCGGCACCGCGCCGACCTGGGCGGCGTACGGCTCGACCTCGCCGACGAGGAACAACTGCGCCGGACGTACGCCGAATTGACCGACCTCTTCGGCACGCCCGAGCAGCTGCGGCCGGTGGTGCAGGCGATGGCGCCCCGAGGAGTCGACACCCTGGTCCGCGCGGTCATCGACCCCGCGGCCGGCGCCGTGCTCTCCTTCGGGCTCGCCGGAGCGGCCTCACAGCTGCTCGACGACATGGCGCACCGACTGATCCCGGTCACCGAACGCGAGGCCGTCTCGATGATCCGGTCCATCCGCACGGCCCCCCTGCTGTTCGGCTGGCGCGGCTCGGACCCGGTCGACACCCCCGCGCTGCAGGAGCTGCTGCTGCGGGTGTCGCGGCTGGTCGACGACCATCCGGAGGTCGTCGCCGTCACCCTGGAGCCGGTCGTCGTCGCCCCGCGCGGGCTCAGCGTCCTGGGCGCCACCGTGCGTCTGGCGCCCCCGCCCGCCCGCGACGACCTCGGCCCGCGCACCCTCCCGGTGTACTGAACGAGGCCCCCGCCCACGGCGGTGCCTCGCAGTCGGCGCGCCCCCGTAGGATGGACCGCATGGCCAAGACCAGTACGACGACCCAGGGGCTGCGCGCGGCGATCGAGCGCAGCGGCTACTACCCGGCTCTCGTGGCCGAGGCGGTGGAGGCCGCCGTGGGCGGCGAGCCCATCCGGTCGTACCTGGTCCACCAGGAGACGACATTCGACCAGAACGAAGTACGGCGGCATGTGACGGTGCTCGTCCTCACCAGCACCCGTTTCATCGTCAGCCACACCGACGAGCAGGCCGCCGACAGCACCTCCCCGACGCCGTACGCCACGACCTCCACCGAGTCGGTGAGGCTCGACCGGATCTCCTCGGTCGTGGTCAGCCGCGTGGTCTCCAACCCGGAGCAGTACACGCCGGGCACCCTGCCCCGCGAGATCGTGCTGACCATCGGCTGGGGCGCCGTCTCCCGCATCGACCTCGAGCCCGCCGCCTGCGGCGACCCCAACTGCGAGGCGGACCACGGCTACACGGGCAACTCGACGGCCGACGACCTCAGCCTGCGCGTCAGCGAGGCCGGAGACGGCCCGGAGACGGTGCGTCAGGCCCTGGCCTTCGCGCAGGCCATTTCCGAGGCCACCGCGAACCCGAGCCGCTGATGACGCGCCCGTCTCCCGCCGCCAGGAACCACGGGCGTCCCGTGCCCGCCTCCGACGACGCCACCGCCTGGAACCGGCCGCAGCCCCTCGCCGTCGAGTCCGCGCCCGTCCCGCAGTACGGGTCCGGCTCGCTCGCCGACCTGCTGCCCACGCTGGCCGCCGGCATGGGCGTACCGGAGACGACCGCCGCGATCCCCGAGCTGACCCCCGTCGACCGCGCCTGCGTCTTCCTGGTCGACGGCCTCGGCTGGGAGCAGCTGAAGGCGCACCCCGAGGAAGCCCCCTTCCTCACCTCCCTGCTCGGCAGCTCCCGCGGCGGCACCGGCCGTCCGCTCACCGCCGGCTACCCGGCCACCACGGCGACCTCCCTCGCCTCGGTCGGCACCGGCCTGCCCCCGGGCGCCCACGGCCTGCCCGGCTACACCGTGCGCAACCCGGCCACCGGCGAGCTGATGAACCAGCTGCGCTGGCAGCCGTACACCGAGCCGGGCTCCTGGCAGCCGTACCCCACCGTCTTCCAGCTGGCCCACCGGGCGGGGGTGCACGCCGCCCAGGTGTCCTCACCCCTCTTCGAGAACACCCCGCTGACCAGGATCGCGCTCAGCGGTGGAACGTTCCTGGGACGGCTGACCGGGGAGGAGCGGATGGATCTCGCGGCCGAACAGCTGGCCGCCGCCGACCGCGCCCTCGTCTACACCTACTACTCCGAACTCGACGGCGCCGGCCATCGCTACGGCGTCGACTCCGACACCTGGCGCGGCCAGCTCATGCACGTGGACCGGCTCGCCCAGCGCCTGGCCGAGCAGCTGCCGCCGCGCAGCGCGCTCTACATCACCGCCGACCACGGCATGGTCGACATCCCGTTCGACGAGCAGCACCGCTACGACTTCGACGAGGAGTGGGAGCTGCGCGCCGGAGTCGCCCTGCTCGGCGGCGAGGGACGCGCCCGGCACGTCTACGCGGTGCCGGGGGCGGAGGGCGACGTCCTGGCCTGCTGGCGCGAGGTGCTCGGCGAGCAGTTCTGGGTCGCCTCCCGCGACGAGGCGATCGCGGCCGGCTGGTTCGGGCCGCGGGTCGACGAGCGCGTGTACGAGAGGATCGGCGACGTGGTCGCCGCCGCCCGTGACGACGTCCTGCTCATCGCCTCCGAACGGGAGCCCAACGAGTCCTCGATGGTCGGCAACCATGGTTCGATGACTCCTGCCGAGCAGCTCGTCCCCTTGCTCGAAGTACGCTCCTGACGCCACCGTCCGCACACCGTATCCGCACGCGCACTCACCGAAAGGTGTCCCATCACCCATGCCCGAGCTGGTGTTCTTCTCCGGAACGATGGACTGCGGGAAGTCGACACTGGCTCTGCAGATCGAGCACAACCGCTCCACGCGCGGGCTGACGGGCGTCATCTTCACCCGCAACGACCGCGCCGGGCAGGGCAGGCTCTCCTCCCGTCTCGGCCTGGTCACCGACGCGGTGGAGGCCGAGGACGGCATGGACCTGTACGCCCATGTCGCCGACCGCCTCTCCCGGGGCGAGCGCGCCGACTATGTGATCGCGGACGAGGCCCAGTTCCTCGCGCCCGAGCAGATCGACCAGCTCGCGCGCGTGGTCGACGACCTGGGGATCGACGTCTACGCCTTCGGCATCACCACGGATTTCCGCACCAAGCTGTTTCCCGGTTCCCAGCGCCTGGTCGAACTGGCCGACCGGATCGAGGTGCTCCAGGTCGAGGCCCTGTGCTGGTGCGGCGCCCGTGCCACGCACAACGCCCGTACGGTGGGCGGCGTCATGGTCGTCGAGGGCGCCCAGGTGGTCGTCGGCGACGTGACCAGCTCCACGGACGAGATCGGCTACGAGGTCCTGTGCCGCCGTCACCACCGCCTCCGCATGACGGCCGCCTCGGCCCGCGCCGCCGCGCGGTCGTCGGACGCCCTGCCCGTGACCTCCGACTGATTCCCGTTCAGCTGATCCCTGCTCAGGTGGCGGGCGCGCCCGTGCGAACGGGGCGCGTCCGGTTTCCGGCCGGTCGTCCGCGGGGGCGGTGACGGCAGCCGGTGCCATCACGGCCCCGGGCCGCCCAGAGCGACTCCGGCGTCCTCGGAAGACCGAGTCCCCGAGCGGAGAACGAAGGACAGGAGAACGAAGGACAGGAGAACGAAGGACAGAGGAACGGCAAAAAAGTTGAAGTCTGATCAACTTCAAAGCGGACGGGACTATGATCCCCTCGGCAAGGCTGTAGCGCAGAGGTCGTCGCGCCCTCGCAGCAAGCGGGAGGACGCCGGTTCGAATCCGGCCAGTCTTGCCGCCTTTGTCTCTGTGGAAAGTTGACCGGCGTCGGTCCGTTCCGGGCGGGCGGAGGGCGGTGCCGCCCTCGGCGAGCCGGGCACCGGCGATGGACCGGTGGAGTGATGATGACGCAGCCGACACCCGTGCGTTGCCCGGCGATCGAGGCCCCGGACGTCCCGCTCAACGACCCCTCCGGGCTGGACCCGCTGCTGGACCGGCTGACGTCGGCGCAAGCGGTCGAGACCGATGAGACCTTCCCGCTCGGCACCCTGTGCGCGGACGGACGCGTCGACCTGTGCAAGCAGGGGCTCGGAGCGGCCGGCGCCGCTCGTCTGATGCCCGTCGTCGCGACCTCGCCGCACGCCCGGCACATCCTGTTCGGCACCAACGCCCTCGGCGACGAAGGTGCGTCGGCGGTGGCCCGGGCGCTCGTCGACGGCCACACGCTGCACACGCTCTACCTCGGCTGCAACCGCATCGGCCCGGAAGGTGCCCGCGCGCTCGCCGACGCGCTGTCGACGGACGGGACCGTCCGTGCCCTGTGGCTCAAGCGCAACCCGGTGGGCGACGACGGTGTTTTCGCGCTCGCCGCGATGCTCCGCCGCAACACCGCACTGCGCACCCTCGACCTGGTCAACACCGGCGTCACCACCGCGGGGCTGCGCGCCCTGCTGGACGCCCTCACCAGCCGCCCGCGCCCGGTGGAACGCCTCTTCCTCGGCGGAAACGGCCTGACCGCCGACGCCGCCGGGCTGCTGGCGGCGCTGATCCGCGAGGCGGGCGTGCGCGAGCTGTACCTGCCCGCCAACCACCTCGGCGACAAGGGCGCCGCCGTCCTCGCGGCCGCGGCCGACTCCGGACGGCCGGTGCGCCTCGGGCTGGGCGGCAACGGGATCGGCCCCGCCGGGGCGCGCGCCCTCGCCGACGCCCTGGACGGCATCGAGGCGCTCGACCTGGGGAGGCCGCCGTCGGAGCGCAGCCTCGGCGCCCCCGCCAACACCACCGGTGACGAAGGGGCCCACGCCCTGGCCGCCGCGCTTCCGGGCAGCCCGCTGCGCCGGCTCGAGCTGCGCCACACCGGGCTCACCGGACGGGGCGCGAAGGCCCTGCTGGCGGCCGTGCCGGACGACTCGCCCCTGGAGTACGTCGGTCTGGGGCCCGGGCTGCCCCGGAAGGTGAAGCGCTCCTTCGCCCGGCGCCTGCGGCCCGTGAGCAGGGCCCACCCCGACCTGCGCGCGATAGGGAGTGTCTACCGGTGAGCCCCCGCCCCGAACTCCCGTGGTTTCCACCGGAGGAGGCGGCGAGCTGGCGGCGGATCCGCCGCTACGCGGTCCCCCGGGGGATGATCGAGCGCGCGACCGAACGCCGCCTGGCCGGTGACTGGCGGGGAGCGTGCGCGGCGGCCAACGTGGACGTCGCCTTCGACCTGTCCGAGGTCGGCGAGCGCTGGGGCCACGACGTCGCCGCGGCGCTGGAGGACGACCTGCGCCATCTGGTCCCGGATCTGGTGCGCTGGCATCTGCCCCGGCTCCCGGGCGGGCTGACCACCCTTGTCCCCCACCGGAACGTGGTCCTCGCCCGCTACCGGCCGGTGGAAGCGGGCGAGAGCCCTCGCTCCACGCCGTACCTTCACCTCACCACGCCCCCGATGACCGAGGGCCCGCAGCGGCTCACCCTGCGTTTCCAGACGGTCGGGGACGAGCAGGCCGCCGGTGTCTTCGGGATCCTGACCGAGGACTGGCGGTACGCCCGGCACCTGTGGGACGCCCGGCACACCGCCGAACTGCGCGAGCGGTGCGGTGGCCGCGAGCGGCTGCCGTTCTTCCACCCCGACGGCAGGCCGCGCGGTACGGACGAGCTGCCCACGGCCGATCCCGGCCCCGACGACGCGGTGGCGCAGGCCGAGTGGGCCGCCCTGCTGCATCAGAGGGGAGAGATCCAGGCGGCCTTCGCCGTGGCCGGGATCGAGGTCGACCTGACACGCTCGAGTGGCTTCCCCACGTGGTACCGGGCCGAACCGGAGCAGCTCCTCGGCAGGCTCGCGTTCGACCACACCCGCCTGGAGCGGGAGGTCCGCCGCCTGGCGGACGAGGGCGTCGGGGACCGCTTCCGCATGGTCGGCAGCGTGAACGTGTATGCGCACGTCCTGCTGGAGCCGGCGGACAGCCGTGCCGGGCTACGGGTGAGGGTCGTCCACTCGGACGAGGGCAAGGACATGCCCCACCTGGCCGAGGCACTCTGGCGCAGGCTCCCCGACCTCGACCTGCTGCGCATCGGCGGAGTCGAGCCGGAACATCTGCACCCGCTGGTCCGTGAGGCGCTGTTCCCCGTACTCGAGGTCACCGACGAGACCGCCGGACCACCGGGTCCCGCCGCTCTCGCACCCGTCCGGGTGAGGTGCCGCGGCGAATGGCACGAGGTGGGGTTCCGCAAGGGCGGCAGCCTGCTCCACATGCCGCACAGCGACGAGGAACAGCGGCGCGAGCAGGCCCTGCGTGCCTTCGGCGGCGCCGTCGCCGGGTGCTTCGCCGTCCAGCAGACGTGGACGTCGGGAACCGGCCGGCTGCCGAAGGCACTGCGCGCCCAGCAGCGGGAGCTGTTCCTGCGCGCCCAGCACGGCGACACCCAGGGCGTGCTCGCCCTTCTGGACGCGGGAATGGATCCCCGGGTGCGCGACGCCGGCCGGCGCACGCTGCTCCATGCGCTGCATCTGCTCGACCACGAGCTGCTTCTGCCCCGGCTGCTCGCGGAAGGCCTCGACCTGGAGGCCCGGGACCACCGGGAGCGCACACCGCTGTTCACGGCGGTCAACGACGGCGGTTCCAAGGCCCTCGTGGAGGCGCTTCTTGCCGCCGGCGCCCGGATCGACGTGGTCGACCACCAGGGGCTCTCGCTGGCCCAGGTCGTTCGCCGGTACAAGCGTTCCGACCTGACCTTCCTGCGGGAGCGTGTACTCGAGGAACATCCGGACATCAGCGCCGACTGGTGGGAGGCGTTGATGGACGAGGCCGAGGAGGACGAGGCGTACGTGTACGAGAGCCTGGGCGGCGAGAACAGCGAGGACGACGGCGAGGGCGAGAACTCGTGACCACCACCCCCACCTTCCGCACCGGGCCGGGACCGCTGGCCGCCGCGGACGACCTCCTCAGCAGGCTGCGCACCCGGCGGACCGAGCCCGCCACCAGCACCCAGCTGGAGGCGCTCGCCCTGGCCGTGACGGCCAATCAGCCCGTTCTGCTGTGGGGTGAACCGGGCATCGGCAAGTCGGCCGGCCTGGAGCAGCTCGCCGCCGGACTCGGCATTCACCTGGAGACGGTCATCGCCAGCGTGCACGAGCCGTCGGACTTCGCCGGACTGCCGATCGTCGGGGACGACCCGGCCGTGACCGGTGTCCCGATGGCCCCGCCCGACTGGGCGGTCCGGCTCACCCGCGCCGGACAGGGCCTGCTCTTCTTCGACGAGCTGTCCTCCGCGCCACCGGCCGTGCAGGCGGCGCTGCTGCGTGTCGTCCTCGAACGCCGGGTCGGCAGCCTCGCCCTGCCCGAGGCGGTGCGCATCGTCGCCGCCGCCAACCCGCCGTCGAGTGCCGCGGACGGCTGGCATCTCAGCCCGCCGCTCGCCAACCGCTTCGTCCACCTCAGCTGGACCCACGACCCCGCCACGGTCGCGCGCGGCATGGCCGGCACCTGGCCGGAGGTGGCCATACCCGTGGTCGACCCGGCCAAGGTGCCCGGTGCCGTCGCACGGGCCCGCGGCGCCGTCTCCGGTTTCCTCACGGCCCGCCCGGGCCTGACCCACCACATCCCCGCCGACGCCGAGAGCCGGGGCCGGGCATGGCCGTCCCCGCGGACCTGGGAGATGGCGCTGCGGCTGCTCGCGACGGGATACGCGGCCGGCGTCGGCCGCGAGGCACTGGCCGCCGCGCTCACCGGCGCCGTCGGCGACGGCGCGGGCATCGAACTGCTGTCGTACCTGGAACACCTCGACCTGCCGGACCCCGAGCGGGTCCTCGCCGATCCCGACGCCTTCGCCCTGCCCCAGCGCGGTGACCGGCAGCTGGCCTTCCTCATCGCGGTGGTCGCCGCCATCCAGGGCAACCTCACCCGGCCCCGCTGGGAGGCCGGCTGGGCGGTCCTGGCCAAGGCCGTGGAAGCGGGCGTCCCCGACGTGGCCGCCCGGGCCGCCACCGACCTCGCGGCGATGCGGCACCCCGACTGGCCCGTGCCCCCCGGCATCGACGGATTCCTGGATCTGCTGCAGATGTCCGGGGCCCTGCCCGGCGGCCGGTGAGGCCGAGGGCATGAAGGAATCCCGCAGGGACCTGGACATGACCAAACTGCTCGCCGCCCGCTACCGGGCGGCGAGCGACCGGCCCTATCTGGCGTCGGCCCTGTACGCCCTGACCGTCGTGGCCTGCCGCGAGGTGCCGACGATGGGAGTGGACCGGCACTGGCGCTGCTATGTGTCCCCCGCCTTCGTCGACGCGACCCCCGTGGAGGAACTCGCGGGCGTATGGGTGCACGAGGTGGCGCATCTGCTGCGCGACCACCACGGCCGCGCCGACCGGCTCCCCGCCGCCGAGCAGCGCGACTGGCACCGCGTCAATGTCGCCCAGGACTGCGAGATCAACGACGACCTGCTCGCCGACGGCCTGCGTCTGCCCGACGGACGTGCCGAGCCCCGCCTCTTCGGCCTGTCCAGCGGGCAGCTGTTCGAGGCCTACCTCGAGCAGCTGCCCCCACAGGTGCGGGGACACGACTGCGGATCGGGAGCCCACGGCCGCCCGGTGCCCTGGGAGCTTCCGGGAACCGCCGGTCCCGCCCGGCTGAGCGAGGTCGAGGCCCAGGCACTGCGCCGGCACACCGCCGAGGCGATGCGCGCCCACCAGCGTGCCCGCGGCACCCTGCCCGCGGGCTGGCAGCGCTGGGCGGAGGAGGTCCTGGAACCCACGGTGGACTGGCGGCAGGCGCTGACCGGCGCGGTCCGCGAGGCCGCCGCATGGGCCGGCGGGGCCGTCGACTACACCTACCGCCGCCCGTCGCGCCGCACACCGGCGCTGCGCGGGGTCGTCCTGCCGAGCCTGCGTCGTCCGCTGCCCCGGGTGGCCATTGTCATCGACACCTCGGGCTCGATGGGCGAGGCGGAACTCGCGGCCGCCCTGGGAGAGGTGACGGGTGTGCTGCGCGAGGTCGGCATCCAGGGCAACCGCGTCACCGTCCTCGCGTGCGACGCCGATGTGCATGCCGTGTCCCGGGTGACGACCACCGAGCAGATCAGCCTCGCCGGCGGTGGCGGCACGGACATGCGGGTCGGGATCGACGCCGCGCTCGCGGCACGGGACCGCCCGTCCATCGTCGTCGTCCTCACCGACGGCTTCACGCCCTGGCCCGACGAGATCCCGTCCTGCCGTCTCATCGCGGCCCTGATCGGCCCCGACGCACCGCAGCCTCCGAGCTGGGTGGAGACGGTACGCATCCCCACCCCCGCCTGACGACGCTCAGCCGATGCGTGTCCCCGCGCCACTGACCCGGACGCGCGGGTCGCCCGCGCGCAGCGTCACCGTGAGCTCGCCGGGACGGCCCAGGTCCTCGCCCTGGTGCAGGGTGAGAACGGCGTCCTCGGGGACCAGGCCGAGATCCCGGGCGTACGCACCGAACGCGGCGGCCGCGGCGCCGGTCGCCGGGTCCTCGACGACACCACCGACGGGGAACGGGTCACGGACGTGGAAGACGGTGGCCGACTCCCGCCACACCAGCTGGACCGTGGTCAGGTCCAGACGGTGCATCAGGGCCTCGAGGCGTGCGAAGTCGTACGCGAGGTCCGCGAGGCGGGCGCGCGTCGCCGCCGCGAGAACGAGATGACGGGCACCGGCGAACGCGATACGCGGCGGGAAGGCGGGGTCGAGGTCGCCGGCCGGCCAGCCGAGCGCGGCGAGCGCCTCCGCGAGGTCGTCCTCGGCGATCTTCTCGATGTACGGCTCGACGCTGGTGAGCGTGGCCCTGAGCGTCCCGTTCTCCTCGGTCACCTCCACCGGCACGGTGCCGGCGCGCGTCGCGAACACCAGCTCCCCGGGGCCGATCCGCTCGGCGAGCGCGACGGCGGTCGCGAGGGTGGCGTGCCCGCAGAACGGCACCTCGGCCTTGGGGCTGAAGCAACGGATGCCGTACGCGCGTCCCTCCTGGCCGCCGAGATCCTCCGGAGACGCGGTCAGGAACGCGGACTCCGAGTACCCGAGGCCGGCGGCGATGGCCAGCATGTCGCTGTCGTCCAGACCGGTGGCGTCCAGGACGACACCGGCGGGGTTTCCGCCGTCGGGGGTGGTGGAGAAGGCGGTGTAGCGCAGGATGTCGGGCCGCGGTGCATTCATCGCCATGTCCGCGGCAACACAGGGCGGCCCACGGCTATTCCGGCCCCGGGAACGATCGCGCAGCCATCGGCACGCGGCCGGCTCCGCCTCCGGCGGTGAGCCCTGTTCGCCCTCCTCGAGCCGTCCCGGCCTCGCGCGGCCGCTGCCGCTCGGCGGCCGGTCGGCCACCCGGTGGACACCGCACGCGAACAGACGCGGGCCTCAGCCCCGGTTCCGGCTTCGCCGGTACTCGGCCAGCGCCCCGCTCGCCCAGAGGGGGACCAGCCGGGGTATCTCGGTCGCCGGCACCGTACCGCGCAGGGAGCGCAGGCCGAGCTTGGCCAGGGAGTCGGCGGCCTCGTTGAGCGGGTTGCCCACGTGGGCCTTCTCATGGACGAAGGTCAGGCCGGGCGTGTATTCCGCATACATTTGCAGTTTGACGAGGCTGGGCCGGCGGCCCCGCGAGCGCAGCCGGGTCTCGTACCCGTCCGGCATCCGGCTGCTGCCGTTCTGCCACGCGTGCAGGAAGCCCAGGGCGTCGAGGTTGTCGACGCGCACCTCGACGGGCTGTCCGGGGTGCGCTGCGACGACGCGCCGCAGCCCCCAGTAGACCGCCCGGAGTTCGGTGACGACCACGCGGGCCCGGGCCTTGACGAGGTGCCGCGGGTAGACGTGGGCGCGCAGTCCGGTCTCGCCGCTGGTGGCGAGGTAGCCGGTGCCCACCTTGTCGGCGGCGACGGAGGCGTCCGTGGCGAGAACGATCGGCCGGTACTGGAGTGTCTTGACCGCACCCTCGTAGTGCACCTGCCGGCGGCCTCGGAGGACAAGGCGGGGCGGGCGAGCGAGCGGAGACCGACGGCCCATCGGCGGATCCTCCTGTGCGCAGAGGGCGAGAGGCGAAGCAGGGCGGGATGGGGAGGACGGCGGTGGGGGACGACCCGGTTCCAGACCGGGGCGCCTCTCGCATCCACCGCGCCCTCTGCACACCCACGCGCCCCTTGCAAGGTCGCGTGCGCCCCCTCATGCACGAGCGCGGCATCCGCGGAAGCCGGTCAGCCGGCCTTGGTCCACTTCCGGCAGCCCTGCTCAAGGGCGTGGCCACCACCCCGCACACGGCCGAGCCGGCCGCGGACCTGCTCCAGCACGTGAGGCGGCTGTCGCCGCCGACCGCGCCTGCAGGACACACGAAGCCGTGCGGTTCGAACCGATGGCGGCCCTCCTGCGCGCGGACCGACAGCCCGAGGGCTCCGCGGTCGTCGACGTCAGGTGCGTCACCGGCACGGTCTTGCCCTCTACGAGGTTCCCGGCGCCGGCCGGACGTCCCACGCCGGCCTCCGTGCAGGCGCGGCGCGGCTCCTGGAAGTCGACCACATCCTGCCGGCCAGGGCCGGCCGCCTCTGCCCCGTACTCTCCGAGCCGCCGGCCGAACCGTGGTCGGCCGCCTCCATCCGTGATGTCTTCACCGTCGAGGTCATCCGGCGCACCCCCAGCGGCTGGGAGGGCAGCGAAGCCAGGACGGCCCTGGGGGCGGGCTAAGGCAAGCGGACCACCCGCGGTCACGGTTGGGGCGTCAGTGCGGGGATCGGTCCTTCCCCTCAGATGCGGCATCGTCCAGGCGATGCCGTGACAGCCGTCCGGACCGAAGCACGTGATCGGCGTCCGGGGCTTCGGCCGTCATCGGCCGGGGAATCGTGTGAGGCTGTTCGGTGCCCCGAGCGAGCCCTTCTGCGCCCGCGCTCCCGTCGGGTGGTGGGGCCGGCCTCGACGAACGCCCGGACTTCGGTGCTCATGGGCGAACGGTCGTCGTCGAGGCCGGTTTCGACAGGGCGCTTTGGCAGACCGCACCGGACCCACCGTTGCCGGTGGGTCCGGTGCGGGGTGGGGCCGGCCGCCCGCGGCTCTTCCGGGCCGCCGGCCCGGCGGGCGGCTCAGACGCAGGTGAAGGACTTGTTGGCCGTGCTCGTGCTCAGGGTGCAGGTCTGGCCCCTCACGGAACCGTTCGTGTCACGGAAGACAAGGGTCCAGGTGCTGCCGGTGTCGAGCAGCTCCGCGTAGCCGAACACCCCGATCCCTCCGGGAGGGTTCTGTTCCTGGGTGATCGACTGGTGGACGGGCTGGGGCACCTCGCCGAACGTCTTGCCGACGACGTTCGCGTCGTTCGGGCCGTTGTCCAGCGGAGCGCCCGAGGAACCCACGGTCAGCTGGGGCGGCCGGGCGGTGTCGAAGTCGAGCATCTGGTAGAGGTGGATGTGTCCCGACAGGACCAGCCGCACGTTCTCGCGCAGCGCGCGCAGGCCGGTGTGCGCGACGGCGGAGTCGAGGACGGGCGTTGCCCATGTCACATTGCCGGGCGCGAAGCCGGCCTGCTTCACCATCCACAACGGTTTGTGCGTGAGGAGGAAATAGTCCTGGGTGGCGTGTTGCGGCAGTCCCGCGTCCCGGTTCACGGCTTCGAACTGGTTGGCGAAGAGGTTTCTGTTCGCCATGCCCCCGTCGTCGTTCGGGTCGGCGAGCGAGGAGTCCACGGAGACGAGGTTCAGGGTGCCGGCGCGGAGGAACGCGGGCGGAGTGAAGTTGCTGCAACTGCCGTTGCTGCGGAGATCGTCCGCGAGGTAGCGGAACCATGCCCCGCCCGCGCCGCCCTGCCCCGCCAAGTTGCAGTCCTCGTGGTTGCCCCGGACCAACACGACGGGCGCCTTGGCCAGCAGCGCTTCGGCGGGCCGGAAGAAATCGGCGACGAGGCAGTCCCAACTGGCCGCATCGGCGGACGTCCGGCAGCCCGGGTTCGCCGGCTTGTCGTTCGCCCTGTTGGGGTCCTCCCGGTAGAGGTAGTCGCCGACGTGGATCACGAGATCCGGGTTCCCGTTGGCCAGGCTGGTCGCGATCCGCCCGAAGGGCCAGCCGGTCGCGCAGTTCTGGGCGGGGCCCGCCACCGGGAGGCTGCAGCCGGTGTCGCCGATGACGCCGATCCTGCCGGGACGCGTCGTGGGTGTCCACCTCGGCAGGGGCAGCTGCCGGTTCGCGGGGTGCAGCGTGGCCGCGCGGACCGTCGTCTGCTCGAGCACCGCGTCGGTGGCCGTCAGGGGTACCGTCAACTCGCACACAGTGGTGGGGAACTGCGACCCCATGGGGGTGCTCACCCGGTGCATCTGGAACGGGTTCCTGGCCGTTCCGAGGGTGTAACGCACGGCGGGACAGCTCTGGCTGCTGTCCGTGGACACGTAGCGGATCTGGGTGCCGCGGCTGGTCAGCTGGGTCCACGCCCAGGCCTCACCGTCGAGCGCGGCTCCCGGTGGAGCGGTCGGTTTGGGGGGAGCGGTCGGTTTGGGGGGCTGCGGCCCCGCACCGTCGGCGGCGGACCGGTCGGGGGCGGCGCCCGCCGAGACCGCCGTGGCCAGGACACCCGCCACGGCGAGGGCTGCGATCCGGGACATCGTTGTTCTCACGTTCCTCCATTCGGCTGACGGCGGCCGGCGGATCACGTCGCCGGTGATCATCCCGCCATCGTCACCGACAGTGTTCTCCCGTGCACCACGACACGACGTGGGCGAACGGCTGGGAGAACCTGAACGGAGTGGGAGGTTCCTCGGCGGAAGCGCGTGCGGCGGCCCGCGCGGCCTCGGCCCGGAACGTCCGGGCGACCTGCCCGGACACGCCCGGCCACCGCTCAAGGGCAACGGTGCACAAGAACGCGCCGTTGCCCCCGGAAGGGGAACGGCCCTGACGACGCCGTCGCCCGTGTGGGCCGGGACTCCATGCCGCTCGTGCCGTCGCCGCCCCGTCCGCGGGACGCGACACGGCACCGCCGCCGCATGGCAGTCGTACCGGCCTGCGTCATGATGCTGTCACCGGGGGTGCCGTCGATATCACCCTCCCGGGCGGCACCCGCTGTCAACGTGGATTGCCGAAGTCACCGCGGGTCCTGGATCAGCGCGAACCGGGCGCCCTCCGGATCGGTCACCGTGGCCGCCCGGCCGTGGGCCGAGTCATGAGCGGGGGTGAGGACCCGCCCGCCCAGACCGGTGAGCTGTTCGAGCGCGCCGTCCATGTCGGCGACCTGAAAGTACGTCAGCCAGTGCGGACCCCGGTCGCGCAGCAGGGCGCGGCCCGCCCCGTGCACCCCCGCGACCGGGCGTCCGTCCAGATGCAGGGTCACACGGTCGGGGCCGTCGGCCGACGTCGCCTTCCCCTCGTAGCCGAACAGCGCCTCGTAGAACGCGACCGCCCCCTCCGTCTCCCAGGTCACCAGCTCGTGCCACACGGGGGCGCCGGGCACGCCGGTGATCCCGCTGCCCAGGTATGCGGAGGTCTGCCGGACGCCGAACACCGCGCCCGACGGATCGGAACCGATCAGCAGGCGCCCGGAGCCGTCGGTGTCCAGCGGCCCCACCCCGATCGTGCCGCAGCGCAGACGTACCGTTTCAGCCGTCAGATCCACATCGTCCGAGGCGAGATGAGGCGTCCAGGCGGCGGGCAGATGCCCATCGGGCGGTAAGTGCCCGATGTCCGCCACCTCGTGACCGTCCAGCAGAGCCCGTGCGCCAAGGCCCGGCCGGCGGGGGCTCGGCCGTAACTCCCAGCCGAAGAGCGCTGCGTAGAAGGTCTGGGCGGTGGTCAGGTCGTGGGTCATCAGGCTCACCCAGCACGGTGTGCCGGGCGCGCACCGAGTGAGTGCCCGGCCGTCCGGGCCGGCCGGCTCCGGTGCCTCGGTCATCTTCATCCATCTCTCGGCCTGTGAAGGTGGCCGCATCCATCCCGCCCTTCCCGGACGCGTCCCTGAAGGGCGGTGCCCCGTCCGAAGGATGCCCGGTACGTGATGTGGTGCCCGCTTTCTTGCGCTTGCCGGTGAAGAGCGATCCGCTGTACGGCATGTGTCCGGTCCCGTACGCGTCGTGACCGGACCTGTTCGGCGGGCAGAGTAGCCGGAGTCCGGCGATGCGGCCACCCCGTGCGCAAGGATGGTGGCCATGAACCCCATCATCTCCGCATCCGAGCTCGCGAGCGCCCTGGAGGGACCGCGCCCGCCGGTGCTGCTCGACATCCGCTGGCAGCTCACGGCGCCCGGTGAGCCGCCCTTCGACGGGCGCGCCGCATACGAGGCCGGGCACATCCCCGGCGCCGTCTTCGTCGACCTGGACCGCGAACTGGCCTCGGCGCCGGGCGAGAAGGGCCGTCATCCGCTGCCCGACCTGGAGGTCTTCGGTGCCGCGATGCGCCGCGCGGGGGTGTCCGCGAACCGGCCGGTCGTCGTCTACGACGGCGGACTGGGCTGGGCGGCGGCCCGTGCCTGGTGGCTGCTGCGCTGGACCGGGCATCCCGATGCACGGGTCCTCGACGGGGGGCTGGCGGCCTGGGAGGGCCCCCTGCGCACCGCCCCCGTGCCCGAGCCGGCCGAGGGCGACTTCTCGCCGGTCCCGGGGGCGCTGCCGCTGCTCGACGCCGACGGGGCCGGAGAACTGGCGCGTTCCGGGCTGCTGCTGGACGCACGCGCGGGGGAGCGGTACCGGGGCGAGGTGGAGCCGATCGACCGGGTGGGCGGACACATCCCGGGCGCAGTGTCCGCGCCCACCACCGAGAACACCGGCCCGGACGGGCGCTTCCTGCCCGCCGGGGAGCTCGCGGCCCGGTTCAAGGCGCTGGGAGCGGCCGACGGCCGGCAGGTCGGCGTCTACTGCGGCTCGGGCGTCTCCGCGGCGCACGAGGTGCTGGCGCTGGCCATCGCGGGAATCCCGGCGGCGCTGTACGTCGGCTCCTGGTCGGAGTGGTCGTCGGATCCGTCCCGGCCGGTCGCGGTGGGTCCGGACCCGCAGTGACCGGCCGCCGGCCACCGCGGCCGGCACGGACGCACGGGCGGAGGGCCGCACCCGACGGGCACGGCCCTCCGCCCGTGGCCCACCTGTGGCCCGTGACCTTGCTGTTCCTGGCTATTCCTGCTTCTTGCGGCGCGTGCCGAACACGATCTCGTCCCAGCTCGGGACCGCGGCCCGGCGGCCGGGGCGGACACCGTCCGCCTCCGCCTGACGGTCGGTGGCACCGATCAGACGTTCGCGGTGGCTGCTGACGGAACGCGGCATGAGGACGTCCGCGTAGGCGGACCCGGCGGAGGCCGCGGGAGCCGGCGGCTCCTCCACCTCCGGTTCCTGCCCGGACTCCTCCCCCTGCTCCGACGTGCGCTCGGGCACCACGAGGTCGCCCCGGAAATTCGGCACCGCCTCCAGCAGGCTGGTCAGCGAGTCGCGTTCCCCCGCGTTCTCCCCGGCCGGCTCGGAGGACTGCGCGGGCAGCGCCGAACGGTCGCGGTCCCGGTCGAAGGCGCGCTCGCGCGGCAGACGCGCGATGCGCGGCACGAACGGGTAGGTGGGCCCCGGCGCACCGAGGTCGTCGGTCTCGCCGATCAGGGCGCGCGCCTCGTCGTCGACGGCCTGCACCAGACGGCGCGGCGGGTCGTACATCCAGCTCGCCGTGTGCGTCTCGCCCGCGACCCGGTAGACCAGCAGCACCTCCCAGGTGCCGTCGTCACGGCGCCAGGAGTCCCACTGGGCGGTGTCCTTCTCGGCGCCGCGCAGCATCAGCCGCTCCTGGACGACATCGCCGAGCAGCGGCCCGGAGTTCTCGCCGGGGCGGCGGACCGGGGTCTTGCGGGCCCGCTCGGCCATGAAGGCACGCTCGGCGAGCACGGGGCCCTCGAAACGCCGTACGCGGTCGACGGGGATGCCGGCGAGCTGGGCGACCTCCTCCGCGGTCGCACCGGCTCGTATCCGGGCCTGGATGTCGCGGGGGCGGAGATGGCTCTCCACCTCGATCTCGATCTGGCCGAGACGGGGACGGTCGCCGCGCACGGCGGCGCGAAGCCGTTCGTCGATCGGAAGCGTGTACTCCGTGCCGTCCGCAGCCTTCAGCACCAGCCGTGTGCCGTCATTGGAGACGGCCACGACACGCAGTTCGGGCATGGGGACCTCCCGGGTGGTGCCTGCCGACGTCACGTGCGTCGCTGCTTCCGCTAGTCGAGTGTGGCCTGCCCGGGTGCAGCCTGCCACAACCTTGCCGAGTTGCCCGGCGTGTCGGGCGCGGGCCCTGGATCGCCGTTATGGCACGGTTACCCGTTGGCAACGCTGAGTGACCAGCATCGTCACCTTGTGCAACCAGCCCCCTCCCGGCAATCCAGCAGGGCCGCGGACACCCCAAAGGGAGGCCGGGCCCAGGGCTCACAACCGTACTCCATTCGGGCCACGTGCGTGGATTGGCGCGCCGCCCAACTTCTCGCAAGGAGCGGGACTTGGCCGTCCCTGACCGGTTTTTTCGATCATGAACGTGGTGTACTTCACGTAATCACCGGAATCGGAACTAACGGTTTCGCTCGCATGTCCCCTTCTCGTGCCGTCGGCTGATCACCTGTGAAAGATGCGGTCATGTACGCCAGAGGGGGGAAAGTTCCGGCAACGCGGGGAAGATTCGTCGACGGCGAGGAGCCGGGCGCGGGGAAGCCGGAGAACCCGGAGAGGGAGGAGTGGGGAGAGCAAGAGGAATGGGGGGAGCAAGAGGAGTAGGGGCGCAAGGAGGGCGAGGGGGAGCAGGGGGGCGAGCGGTGGATCGACCTGAGCTTCCCTCACATTGCGGGCAGCACCTTCAGCGGCGGCGGGGGAACGACGGTCGGCGAGGTGGTGACCGGCCGCCGCACTTCTCCCCCGCAGCAGCAGGACGACCCGGCGCCGGCGCCAAAGCCCACGGACACCACCGGGATCACCGGGAGTACCAGGAGCACCGGGAACAGCGGAAGCCCGGAGAGTGAAGGGAGCACGGGAAGCCCGGGCACCGGGGCGCCAGGGGCACCGGGGCGGGCGGCCCGGCCGGTGCCGAAGCCGCCGCCCCGCCGCCCGGCGCGACCGCTACGCCCCCAGCACCCGCCGCAAGTAGTCGTTCTGGAACCGGCGGTGAGGATCCAGCCGGTCCCGCAGCGCCGTGAACTCGGCGAAGCGCGGATAGACCTCGGCGAAGTAGTCGGCGTTCTGGGTGTGGAGCTTCCCCCAGTGCGGCCGGCCCTCGTGCGCGACGAAGATGCGTTCGGCGGCGGTGAAGTACCGCTGGTAGGGGGTGCCCCGGAACATGTGGATCGCCACGTAGGCGCTGTCGCGGCCCGAGGCCGTGGACAGAGGGATGTCGTCGGCCGGCGTGGTGCGCACCTCCACCGGGAAGCTCACCCTCAGATCGGAGCGGTCGACCATCGCCTTCAGCTCGCGCAGGGTGTCCACCAGGGCCGCGCGCGGAATGGCGTACTCCATCTCCACGAAGCGCACCCGGCGCGGGGAGGTGAAGACCTTGTAGGGGATGTCGGTGTAGGTCCGGGTGGACAGCGCCCGGCTGGCGATCTTGGCGATCGACGGGATGGTGGCGGGCACCGCACGGCCCACCAGATTGGCCACCTGGAACACCCCGTTGGAGAGGAACTCGTCCTCGAACCAGCCGGACAGCTGTCCCAGCGGTCTCTCCGGCCCGGGGCTGCGGTTGTTGCGCTTGGTGATGGTGTTGCCGGTGTGCGGGAACCAGTAGAACTCGAAGTGCTCGTTCTCCGCCCAGAGCTGGTCGAACTCCGCGAGCACCCGCTCGAGCGGCATCGGCTCCTCGCGGGCGGTGAGCAGAAAGATCGGCTCCACGGCGAAGGTGATGGCCGTGACGATCCCGAGGGCCCCCAGCCCGATGCGCGCCGCCGTGAAGATCTCGGGGTTCTCCTCCGGTGAGCAGGTGAGCACCGAGCCGTCCGCCGTGACCAGTTCCAGACCCTTGATCTGGGCGGCCAGCGAGCCCGAGTCGCGCCCCGTGCCGTGCGTGCCGGTGCTGGTCGCCCCGGACACCGTCTGCTCCATGATGTCGCCCATGTTGGTGAGCGACAGGCCCTCGCGTGCGAGAGCGACGTTGAGTCTCTTGAGCGGAGTGCCGGCTTCCACGGTGACCGTCATGGCGTCACGGTCGATCGCGCGTATACCGGTCAGCAGGTCCGGACGGATCATGACGCCGTCCGTCGCCGCGATGGAGGTGAACGAGTGACCGGTGCCGACGGCCTTCACTCGCAGGTCGTCCTCGGCGGCCTTGCGCACGACTGCTGCCAGCTCCTCCACGGAGGCCGGCGTGACCTCGCGCGCGGGGCGGATGCCGACGGTGCCGCCCCAGTTACGCCATGTGCCGTTCTTCGTGCTCGTTGTGCTGTTCAACGGAGCCTCCCCGACCTGGAACCGGCCTGTTGAGCCGGCGGTACCCGAGGAAACCGACCGCGACCGCGGCGGCTCCGGACACTGCCGCAACCCCGTACCCGGTCCGCGCCCCGGCCTCGTCGATCACCCAGCCGGCCACCGAGGAACCCAGGGCCACCCCGATCGCCAGCCCGGTGCTCACCCAGGTCATGCCCTCGGTCAGCTGCGCGCGTGGTACGTGCTCCTCGACGAGGGCCATTGTCGTGATCATCGTAGGAGCGATGGACAGGCCCGCGACGAACAGCGCCACGGCCAGAAACGGCAGGTTTCCGACCAGTAGGAGGGGGATCATACTCACGGCCATCATGCAGATGCCCAGCAACCAGCGACGGGCGGGCGGTCCCGCGAAGCGCAGCAGTCCGAAGACGATCCCCGCCGTGCAGGACCCGGCCGCGTACAGGGCGAGCACCACACTCGCGGCACCCTTGTGACCCTGCTCGTCGGCGAAGGCCACGGTGACCACGTCCACCGCCCCGAAGATCGCCCCGGTCGCCACGAAGGTGACCACCAGCACCCGCAGCCCGCCCGACCGCAGGGCCGAACCGCCGCCGTGCTGCTCGCGCGGGTGCGGCTCGGGCTCGGTGGAGCGCTGCGCGGTCAGCCAGAAGACCCCGATCGCGAGGAAGCAGGCGGCCAGCAGCGGCCCCGCCGCCGGGAACCAGGCCGTCGACAGCCCGATGGAGACGATCGGCCCGACGATGAAGCAGACCTCGTCGACCACCGATTCGAACGAGTAGGCCGTGTGAAGCCGCGGGGTTCCCCGGTACAGGGCCGCCCAGCGCGCGCGGACCATCGCACCCACGCTCGGCACCGTGCCGATCCCGGCGGCGCACACGAACAGCACCCAGTCCGGCCACCGGAAGGACGCGGCGAGCAGCAGCCCCGCCGTGGCGGCCAGCGAGAGGAGCGTCGCGGGCCGCATCACCCGGCGCTGCCCGTACTGGTCGACCAGCCGGGATATCTGGGGGCCGATGAGGGCGGCGGACAGAGCGATGGTCGCCGACAGCGCACCCGCGAGGCCATAGCGCCCGGTGAGCTGGGAGATCATCGTCACCACGCCGATGCCCATCATCGACAGGGGCAGCCGGCCGATGAACCCCGCGGCGGCGAAGCCCTTGGAGCCGGGGGCGGCGAACAGGGCACGGTAAGGGCTGGGCACAGGGTCTCCGGGATCCGGTAAGGCGTGAAGATGGCCTGTACAGCTTACTGATGAGCCGTTCCGGCGCGGGGCGGAAGCCCGGTCCTCCGGGCGGAGTGGCAGGATCGAGGCATGGCTGACGTGCTCGATCCCACCCCGTACGACGCCCTGCTCCTGCTCTCGTTCGGTGGCCCCGAGGGGCCGGACGAGGTGGTTCCGTTCCTGGAGAACGTGACGCGCGGACGCAACATTCCCACCGAGCGCCTGAAGGAGGTCGGCGAGCACTACTTCCTGTTCGGAGGGGTCAGCCCCATCAACGACCAGAACCGTGCCCTGCTGGCCGCCCTCCGCAAGGACTTCGCCGACCACGGCCTGAACCTGCCGGTCTACTGGGGCAACCGCAACTGGGCGCCCTACCTCACCGACACCCTGCGGGACATGGTCCGCGACGGCCGCCGCCGCATCCTGGTCCTCGCCACCAGCGCCTACGCCTCCTACTCCGGCTGCCGCCAGTACCGCGAGAACCTCGCGGACGCCCTCGCCACCCTCCGGGCCGAGGGCCTGGAGCCGCCGAAGGTCGACAAGCTGCGGCACTACTTCAACCACCCCGGCTTCGTCGAGCCGATGACCGACGGTGTGATCGAGTCCCTCGCCGACCTTCCCGAGGACGTCCGCGACGGTGCGCACATCGCCTTCTGCACCCACTCGATCCCCGTCTCGGCCGCGGACACCTCCGGCCCCGTGGAGGGGCACGGCGACGGAGGGGCGTACGTCCGCCAGCATCTGGACGTGGCCCGGCTGATCGCCGACGCCGTCCGCGAGCGCACCGGCGTCGACCACCCCTGGCAGCTCGTCTACCAGTCCCGCTCCGGCGCCCCGCACATCCCGTGGCTCGAGCCCGACATCTGCGACCACCTCGAGGAGCGGCACGCGGCCGGTGTCCCGGCAGTCGTCATGGCGCCCATCGGCTTCGTCTCCGACCACATGGAGGTCGTCTACGACCTCGACACCGAGGCCAGGGCCAAGGCCGACGAACTGGGTCTGCCGGTGCGCCGCTCGGCCACCGTCGGCGCGGACCCGCGGTTCGTCGCCGCCGTCCGCGACCTGATCCTGGAGCGCGCCGCCGTCGAACGCGGGGAGCAGGTCACCCCGTGCGCCCTCGGCACCCTGGGCCCGAGCCACCACCTCTGCCCGGTGGGCTGCTGCCCGGCCCGTGAGCCCCGTCCCGCCGCCGCGGGCGCCGACAGCCCCTACGCCTGAGGAGCCCCGTGACCGACGCCCTGCACACGGAACTGCTGCGACTCGCCCTCCGGGCCGCCGCACGCGCCGGAGACCTGCTCCTGAACGGCCGCCCCGCCGACCTCGGGGTGGCCGCCACGAAAACCAGCCCGATCGATGTCGTCACCGAGATGGACATCGCCGCGGAGAAGCTGATCACCGGCATGATCGCCGACCAGCGCCCCGACGACGGCTTCCTCGGCGAGGAGGGCGCCGTCACCGAGGGCACGAGCGGCGTCCGCTGGGTGATAGACCCGCTCGACGGCACGGTGAACTATCTCTACGGCCTGCCGGCCTGGGCCGTGTCCATCGCGGCCGAACAGAACGGCGAAGTCGTCGTGGGGGTCGTGACCGTTCCGATGCGCGGCGAGACCTTCCACGCCATACGCGGCCGGGGCGCCTGGGCCACCGGCAACCGGTCCGGCGAACGCAGGCTGGCCTGCCGTTCCGCCCCGCCCCTGGACCAGGCCCTGGTCTCCACCGGTTTCAACTACGTCACCGAGGTCCGCGCCCACCAGGCCGACGTCGCCCATCGCCTGATCCCGCGGGTGCGCGACATCCGGCGCAGCGGCTCGGCCGCGACGGACCTCTGCGACCTGGCGGCCGGCCGCCTGGACGGCTACTACGAGCGCGGTCTGAACCCCTGGGACTTCGCCGCGGGCGACCTGATCGCCAGAGAGGCGGGCGCCCTGACCGGCGGCCGCCCGGGAGAGCCCCCGTCGGGCGACCTGATGGTGGCGGCGATCCCGGGCGTCTTCGAGCCGCTCCAGCGGCTCCTGGACGAGTACGGGGCCTGGCACGACTGACAGTGAGGATGCACCTCGGCCGAGACCACGGGCCCACCCGGACCTCTTGTCCCGGGGGTGAGGTCCCCTCCGCGCCCGCTGCTCCCACCCGCCGGCCACGGGGGAACAGCGGGCGCGTTGCACGTCGAGAGGCTGTGAGGCCTTGAGGGAGAGGCCATGAGGCCCTTGCATGAGGGTGTCCTCCTGCGCTCGAGGACGTCCCTCCGCCTGCCGCTGCTTGCCGCGGGTTCCGGGGGAGCGCGGGGAGCGTGGGGAGCGCGGGGGAGAGAGCAAAGGCGCGTACCGCCTGAGCGCGACCGGCCTTCCGCCGCCGGCCTCCAGCGCCTGCGGGCGGGCCGAGCCGCCGAAACCCACGGCCCGCTTCCGCAAGCCCCGCAAGCGGACGCATCTCCGCGGAACGAGCGGGGCCCCGGCGCTGGATCCGCCGGGGCCCCGCTCGTGCGCAGGCCGATCAGGCGCCGGACGCGCCGACCTCCACACCGTGCTCGGCGGCGAGGCGGCGCAGGTCGTCGAGTTCGCCCAGCTCCACCTCGACAAGGAAGTCGTCGCCCTCGTCGCGAGCCCGCGTCAGGATGGACTCGGTCGCCCTTATGCGCTGCAGAAGTCCTGCGGTGAAAGCGTCCATGCTGCGCCCCCTCGTCCTGGGTCGTGGGTCGGGTGGCACGGGGGTGTGCCATTCGGAAGGGGCGATCACGCCTCAGCAGGTGTCCGATGCGCTGCCCCGCGGGGCGGCGACGGTGTCGGACATCCACACCCACTCTGCGCAAGCGGATCGCGGAGTGCCGCATGGTGGCACGGCACATGCAGAGCGTGATCGCGGGGTGTAAAGCCGTCCTCCCCAGGCTTCCTTCCGGAGAAACCTCGATCCGGCGAAAAAATCCGCCATTCCCGCACCCTTCATCCGATCTTCACTTCTCCCACGGTGGTTGCCTCCCCTGCCCCGGCTTACAGCCGACTTAGGCCAAAAGGGGCAGGATGGAGACACAGAGAACCGTGAAGACAACCCCTGCCCGTGCGCGCCCGGACGGCGCGGAGCGGGCGGACACAGGAAGGACAAGCGACGTGCGCGTACTCGTCGTCGAGGACGAGCAGCTGCTCGCCGATGCGGTGGCCACCGGACTGCGCCGGGAGGCCATGGCCGTCGACGTCGTGTACGACGGTGCGGCCGCCCTGGAGCGCATCGGCGTCAACGACTACGACGTGGTCGTCCTCGACCGCGACCTCCCCCTGGTGCACGGCGACGACGTCTGCCGCAAGATCGTCGAGCTCGGCATGCCCACGCGCGTGCTGATGCTGACCGCGTCCGGCGACGTCAGCGACCGTGTGGAGGGCCTGGAGATCGGCGCCGACGACTATCTGCCCAAGCCGTTCGCGTTCAGCGAGCTGACGGCACGCGTGCGTGCCCTGGGACGCCGTACCAGCCTGCCCCTGCCGCCCGTCCTGGAGCGCGCCGGGATCAAGCTCGACCCGAACCGTCGTGAGGTCTTCCGTGACGGCAGGGAGGTCCAGCTTGCGCCGAAGGAGTTCGCCGTGCTGGAGGTGCTCATGCGCAGCGAGGGCGCGGTGGTGTCCGCGGAGCAGCTGCTGGAGAAGGCCTGGGACGAGAACACCGACCCGTTCACCAATGTCGTGCGCGTCACGGTGATGACGCTGCGCCGCAAGCTCGGTGAACCTCCGGTGATCGTCACCGTGCCCGGCTCCGGCTACCGGATCTGATCCGCCGTGGCCGCCACCCCCGCGCCGCCCCAGGCGCCCCCGAAACCCACCTGGGACCCGAGGAGGCCGGAGCCGCCCTTCCCGTGGCTGCGCCCGACCATCCGGATACGGCTCACGCTGCTGTACGGCGGCATGTTCCTGATCGCCGGCATTCTGCTGCTGCTGATCATCTATCTGCTGGCCGCGCAGGCGCTGACCACGGGAAACAGGCCGCTGTTCAAGATCGTGGACGGCACCGCCATCAGGGTTGCCAGCGAGAACTGTCCCGCCGTCAACAACGCGAGCAACCTCTCGCTCGCCGAGTTCAACGCCGCGATCAGCGCGTGCATCGACGACCAGCGCCAGGCGGCTCTGGACAGCCTGCTCAGCCGCTCGCTGCTGGCGCTGCTCGGCCTCGCCGTGATCGCCTTCGCCTTCGGCTACGCGATGGCGGGCCGGGTGCTGGCGCCGCTCGGCCGGATCACCCGCACCGCCCGCGCGGTGGCCGGTTCGGATCTGTCCCGGCGGATCGAGCTGGACGGCCCGGACGACGAGCTGAAGGAGCTCGCGGACACCTTCGACGACATGCTGGAGCGGTTGCAGCGGGCCTTCACCGCCCAGCAGCGCTTCGTCGGCAACGCCTCCCACGAGCTGCGCACACCGCTCGCGATCAACCGCACGCTCCTGGAGGTGCAGCTGTCCGATCCGAACGCGCCCGTGGAGGTGCAGCAGCTCGGCAAGACCCTGCTGGCCACCAATGAGCGCAGTGAACAGCTGGTGGAGGGCCTGCTGCTGCTCGCCCGCAGCGACAACCAGATCGTCGAGCGCAAGCCGGTGGACCTGGCCGAGGTGGCCACGCAGGCCATCGACCAGGTGCATGCGGAGGCCCAGGCGAAAGGGGTCGAGATCCGCGGCGAGCGCAAGTCGGTGATCGTGCAGGGCAACGGCGTGCTGCTGGAGCGGATCGCGCTGAACCTGGTGCAGAACGCGGTGCGCTACAACGTCCCCGAGAACGGCTGGGTGGAGGTCGTGACCGACACCCAGCACGGACAGGCGGTCCTGGTGGTCACGAACACCGGGCCCGTGGTCCCGGCGTACGAGGTCGACAACCTCTTCGAGCCCTTCAGACGGCTGCGCACCGAACGGACGGGCAGCGACAAGGGCGTCGGCCTGGGCCTGTCCATCGCCCGCTCCGTGGCGAGAGCGCACGGCGGATACATCACGGCCCAGCCCCGCGAGGGGGGCGGACTCGTGATGCGGGTCACGCTTCCCGTCTGAGGCCGGGCGCGACACGCGGGGGAGTGTTCGCTTTGCGCGGAATTCCCGGGGCTCGTTCCCTGCTTCCCCGTGTGTGATCGATCACATGGGCGCTTTTCCGGTCATCTACTCTCCGTGATCACAACGGCAGCCGAAAAGCCGGGAAAATCCGGGTTTTCGGCTGTCCTGATCACGGGAAGTACACGGGGAGACCGCTTTGAAGCGTGAGATCCGAACCGTGTACGGTCCCGATCGCCACCCGAGCCGATCACTCTTGAGGAGTGCGGTTGGGTGTCGATTGAGTAACAGACCTTGATGTGAGGCAAAATCTCCGCCTCGGGTCGGGCACAAGTCCGGCCTCTCACGCGTTACGTGCGCTGGAGATACCGCAGACACCCAGAGGGGGAGAGCGACATGGCAACCGATTACGACACCCCACGCAAGACCGACGACGACGTCGACTCGGACAGCCTGGAAGAGCTGAAGGCCAGGCGGAACGACAAGTCGGCCTCCTCCGTGGACGTCGACGAGTTCGAGGCCGCGGAAAGCCTGGAGCTGCCCGGCGCCGACCTCTCCAACGAGGAACTGGCCGTCCGGGTGCTTCCCAAGCAGCAGGACGAGTTCACTTGCATGAGCTGCTTCCTGGTGCACCACCGCAGCCAGCTGGCCCGGGAGAAGAACGGTCAGCCGATCTGCCGCGACTGCGACTGAGGCAGGGTCGGCCGTGTCTGGCTCGACCCCTCCTTGGAAGCGCCGCTTCTCCCGCGGGAAATTTCGCGGGAAACTCCGCGGGGAAACGGACCGAGCGAACCCGGGACCGTCCGACGGCTCTCACGGCGCGCGTGACGACGAGCGAGGCCCATTCCGTCCATCCGGTACGACCGGACCACCGGGATCGGCCTCGCTCACTCCCGTCTACGGGCGCGGTGCCCTCGCCGCTCCTGCGGAAGGCGCCGCGCCCGCCGTACGCCGGGCCGCGGCGTTCCGGAGGAGGGTCGGGAAGGCCGCCAGGAACGGCGTCCGCAGAGGCGGAATCCGCGCCAGGGCGGCCCTTGAACCCCTCACCGACCGGATCATCGACATGGCCCCACGGGTCCCCGTACGGGACCTCGCCACGCTCCGGCGGCAGTTCCCGGGGCTCGGGCCCGAACAGCTCGCGGACAAGCTGGTGGCGGGTGCCGCGGCCGCCACGTCCACAGTCGGGGCCGGTGTCGGGGCGGCGGCCATGCTGCCCGTACCGCCCGCGATACCGACCGAGCTGGCCGCGGAGCTCACCGGGGTCGCGGCGATCGAGCTCAAGCTGATCGCCGAGCTTCACGAGGTGTACGGGGTGCGGCCCCCCGGAAGTCTGAAGGCCCGCAGCGCCGTGTATCTGTCCTCCTGGTCGGAGGAGCGCGGCATCGACGTGCGCAGGCCGTCCACCCTCGACACGGCCCTCGGCGGCCGGATGAGGCGCCATCTGCGCCGGCGGATCATGAAACGTACGGTACGGAACCTGCCGAACCTGACGCCGTTCCTGGTGGGCGCCGCCGCGGGCGCCGTCATGAACCGGCGCGGCACCCGGAGGCTCGCGGCCCGTGTCCGCGCCGATCTGCGCAGGATCCAGGTCCCCTGGGACGAGCTGCCCGCGCTGCCGTCCTAGGGGGTGTCGTTTGGATCATGCCGCAGGTCGCGGGGTTCGGCACGCCCATCTGCGGCGTTGTCGTCACTCGCCGACGCTCCGCGTCGGCTCCCTCCTCCGCCTTGCATCTGCACGCACCGAACCCCGCTCACCTCGGACATCAGGCACCGCTCATCGGAGCCGGCCTGATCCAAACGACACCCCCGAGCCCGTGCCGCCGCCTTGGGGAGTGGTGTCGTTCAGACCCGCCCGGAAGCCCGCCGACGGGCAGCCAGGACGCCCCTGGCGGCTCCGACAGCGCTGGCAGGCACCGACTCCCGCCCCGACCACCCCGACGGCCCCGGGAAGGGCTGGGGAGAGCCTCAGGCGCCGACACAGGCCAGGCCCGGACCGCCGGGACCGCCAAGACCGCCGCCCCGTATCCCCCGTCCCCTGGACCGGTGCCGCGCCCTACGCGGTCCCCGGCTTCGCCGCCGCCTGTGCCGCCCGCAGCGCCTCGGCCAGCCGCTCCGGCTCCCGCGTCGACAGATACAGGTACGGCGTCGGGTCCTCCGGGTCGGTGACCTCCACCCGCAGCGCCGTCGGAATGTAGGCGCGCAGCAGCAGGAAGGCCCGGGTGTCCGCCTTGTAGGTGCGCCAGGCGCGCGCCTCCTCCGCGTCCAGCACATGGGCCTCGCCCAGCGCCGTGACCGGGACCTTCGCCTCGCCCGCGATCAGCAGGTCGCCCACGACCCGGATGCGCACCGAGCCGTAGGAGCTCACCGCGGCCGCCGTCATCGCCGTGCCGCCGGCCAGGCCGGCCAGCATCGGCAGAATGCCGAAGGGAAGCAGGATCAGGCCGACCGAGACACCGATCAGCAGGCTGACCAGCCACCAGGACCGGGGCGCGGTGAGACGTTCTTCATACGGCTGCGCGGAGAGCTGCATGCACCAAGCTTGGCACGGTGTCCGGTCGGTGCCGACGCGCGGGTAAGGTCTGCGCCTGTGAGTGGTACTTCCGCAGCACTTCAGCCCCCTGCCGACGCCGTGAAACCCATACGGCACCCCGATGCGCCCGCGCCAGGTGAACTCCTCGGCGCGCACTACAAGGAGTGCTTCGGGTGCGGCGACGAGCAGCCGCACGGGCTGCACCTCCAGGCACGCGCCGGGGAGGGCGTCAGCGTCACCGCCGAGTTCACCGTGCAGCCGGCCCATCAGGGCGCGCCCGGCCTCGCGCACGGCGGTGTTCTCGCGACCGCCCTCGACGAGACCCTCGGCTCGCTGAACTGGCTGCTGCGCACGATCGCCGTGACCGGACGGCTGGAGACCGACTTCGTGCGGCCGGTGCCGGTCGGGGCGACCCTGTATCTGGAGGCCGAGGTCACCGCGGTGGCCGGCCGGAAGATCTACTCCACGGCCACCGGTCGCATCGGCGGCCCCGACGGACCGGTCGCCGTGCGCGCCGACGCCCTCTTCATCGAGGTCAAGGTGGACCACTTCGTGGAACACGGCCGTGAGAAGGAGATCCAGGCCGCGATGAACGACCCGGACCAGGTCAGGCGCGCCCGTGCCTTCGAGGTGAATCCGTGAGCCGCGAACCGCTGAATGTGCTGGTCCGGCGTGTCGACCCCGACGTACCGCTTCCGGCGTACGCGCATCCGGGCGACGCCGGTGCCGATCTGCGGACCACCGTGGCGTGCGAACTGGCGCCGGGGGAGCGGGCCGTGCTGCCCACGGGCGTGGCCATCGCCCTGCCCGAGGGGTACGCGGCGTTCGTGCATCCGCGCTCCGGCCTCGCGGCCCGCTGCGGTGTCGCCCTCGTGAATGCCCCGGGGACGATCGATGCCGGGTACCGTGGAGAGATCAAGGTGATCGTGGTGAACCTCGATCCGCGCGAGCCGGTGCGGTTCGAGCGTTTCGACCGGATTGCCCAACTGGTCGTCCAGCAGGTCGAGAGGGTCTGCTTCCAGGAGGCGGCGGAGCTTCCCGACTCGGCGCGGGCCGAGGGGGGCTTCGGGTCCACGGGCGGACACGCCGCCGTGGACGGCACGAGCGGCACGGACGGCCGGGCCGCCGTGGGCGGTCCGGCGGGTGGGAATCGATACGCTTCGGTCGTATGTGACCGGGAAGGACAGTGACGTGTTCGGACGTCGCAAGAAGAAGGGTGCCGCCAGGAGCGCGGCCCGCGAGGCCGAGCAGGTCGTCGACAACGTCGGCACCGAGGCGGACGAGGAGGGCGAGCGCGAGCGGGTGAGGCTCGAGCCCGCACCGCGGCCCGACGGGCCCTGGGACATCTCCGAGGTGCGCAACCCGGGCGCGGGCCGGGTGGACCTGGGAGGCCTGTTCGTGCCGGGCGTCGACGGCATGGAGCTGCGGGTGGAGGTCGCGGGCGACGCGATCGTCGCGGCGACCGTCGTCCTGCAGGACAGCGCCATCCAGCTGCAGGCCTTCGCCGCGCCCAAGCGCGAGGGCATCTGGACCGAGGTGCGCGAGGAGATCGCCGCCGGCATCACCCAGCAGGGCGGCATCGTGGACGAGGTCGAGGGGCCGCTGGGCTGGGAGCTGCGCGCCCAGGTCCCGGTGCAGCTGCCGGACGGCACGAGCGGCTTCCAGGTCGTGCGGTTCGTCGGCGTGGACGGTCCCCGCTGGTTCCTGCGCGGAGTGATCTCCGGTCAGGGCGCGGTGCAGCCGCAGGCGGCCGGGCTGCTGGAGCAGATCTTCCGGGACACGGTCGTGGTCCGTGGCGACGGCCCGATGGCCCCCCGCGACCCGATCGTCCTGAAGCTGCCGAACGACGCGCAGATGGTGCCCGAGGGCGCCCAGCAGCAGGAAGGCCAGTCCCGCTTCTCCGGCGGCCTGGCCCAGTTCCAGCGCGGCCCGGAGATCACCGAGGTCCGCTGAGGAGGCCGTCCGGGCCAGGTCCGGATCAGGTCCGGATCAGACCTGGAACAGGGCCGGATCGGGCCGGCGCCAGTGAGCGGTGCCCCGCGGCCGGGCCGGGCGGGGCTCCGGGTCACGGCACCTGCCGGCCCGCGCGAGCGGGTCCCGCGGCCTCTGCCCGCGGGACCCGGGGGAGAGCACGCCCGGTTCCCGTGACGTCGGAGTGGTCCTTCCCGGGGGCGGCGGTCGTCGCCGTCGCCTCGTCACAGGCCATGAAGGGCCGTACCCCTGCACAGTTCAACAGTTCGCAGGGGACGGCCCTTCACGGTGCACGGCCGCCTCCCGGCACCTACGGCCTCCCGCAGCCGAGGCAGTCCCGCGCGGCGGAGGACCACGGCGGGCGCACGCCCGTCGGGAAAGCCGGGGATCGAGGGGGATTGAGGGGACCGGCGGGGGCCGTGATACTGGCGTCCGGTCCACGGGGGACCGCAGCGGGGAGGGCACATGAGCCAGGTCGTCACCGAGACCATGGTGCGCGTCGAGAACGTCCACAAGTCCTACGGGCGGGGCGCCGGCGCCGTGCACGCCCTGCGAGGGGTCTCCTTCGAGCTGCCGCGGGGTGAACTCGTCGCCCTCAAGGGCCGCTCGGGCTCCGGCAAGACCACCCTGCTCAACATCGTCGGCGGACTCGACACCCCGGACGAGGGACGGGTCCACGTCGACGGACAGGACCTGTCCGAGCTCGGCGAGGAGGGCCTGCTCGCCCTGCGCCGGGACCGCATCGGGTTCGTCTTCCAGTCCTTCGGGCTCATCCCGATCCTCACGGCCGCGGAGAACGTGGGCGTGCCGCTGCGGCTGCGCCGCACCGACCCGCGCGAGCGGGAGGAGCGCGTCGAACTGCTGCTGTCCCTGGTCGGCCTCGCCGACCACGCCCGGCAGCGGCCCAGCGAGCTCTCCGGCGGCCAGCAGCAGCGTGTGGCCATCGCCCGTGCCCTCGCGAACGAGCCGGCGCTCCTCATCGCCGACGAGCCGACCGGCCAGCTGGACGCGGAGACCGGCCGCGCCGTGATGGAGCTGCTGCGTGCCGTCGTCCGCAGCGAGAACGTCACCGCACTGGTCGCCACCCACGACGCGACCCTGATGGACCACGCCGACCGGGTCCTGGAGCTGCGCGACGGAAGAATCACCGGACCGTGACGCACCGGCGGGCCGTGCCCCGCGGCGCGGCGCCACCGGGCCGGCCAGGGACCCTCGCTTCGAGACCCTTGCTTCGAGAAGTGATCGGTTATACCGCGGTCGGCGCCCCCGGTACGCTTCAGGCATGGGTGCTGTTCCTCGTCCCGAAAAGCCGGCGGGCCGGTTCCGGCGCATGCTCGGCCGGCTCTCCTCGTCGCAGGAGGACCTGGAGTCCGAGGAACTGCGGGAGGACACCGAGACCGCGGGCTGCACACGGATCTGCGACTGTCGTGACCGGCAGGTCGTCACGGTGACTGGTACCTTGCGCACGGTCACTCTGCGCCCGCGTGGCGGGGTCCCGACCCTGGAGGCCGAGCTGTTCGACGGCTCCGGCGCCCTGGACGTGGTGTGGCTCGGCAGGCGTTCCATCGTCGGAATAGAACCGGGACGCAAGCTGATCGCATCGGGCCGGATCTCGATGAACCGGGGCCGCCGGGTGCTGTTCAACCCCAAGTACGAACTGCGACCTCTCGGACGGGAGTAGCCGGTGACGTCACTCGACAAGCCGACCGAAGACACGACGGCCGACGACGACAACCGGGCGGTGACGGAGGCCGCGCTGTTCGAGGCGTTCGGCGGAGTCCGGGGCATGGTCGAGACGGTGGCGCCCGGCCTCATCTTCGTCACCATCTTCACGATCAACGAGAACCTGCACTGGTCCGCGATCGCCGCTCTGGCCGTCTCGCTGGTGCTGGTCGTGGTCCGGCTGGCGATGCGGGACACCGTCAAGCACGCCTTCAGCGGAGTCTTCGGCGTCGCCTTCGGCGTGGTCTTCGCGATGATGACCGGCAACGCCAAGGACTTCTACCTGCCGGGGATGCTCTACACCCTGGGCCTGGGACTGACGTACATCATCACCACCCTCGCGGGGGTTCCGCTGATCGGCCTGATGCTCGGCCCGGTCTTCAGAGAGAACCTCTCCTGGCGCACCCGCAACCCGGGCCGCAAGAAGGCGTACGCCAAGGCCAGCTGGGCCTGGGGCCTGATCCTGCTCGGCAAGTGCGCGATTCTCTTCCCGCTGTACTGGTGGGCCGACACCACGAAGTTCGGCTGGGTCCTGGTCGCGCTCAAGGTCCCGCCCTTCCTGCTGGCGGTGTGGCTGACCTGGGTCTTCCTGTCCAAGGCGCCCCCGCCGATCGATGTGTTCGCGGAGATGGAGGCCGAGGAGAGGGCCGAGGAGGAGCGGAAGGCGGCCCTCGCGAGGGAACGCGGGGAACGCGGCGAGGCACCGGCCGGCGGCCGCCACCGCCGCCGGCCGTGAACACGGCTTCCACCGGCTTCCACCACGGCGGACACGGCTCGTACCACGGCGAGGGGCGCCCGGAGATCTCCGGGCGCCCCTCGCCGTCGTTCTTCCGTCACTTCTTCCGTCGGTTCATCCGACAGCTCATCCGTCGGTTCTTCCGGTTCCTCCGGCTCTTTTGGCCTCAGTCCTTCCGCCGGACCGACAGCAGATCCTCCAGCTGCCCCTCCCGGTCCTGCGCGGCCACGAACAGCAGCTCGTCGCCCGCCTCCAGGGAGTCCTCCCGGGACGGGGCGAGCACACGGGTGCCGCGGATGATGGTGACCAGCGCGGTGTCCTCCGGCCACTGGACATCGCCGACCCGGGTCCCGGCCAGCGCCGACTCCTCCGGCAGGGTCAGCTCCACCAGGTTGGCGTCGCCGTGGCTGAAGCGCATCAGGCGGACCAGATCGCCCACGCTGACCGCCTCCTCCACCAGCGCGGACATCAGACGCGGGGTCGACACGGCGACGTCCACGCCCCAGGACTCGTTGAACAACCACTCGTTCTTCGGGTTGTTCACCCGGGCCACCACCCGCGGTACGGCGTACTCCGTCTTCGCCAGCAGGGAGACGACCAGGTTCACCTTGTCGTCGCCGGTCGCGGCGATCACCACGTTGCACCGCTGCAGCGCCGCCTCGTCCAGCGAGGTGATCTCGCAGGCGTCGGCGAGCAGCCACTCCGCCCGCGGGACACGCTCCACCGAGATCGCGGTCGGCGCCTTGTCGATGAGAAGGACCTCGTGACCGTTCTCCAGCAGCTCACTCGCGATCGAGCGACCGACCGCGCCGGCCCCGGCAATGGCGACCCTCATCAGCGACCACCGCCTTCCTCTCGGGGCCCCTCGGCGAACGCCGCCTCGACCTTGTCCACGTCGCCCGTCCGCATCATCACGTGCACAAGATCACCCTCCTGCAGAACCGTCTGCGAGGACGGCAGGATCGCCTCGCCGAGGCGGGTCAGGAACGCCACCCGGGCGCCCGTCTCCTCCTGCAGCCTGCTGATCTTGTGCCCCACCCACTTCGGGGAGGCGTGCACCTCGGCGAGCTGGACGCCGCCGGTCGGGTCGCGCCACAACGGCTCCGCGCCCGAGGGCAGCAGACGGCGCAGCATCTGGTCGGCGGTCCAGCGGACCGTGGCCACGGTCGGAATGCCCAGCCGCTGGTACACCTCGGCCCGGCGCGGGTCGTAGATCCGGGCCGCGACGTTCTGCACACCGAACGTCTCGCGGGCCACGCGCGCGGAGATGATGTTCGAGTTGTCGCCGCTGGAGACGGCTGCGAAGGCGCCGGCCTCCTCGATGCCCGCCTCGCGCAGCGTGTCCTGGTCGAAGCCGATCCCGGTGACCCGGCGACCGCCGAATCCGGGGCCCAGGCGGCGGAAGGCGGTGGGATCCCGGTCGATCACCGCGATCGTGTGCCCTTGCTGCTCCAGGGTCTGGGCGAGAGCGGAGCCCACTCTCCCGCAGCCCATGATGACGATGTGCACGACCGTCCTTCCGGTGTCAACAGCTACTGCTCAGCCCCATCAGGGTCTCAGACAGAGGGACAAGCTACACACGTGCTGTGCGCGGTGGGCACCCCCCTGCCGCATGCCGGACGGATCCCCGGTATCCAGCCTCTCACCCGGCTCCCCTCCGGCCCTCTCCTCCGGCTCTTCCTCGGCTCTTCCTCGGCTCTTCCCGCTTTTCACCCGACTCGTCCCGTCCCCTCACTCGGCCCCTCACCCGGCTCAGTCGATCTCGAACGGCCGGCGCCGGATGATGCTGCGCACACTGCGCAGGGTCAGAAAGCCGAGGCCGAGCAGCGCGGCGGCGGCGCCGATCAGTTCCGCGGTCGAGGACATGGAACCTCCGGGTGCTCCGAGTACGACGAGGAACGTGGTCCGGACATCCAGGCACGGCACACCCCCCGCCCGCTCCGATCCACGGGCCTTCGGCCCCGGATTTCACCCGCGAGGCAGATCCCGGACGGGGTGCCCCCGCCCGGGCGTCCACGTCCGTGGACACCGATGCGCCGCCGGGAGCGCGAAGGTCTACGATCCTCTGTTGTGTCCAAACTGACCGACGTGCCCAAACGCATCCTGATCGGGCACGCACTGCGCAGCGACCGGCTGGGCGAGACCCTTCTGCCGAAGCGGATCGCACTCCCCGTCTTCGCCTCCGACCCGCTGTCCTCCGTGGCCTACGCGCCAGGGGAGGTCCTGCTGGTCCTGTCCATCGCGGGAGTGTCGGCGTACCACTTCAGCCCCTGGATCGCGGTCGCGGTCGCCGTGCTGATGCTCACCGTGGTGGCCTCCTACCGGCAGATCGTGCACGCCTACCCGAGCGGCGGCGGCGACTACGAGGTGGCCGGCACCAACCTGGGCCCCAGGGCGGGACTGACCGTCGCCAGCGCGCTCCTGGTCGACTACGTCATGACCGTCGCCGTCTCCATCTCCGCCGGCATCGAGAACCTGGGCTCCGCGATCCCCTTCGTCGTCGAGCACAAAGTGCTCTGCGCGATCGCCGTGATCGTGCTGCTGACGCTGATGAACCTGCGCGGAGTGAGGGAGTCGGGCACGCTCTTCGCCATCCCGACGTACGTCTTCGTCACCGGCGTCTTCCTCATGATCGGCTGGGGTGCGTTCCGCGGACTGGTGCTCGGCGACACCATGCGGGCGCCGACGGCCGACCTCGACATCAAGCCGGAGCAGCAGGGACTCGCCGGCTTCGCCCTCGTCTTCCTGCTGCTGCGCGCCTTCTCCTCCGGCTGTGCCGCGCTCACCGGAGTCGAGGCGATCTCCAACGGAGTGCCGGCCTTCCGCAAGCCCAAGGCGAAGAACGCGGCGACCACGCTGGCGCTGATGGGCCTGCTGGCCGTGACGATGTTCTGCGGCATCATCACCCTCGCCATGACGACCAAGGTCCACATGGCCGAGCACCCGGCCGCCGACCTGCTCCGCAACGGCGTCCCGGTCGGCCCCGGCTACGTCCAGGACCCGGTGATCTCCCAGGTCGCCGAAGCTGTGTTCGGCCATGGCAGCATCCTGTTCGTCGTGCTCGCCGCGGCCACGGCACTGGTCCTCTTCCTCGCGGCGAACACCGCGTACAACGGCTTCCCGGTGCTCGGCTCGATCCTCGCCCAGGACCGCTTCATGCCCCGCCAGCTGCACACCCGCGGCGACCGCCTCGCCTTCTCCAACGGCATCGTGCTGCTCGCGGGCGCCGCGGCGCTGCTGATCTTCGTCTACGGCGCCAACTCGACGCGGCTGATCCAGCTGTACATCGTCGGCGTGTTCGTGTCCTTCACGACCAGCCAGATCGGCATGGTCAGGCACTGGAACCGGCATCTGGCCGCCGAGCGGGACGCGGCCACGCGCCGCCACATGATCCGCTCCCGCGCCATCAACGCCTTCGGCGCCTTCCTCACCGCCCTGGTGCTGGTCGTCGTCCTCGTCACCAAGTTCACGCACGGCGCCTGGGTGGCCGTGCTCGGCATGTGCCTCTTCTACGTGATGATGACCGCGATCCGCCGGCACTACGACCGCGTCGCCGAGGAGCTCGCCGCCCCCGAGGGCCCGAGCGACGACACGGCACGCCCGTCCCGCGTCCACTCCGTCGTCCTCATATCCAAGATCCACCGCCCCACCCTGCGCGCCCTGGCCTACGCCAAGCTGATGCGCTCCGACACCCTGGAGGCGCTCACCGTCAACGTGGACCAGGCCGAGACCAGGAAGCTGTACGAGGAGTGGGAGCGGCGCGGCATCGACGTACCGCTGAAGGTGCTCGACTCGCCGTACCGCGAGGTCACCCGGCCGGTCATCGAGTACGTCAAGAGCCTGCGCAAGGAGTCCCCGCGGGACATCGTCTCGGTGATCATCCCCGAGTACGTCGTCGGCCACTGGTACGAGCATCTGCTGCACAACCAGAGCGCCCTGCGCCTGAAGGGAAGGCTGCTGTTCACCCCGGGCGTGATGGTGACCTCGGTGCCCTACCAGCTGGCCTCCTCCGAGGCGGCCAAGCAGCGCGCCCGCCGGTACCAGGAGTGGAACGCGCCGGGATCGGTGCGGCGGGGACCGGCCCAGGAACGGGCCAAGGAGGAGAGGGAGTCACCGGCGGGAAAGGACTGACGGGACTCTCCCGTAGACTGGTGGGCTGTTGTCAGACCGTCCCCCCTTCTGGATCCGGAGTCACCCCGCCATGCAGACAGAACCGAGGAACGCGCAGGTGGGACCGGAGAAGGGCACGCTGGTGGGGCAGGAGTACGAGGTCGAGGTCGGCCCCGTGGCCCACGGCGGCCACTGCGTCGCCCGCACGCCCGAGGGCCAGGTGCTGTTCGTACGGCACGCGCTGCCCGGTGAGCGGGTCGTGGCACGGGTGACGGAGGGCGAGGAGGGCGCCCGCTTCCTGCGCGCGGACGCGGTCCGGATCATCGACGCCTCCAAGGACCGCATCGAGCCCCCCTGCCCCTACGCCGGTCCCGGACGCTGCGGCGGCTGCGACTGGCAGCACGCCAAGCCGGGCGCGCAGCGGCGGCTCAAGGCCGAGGTGATCGCCGAGCAGCTGAAGCGGCTCGCGGGCCTCACCCCCGAGGAGGCCGGCTGGGACGGCACGGTGATGCCGGCCGAGGGCGACAAGCTGCCGGCGGGCGAGGTCCCGCGGTGGCGCACGCGGGTGCAGTACGCGGTCGACCCGGCCACGGGCAGGGCCGGCCTGCGCCGCCACCGCTCGCACGAGGTCGAGCCGGTCGACCACTGCATGATCGCGGCGGAGGGCGTCGGCGAGCTGGGCGTCGAGCAGCGCGACTGGACGGGCATGGAGTCGGTCGAGGCGATCGCGGCGACCGGCTCGCACGACCGCCAGGTGATCCTGACCCCGCGCCCGGGCGCCCGCCTTCCGCTGGTCGAACTGAACCGTCCGGTCTCCGTCCTCCGGGTCGACGAGAAGACGGGCGGCGTCCACCGGGTCCACGGCCGCCCCTTCGTCCGCGAACGCGCCGACGGCCGCACCCATCGCGTCAGCGCCGGGGGCTTCTGGCAGATCCACCCCAAGGCGGCGGACACCCTGGTGACCGCCGTCATGCAGGGCCTGCTCCCCCGCAAGGGCGACATGGCCCTGGACCTCTACTGCGGCGTCGGCCTCTTCGCCGGCGCCCTGGCCGACCGCGTCGGCGACAAGGGCGCGGTCCTCGGCATCGAGGCCGGCAAGCGCGCGGTCCAGGACGCCCGGCACAACCTCGCCGGCTTCCCCCGCGTCCGCATCGAACAGGGCAGGGTCGAGTCGGTCCTGCCGCGCACCGGCATCACCGAGGCCGACCTGATCGTCCTGGACCCGCCCCGCTCGGGCGCGGGCCGTACGACGGTGGCCCGCCTGTCGTCCCTGGGGGCACGCAGGATCGCCTACGTCGCCTGCGACCCGGCCGCCCTCGCCCGCGACCTGGCGTACTTCCGCGAGGGCGGCTACCGCGTCCGCACCCTGCGGGCGTTCGACCTGTTCCCGATGACGCACCACGTGGAGTGCGTGGCGATCCTGGAGCCCGCGAAGAAGGGGTCCTGACCCGCCTTTTCCCGAGAAACGCGAGGGTCGCCGCCGTGACGGCGGCGACCCGGGACCATCGACGACGTTCCTGGAGGGGCGGGGGAGGAGCCGCGCCGCAGTCCGTCGTCGAGGCGTTCCTGTGCCGGCGGAAGGTCCCGTCAGGTGCGGATCCAGCGCTGGTTGCTGCCACCCGAGCAGGAGTAGAGCTGGATCAGGGTGCCGTTGCCGGTGCCGGCACCGACGGCGTCAAGGCAGAGTCCGGACTGGACGCCGACGATGGATCCGTCGGAGTTGAGACGCCACTTCTGGTTGTCGCCGCCCCAGCAGCTGTAGATCTGGACCTTGGCGCCGTTGCCGGTGCCGGCGGCGTCCAGGCACTTGTTGCCGTAGACCCTGAGCTCACCGGCGTCGGTGTACGTCCACTGCTGGTTGCTGCCGCTGTGGCAGTCCCACAGCTGGACCTGGGTGCCGTCGGCGGTGCTGGCGTTGGGCACGTCCAGGCAGCGGCCCGAGCCGACGCCCTTGATCTGTCCGCCCTCCGGAGGGAGCGGGGTGGTGTCGCCGCCGTTGAGCGCGTTGAGGACGGCGGTGTAGGCGGCCTTCTTGCTGCCGTCGTTGTTGAACAGCAGCGGCGTCTGCTCCGATCGCCAGGAGTCGCTGTCGCGCACACCCCAGACGGTGATGCCGAGGCAGCGCGAGACGGCCAGGCAGTCGTTGACCACGCTGGCGTAGGTCGACGCCGGGGCGCCCTGGATGTCGAGCTCGGTGACGGCCACGTCGACGCCGAGGGCGGCGAAGTTCTGCAGGGTGGTGCGGAAGTTGCTGTTGTAGGGGTTGCCGCTGTTGAAGTGCGACTGGAAGCCGACGCAGTCGATCGGCACGCCGCGCTGCTTGAAGTCCCGGACCATGGCGTACATGGCCTGGGTCTTGGCCGCGTTCCAGTTCTCGACGTTGTAGTCGTTGTAGCACAGCTTGGCGGACGGGTCGGCGGCGCGCGCGGTGCGGAAGGCGACCTCGATCCAGTCGTTGCCGGTGCGCTGCAGGTTGGAGTCGCGGCGGGCTCCCGAATTGCCGTCGGCGAAGGCCTCGTTCACGACGTCCCACTGGGCGATCTTGCCCTTGTAGTGGGCCATCACGCCGTTGATGTGGTCGATCATCGCCTGGCGCAGTGCGCTGCCGCTGAGGTTCTGCATCCAGGAGGGCTGCTGGGAGTGCCAGGCCAGGGTGTGGCCGCGTACCTGCTTGCCGTTCTGCACCGCCCAGTTGTAGATGCGGTCGGCGGCGGTGAAGTCGAACCGGCCCCGCTGCGGCTCGGTGGCGTCTATCTTCATCTCGTTCTCGGCCGTCACCGAGTTGAACTCACGGTTCGCGATCGTCGTGTACGTCGAGTCGCCCAGCTTGCCCGCGGCAATGGCGACGCCGAAGTAGCGGCCGCTCTGCGCCGCCGCGGCGCCGAGTGTGCTCTCGGCGGCGTGCGCGGTCGGCGGCGCGGCCAGTGCGGTGACCGCACCGAGGACGCCGGCGAGCAGCGTCAACAGCGGGCCACGGGTTTTCCGGCGGACAACGGGTCTGGGAAGGGCGTATGAGCCCATGAAGTTGCCTCCTGGGTAGACATCACGGAAGGACTGAAGCGCGGGAAGCACGTCAGCGCGGGGTGCGTCGTCCGTTCCCCTTCGGCAGGTGGACGTTCCCCTTCGGCAGGTGGACGGGGCGGTGCCGGAGCCCCGGCAGCGCGGATTCACCGGGCACCGCGGTCGTGCGACCGGGGCGATCTCAGCCGGCGCGGGCCGACCTGGCCGGCCGTGGGGTGACGTACGGCGGGCAGCGGCGGTGTTTCGACACAGGCACAGGCATGGGTAGTCCATCGCGGCTCAGCCGGGGGATCGTCACGCGGCGTCGCGTACCTCTCCAACCGTGCGGAGGACCAGGACGCGCTGGTGCGAACCTCACCGGAACGGAACGGGGTCGTGCAGGTGCGTGCGTACGCGGGTCTGTCGTACGGCTGTGCGCGGATCTGCCGTGCGGCACGGATTGACCAGGGTCGATGTGCTTCGGCAGCGCGCGCTGCGGCCGCTTCCTCAGACAGGGATGATTGAGGTGTTGACGATGCATCGTCAACACTTCTCGCGGAAAAAGTTTCTGTTGATCTTTCGAAATTTTCGAATCTCGACGAGTCGAACGGCGAGTCCCGGCGCCATCGTCGACGGATGTCACAGGGGCGCTGCCTCCGGGCGATCTCCGAGGTGATCCCCGGGGGATCTTCCGCCGTTCCAGTCGGTGCCTGAGCGCAATGAGTCCCGTCCTGTGCGCTGTCCCGGCTCTGCATCCCGGCGTTCTGTCCCTGTGGGGGCGGGCCCGGACCGCGCGTCTGTCGCCGCCGTGGCGACGGAGCGGGAGGAGGCGGGCGTGGACGCGGCTGCTTCGGCGCTGCGGGCGCGGGAAGGCGGAGCGGTTGTCCGCCGAGATCGTCCGGACGTCCGGAGCTCCTCTCCGAACGTCCCGAATGTTTCGAAATCAGATGCGATACATGCGAGAGGTATTGACGCCGCTCACTGGCTTCCTATCATTCAGGCTGATCGATATATCAATCCTCGTTCGATATTGCGAACGTAGGCGTGTCGACGTCGCTCCCGTTGCGCAGCAGGGCACGTCCAGGCCACGTCGTTGAAAGTAGAGCCGCGAGGGGTCGTACCGCATGCATGTCATGTTCCCGCCAGGCCTTTCCTTTGCCTTCTCCGGTCGCTCCACGCCCTGAACCGTGCCGGCATCGACCGCCGCCCACCGCACTCGGCCGTACGGGGAAAGCAGGAACCCTGATGACGCCCGAAGCGGCGACGGTCCCGTCCCATGCTGTCCAAGCATCCACCCATGGTGTCCGTGCCGCCCGAAGGCGCCGGGCACCCCCGGTCCTTCGGAAGGCCGCGCGGGACCGGGAAGCCACCGGCGGTCTGCCGTGGTGCTCGCAGAAGGCACCGCCCACCGCACGTCACCGACAGTCCGGCCACCCTCTGACGAGGCCGACCGGAACCGCCTACTCGAGGTCGAGGAAGTCTCCATGCACACAGGACGTTTCAGCCGAAGGCATCCGTCCGCGGTGCTCGCCGCCGCGGTCGCGGTCCTGGCCGCATTGGCGGCCATGCTCGCGGCCACCCCGGCCCAGGCCGCTTCCACCGGTTCATTACGCGGTGTCGGTTCGAACCGATGCCTCGATGTGCCGGGCGCCAGCCAGGCCAACGGCACATATCTGCAGATCTACGACTGCTGGGGCGGGACCAACCAGCAGTGGACGCTGACGGACAGCAACCAGCTCACCGTGTACGGCGACAAGTGCCTGGATGTTCCGGGCCATGCCACCACGGCCGGTACCCGGGTGCAGATCTGGACCTGTTCCGGCGGTGCGAACCAGCAGTGGCGGGTCAACTCCGACGGCACGGTCGTCGGCGTGCAGTCCGGGCTGTGCCTGGAGGCCGCGGGCGCCGGTACGGCCAACGGCACAGCAGTGCAGATCGGGACGTGCAACGGCGGCAGCCACCAGAAGTGGACCGGCCTGCCCGGGACCCCGACTCAGCCCGGCGACACGTGCTCCCTTCCGTCGACGTACCGGTGGACCTCGACGGGTGCGCTGGCGCAGCCGGCGAACGGATGGGTCTCGCTGAAGGACTTCACCGCCGTGAAGCACAACGGCAAGTACCTGGTCTACGGGTCGAACTTCTCGGGATCGTCGTACGGCTCGATGATGTTCAGCCCCTTCACGAACTGGTCGGACATGGCATCGGCCCGCCAGCTCGGGATGAACCAGGCCGCGGTGGCGCCCACGCTGTTCTACTTCGCGCCCAAGAACATATGGGTGCTGGCGTACCAGTGGGGTGCGTGGCCCTTCGTCTACCGCACGTCGAGCGACCCCACCGACCCCAACGGCTGGTCCGCCCCGCAGCCGCTGTTCACCGGGAGCATTCCCGACTCCGACACCGGCCCGATCGACCAGACCCTGATCGCCGACGACCGGAACATCCACCTGTTCTTCGCCGGTGACAACGGCAGGATCTACCGCGCGAGCATGCCGATCGGGAACTTCCCGGGCAACTTCGGCTCGTCGTACACGACGATCATGAGCGACACGAAGGCCAACCTCTTCGAGGGCGTACAGGTCTACAAGGTCAAGGGCCAGAACCAGTACCTCATGATCGTCGAGGCGATGGGGGCGAACGGGCGCTACTTCCGTTCCTTCACGGCCTCCAGCCTGAGCGGCTCGTGGACCCCGCAGGCCGCCACCGAGAGCAACCCCTTCGCGGGCAAGGCCAACAGCGGCGCCACCTGGACCAACGACATCAGCCACGGCGACCTGGTCCGCGACAACCCCGACCAGACCATGACCGTCGACCCCTGCAATCTGCAGTTCCTCTACCAGGGCAAGTCCCCCACCGCGGGCGGCGACTACAACCGACTGCCGTGGCGGCCGGGTGTCCTCACCCTGCAGCGCTGACCTTCCCGGTCGACGGTGATCGTCCACCTCGAGGAGCCCCGGCCGCGCGGCGGCCGGGGCCAAGGGGTGGGGCCGGTTGCTGTGGTTGCTGTATCCGGCTGCTGGACGGCAGGATCCCTTGGTGGGGGTGGCGGCATGGAGCGGGAGCTGCTCGAACGGCTGCTGGTCGGCAACGACGAGGCGTCCGTGGCCGCTCTGGCCGCGCTCCGCCGCGGCGGTTTCCCCGTGGTCTGGGACGGGACTGCGCCTGCTGAGCAGCTCGCCCTGATCTATGGACGCCGGCTGCGGCACACGCGCCTTCGGGGCATCGAGACCACGAATCTGGCGCACGCCGTGGAGCTGCCGACGGCTCCTGGACGTTCATGCTGTTCCTCACCGAAGACGGCAGCAGGCTGATCGCGTGCACCGGCGTTCGACGGGCCCGCACATGAACCCGGCGGACGGCGGCCGAAGAAGTGACGGGCCGGGGCCCTGACCTGCGGCCGTGTAGTCGATCAACGTTGCGGCTCGCGGCTTGGCTGTCGTCGGTGGTCAGTGCTGGTCATCATTGAGCGCCCTCCGACAGCCCGAGACGGCTCGGGGAGCACTCGCCGATTCATGGTCCTCCTGTGTCCGCCTTCCCCTCGTAGGCCGCCGGCTCCTCGGCAGTGCCCACAAAGGCCGGGCCGCAGCCTGGTGGCAGTCGCTCGACGACCATGGCCACGGCGGCCTGTGCGCTGTCCGTTTCGGCGATCCGCGGGCTGCTGCGATGCGGTCCCTCGACGTAGTACCGGCCGTCCCTCAAGACGCCGATGTACGGGATGTCCCAGGTGGGAGGAAACCCCGTGCACCTACTGAAGTGCAGCTCCCACATACCCGTCCACGGGTAGAACTGACGCAGCTGTGGTTCGGCATGGGCCACCCGCACCATCTCGATGAACGGCCCCAGGAGCGGCGAGCCCTCCGGCACGGTGGGCTCCCCGGCGGTTGCCAGGATCTTGCGCCAGACGGCCTCGACGATGTCGGTCATGCTGCGATGGTGCGCAGCACAGGTTCGCACGCACCACCTTCGAAGGTCACTTGGTGGCGGAGCACGGTGAGGCAGCTCGACATGAACTCACCGACCAAGGAAGGGAACCAGCCTGATCGCTGCAGTGCGGCAGCATCAAGTCGGTGAAGCGGCTTTGAACCGAGCTGCCTTGGCGCGAGTGGCCCGCAGTCCGGTTCCGATTGCCGGGATCGGCCGTCGTCCGATGGAGTTGTTGCCGGCTGATGATGTCAGACCGTGGGATGCTCGTCCGGCAGGGGAGCGCGTACGAACGAGATGCATCGCTCGTCGCAAGCTCCCAGAGCATGGAAGTTCCTTCGTGCTTCCGCAAGGCTCAGCCAGCCGTTGGGGCCGCCACGCACTTGGTCGGCATCATGGTCGTCCTGCCCGTCGTCCTCCCAGAAACACACGGGACAGATCTCGAAGGTGCCGCGCTCACTGAGCGTCAGGAAGCCGCAGCAAGGACAAGGGTGTGGACCGTCCTCGGCCTTGCCCTGAATGTTGACGAACGGAGTGGCCATCCAAGCATGCTGCCCGACATTGCCGCCCTTCGCGAGCCGGATGGGGATGAGCTGCCGTAGTCAGTGGAGGCCTCGGCTCGGGAAGCAGGCGCCACCACCGACATGATTGTGGTGTGGCAGGTGCGATCAAGGCGCCGGAGCCCTCCCGGACGGCCCCGTTCAGCGGGCTGAGCCCACGGCGGTTCGGCAGGCTCCTCACCGCACTGCAGCAGGGGGTACGGACCCGGTGCGCAGAGGCCACTCGTGAACCTCGGCCTTTCCACCGGACGGGAACGAAACATCAGACACCGCGCTCTACAAGGCCCCCAGCAACTCCAGGACCCTGTTGACCGCTTCGACGACCGGCTGACCCAGCGCTCCGACGGTCGCGGCGATGGTGGCCACGGCGATCAGGGCGCGATGCCGTTCCTGCGGGGTGCTCGTCTGAGAGGAAATCACGGGCAAGGAGTCGTCGATGACCTGCGCGGTCGCGGACGCGACCTGGTTGCGCAGTTCCTGGAGAAGGCGCGACAGCTCCTCAATTGCTTCGAGGAGGGGCTGCGACGCCGGTCGCGGTGCAGCGAGGTACTGATTCTTGATCATCTCGGTGTTGTGGGTTCCGCCGTACATGTTCACGGTGTCGCCGCTCATTTCTTCAGCACCCCCGTGTTGCTCAGACCGCCGTACATATTGACCTTGTCGCCGTAGTGGTACTCCTTGAGGTTGAAATTGATGCTCTCCACCGGCACGTGGAGTTCCTTCTTCGGGTTCTCAATAGCCTCCACGATGGAGTCGACGAGTCCGCGGAGCTCTTCGCGGTCCGGCAGCGTCACCGGCGCCCCTCGGCCGCAGTGATGTTGTCCGACTGTGTTCCCCAGGCTGCGCGGTCATGATCATGCAACCGGGCTCGACGTCTTGCCGCTTACCGTGCTGGTGCTCGGTGGAGAGCAAGCCGCGGAAGGCCTTCCCGCTCTTCTTCAGGCGAAGGCGGTTATACGACCGACTTGCTCTGGCCAGGGCCGCCTCCCACGCTTTCCAGTGAGAGGGTTCGGTGTCTTCTTGAAGTTTCGAGCAGCCTCCGGTCCACAGTGGTCGGCCCCGCCCGTGCGCCCCACAAGGCGGCTGCCGCATCAATCCTCCGGAAGCGACCGCAGGACGGACAACATTTCGCCGCTGTACTCATCGCACATTACCAGCAGTCGCCGACCCGCCTCCGAGGCAAGCAGATCATCACTGTCAGACGCAGCCAGGATGGTTTTGTGACACTCAAGCTCGATGGCGAGATTCATGGTGCCGAAATACCTCAGGCCATAGGAGCGGAGCTGGTCATCGACGCCGGTCAAGCAGGCATTTCGCTTCTCTTCTCCAGCGATCTCGGCGGACGAGTTTTCCATGAATCCGTCGAGATAGTCAGCCAATTCTCGTGCCAGATAGATCAACGTCTCCGTCTGGGTCGCACTCATCTCGCCAAGAGCTTCACCCAGCATGAGCCATCCGCCGATAGCCTCCAGTTGGAAACTTTCGGCGAATTCTGACTCTACTTCCGAGTTGAACAGCGGAGCGCTCGTGAGCCGACCAATGGCCTGTAGAAAACCCTCGTCGGCCTCGCCGTCCAGCCGCTCCCCACCTCTGCGGATCAGGGAACCGAGCGCAGCAGGGTCGATTCCCCAGTATGCAGGCATCTCCATGCCCAGCAAGGGCGCCTGCAGCCTTCGCAGGGCCAGGTATGCGGCCTGATGGCGCTGCTGTCGATCCATGGCGCCAATCTGGGCCGACAGTATTGCGTCGTCATGCCAGTCCACGTGGCTCACTCTTCCGCTCACCGATAACCCGTCGTCGCAAGGAAGTTCGTCCATGCCTCATGATTTCTCCAGACGTACATGGCTGCCCCGGTATTTTGGCTTTCGTTCCGGACATAATGAGGTTTTCTCAACGCCTTTCGTTCCATGCGTTGTTGAGGACAAGGGCGGCCTGAGCAATGGCTCCGATGCGGCTGGGGCTGAGCGTGACATGTTGCAGGGCACGCCAGCGCTGTTTGAGTTCGGCGGCGGCTCGCTCGCCCAGGGCTCGGATGCCGCGCAGGAGCCGGTTGTGGGTGCGGGTGTTTGCCGCCAGGGGTGAGGCGATGTCGGGGTGCGGGCGGAAGGGGGTGTGGATGCCCTGGCCGGCGCCGGTGTAGCCGACGTCGGTCAGGGTCGGCAGACCCTGGCGGGCTGCGGCGTACAGGGCGGGCAGCACATGGATGCGGGCGGCGCGCAGGTCGTGCACGGAGCCGGGCTCGGCGTCGGAGACCCACAGCGGCTGTCCGTCGGGGGCGGCTATGAACTGCAGGTTTCCGGCGAAGCGCTTGGCCTTGCCGGAGTACCACAGGTCGGTGCCTTTGGCGGTGGTGCCGGCCACGCGGTCGCAGGCGATCAGGGTGCCGTCCGGCACCACGTGGCTCAGGCCCTGCTCGCGGCAGTGGTCCAGGACTTCGTGCAGGTTGGGGGCGTGCTCGGCCAGGACATCGATGCCCTCGTGCAGGTACCGGTAGCCGGTGGCCTGGGAGGTGCCGGCGTCCCGGGTCAGGCAGTGCACGCAGGTGCGGTGGCGGAACCAGCGCAGCACCGGCACCGCCTGGCGGAACGGGCCCAGCGTTCGTGAGCCGCGCGGGGTGCCGGTCTTCCGGCGGCGGGCGGCCGGCAGGTGGGCGAGGAAGACCACCACCGGGCGGGGGACGTCGAGCATTGGCACATAGGGAACCAATGTGAAGTCTCTGGTTGTCCGGACAGGATCTTGTGGTGAGACCTGTCCTGTCAGGGGCTTTACGTCTGTCCGTCACCGGGACAGGACTGTCCGACCTGTCCTGGTATCGAAGTTTCACCCGGATTTGCGTAGATCATTTCGCTAAGAAAACCTCACTGAGCCAAACAACGGAGAATCTCCGGGCCTTTGCCTTCGGGGGTTTCGCGTGGAGCGGGTGGCGAGAATCGAACTCGTGCTCTCAACTTTCGCTGTGCTCCGGCAGGATTCGAACCTGCGACATCCGCTTGAGGAGAGAGGCTGGGCGATCGCCGACTTCATGGGGATCTCTTCCGTCCAGGAAGACTGCGGAGAGCCCCTCTGACCTGAGCCGAAGCCCCTTTCCGGAGTCCTCCCCGGCCGCTCCGGGGACTCCCTGAGTCCCTGGAGCGGCCGTACCCCTCACACCCGAAGGAACCCCATGTCCGCTGACTTCTGGGCAGCCGCCGGCACCGTATCCCTCGCTGTCGCCACCGTCGTTCTCGCCGCCCACATCCTGATCTGGCTGAGGGTGCGACGCGACCCCCGGAAGCGAAAGGCGCTCCAGCTCGAACTCCCGCTCGCCGTGGCCGCCGCCTCGGTCGCGGGCGTGCTGATCGGCGAGTTCGCGACCGGGCGTCATCCCCATGCCGATCTCGACGAGCTGAAGACGTTGATCATCCCCGTCCTGTCCGGCATGAGCTGCCGCTCGCTCCTCCTGCACTTCGGGAAGGAGGCGAGAGGAACACAGAGTCTCCCGACCGGCCTTGCCGCGCTGGTCTCGCTGCTCATCGGAATCTTCGTAGCCGGCGGAACCGCCTATCTGGGCACGTGAGTTCTCCGCGCGGCCGGATGGCTCATCGGCACCCTCGTTGTCGGCGCGACGGCATACCTCGGCACCTGACGACCCTGGCCCGGGGGGCCGCCGACGAGGTCGGTCGGCGCACACTGCGGCTCTCGCGTCCGGCACACCGGATCCTGCGACAGCAGTGTTGTGGTGACGCCCTGGCGGTACGCTGCACGGCGACCGACCGCCTTCGCCGCCAATGACTCGTGGTGTCAGCCCGGGAAGAAACACACCTCGACCAAGCCACTGACACACCAAGCAGGCCCTGACAGCAGTCATACGAGTTCTCGGCGGCACGGGGGATTTGGCGCGTGCCGTTCTGGCGCTCCGTGTCGCCGAATGCGAGCCGGCCACCCCGCAGGCCGACGAGAAGAAGGCGCGCGGACTCCTGCGAGAACTCGCCGAAGAGAGCGTCATCGTCCGGCCCGCCCCTGAGAGGACGGAGTACCACGTCCCGGATGCGTGAAGGGCTGGGGCCGGTCGTGGTGTGGCGCTGCTGGGCGGTGGAGTCTCAACGGCCGAGTCAAGTCTTCGGACTATCAGGTGTCTGAGGTCTGTGACGACTGGCTACGGTCGCGGTGGTTGCTGTACTGCTCTGCTGTACAGCAGAGCAGCCCTTTCACGCCGGTTCTCAGGGCTTGGGCATGGTGCTACCAGTGTCGCAGATCGACTTCGGTGACCTGCGACTGCCGGTCTGGATGCCTGTCGCCGGCGGTCGTCGTCTGTCCCGCTGATCCCCTTCGGAGGACTCAGAGACGACCCAGGGACAGTGTGGGATAACGCGTTGACCTGACTGCGGAGGTGAGATGTGATCACCCTATGGGGCCTGGCAACGGCGAGACGGGTGCAGAGGTGGCCGACGACGCGATCGTCGCTGGGCAGATCATCCTCGGGCTGAAGACGCTACGTGATCACCTCGGCTGCTCGTTGCATGAAGCCCTCGACGTCTACGTCGCACGCTACGAGGTGCTGCGACGAGAACGCCCAGCCGACTTCACCAAGAGTCACGAGGAGTACTGGGCGAACTTCTACTCATGACCCAATGGGCGCGATCTTGAAAATCTTCGTGGCAGCAATGTCACCGTGGGTTCAAATCCCACCGCCTTCGCTTCGAGAGTTGTGAGAACGGCCCCTGACCGGGGATGACAGTTGAGGCCGTTGACATATGCGGGCCTGTGCCGGGCACCGTGGTTCACCGCTACAGACGTGGTGATCGTGGCCGGGAGCAGTCGATCCTGCCTCACCAAGTGATGAATACGCGCACAGCGTTCGACGGTTTCACTGTGGGGGCTCTCCTGTTCACCGTGCTGTTTCTGCGCACGGGGGCTCCAGAAGCTACTCGCGGTGACAGACGCAGCGACTTGAGGAACCGAGCAAGCCGCGTTTGATGCGGGGCAGTCGTCGAGGCGTGGTGGGGCAGCGATGGGCAGGTGCCGCCCCACCGGAAGTTCAGACGTGTGAGTCGGCGGCGAGTGCGGTGAATGCCGCCCAGGCGTCGGGGGAGACGGTCAGGGGCTGCTTCCGGGTGTCCTTCGAGTCCCGGACGAGAACGATGCCGGGGCGCAGGGCGACCTCGATGCAGTTGTCGCCTTCACTACCGCTGTAACTGCTCTTGAACCAGTCCTGTTGAGTGGTGCTCATAGCGCTCCTCGCATCTGTTCCAGCAGGCTCACGGTGGCCCTGCAATCATGGGCCTGCGAGCGCAGCTTTCCATAGCGTTGGAGCAGGACACTTACATCCTTGGGCGCGCTGATCAGATTGCTCGACCGCTGGCCTTCGGTGTAGCCGAGCCAGCGATGGTCAGGCGTCTCGGCCAAGTACATGTGGCCGTCGACTCCGCAGTGATCCTCCTGCCTGAGCGGCATGAGCTGGATCTCGACGTTGCGCAGACGGCTCATGGCAAGCAGGTGATCGACAACGGCCTTTGTCACCTGGCTTCCCCCGAGACGTCGTTCCAGGACGGCTTGTTCGATGATGAAGCTGAACGCGGTGTTGGGCCGTTGAACGATGATCTGCTGGCGGTCGAGACGGGCGGCGACGGCACGGTCGAGCTGTTCCTCTGTGACAGGAGGAAGCCTTCGGTCGAAGACAGCCCTGATGTACGGCTCGGGCTGCAACAACCCCGGAACGGCACGACACTCGTACGCGTACAGCGAGATCGCTTCCTCCTCGATTCCCGCCCACTGCCGGAACCAGGAGGCCAAGCCCGCCTTCCGTGTCAGGCTCTTCGCCGCGGCCTCCAGTACCCGTGCCGCGACCGCGCCCAGGACCTCGTCCGACCGCTTCAGCAGTTCCCTCGGCGGGAAGCGCTTCCCCTGTTCGATCTTGGCGATGTACGCGGGCGAGTAGCGCACCAGTGGCGCGAACTGCTCCTGGGTCAGGCCCGCTTCCTCCCGCAGGGCCTTGAGAACCGCGCCGAAGGTCCTCAGACTCTCGGAGAGCTCCGGCTCGCAGCCCCCGCCCACTGCGCCACCGTTGTCCGACGCCATCGCAGCCGCCTTCCCCTGTACCACCGGGCCGTACCCGTGCTGTGCCCGGACTCGTGCCGTACTGTTCGTCGTCCGCGCTGCGCCCCGCCAGACCGATCCATGCTCACGTACAGCGACCGTCCCGGTCCAGTGCGTGAACCGGTACAACGCGATCTGTATCGGCGCCGGACCTGCCGACGGAGCGTCAGCTCCCGGCAGGGTGGCCCGCATGTCAGCACCACGCACACAAAGCCCCGCTCACGCCCGTTCGTTCCCCCAGCGCTTCTCCGCCACCCGGCGCGGTGCCCGCCTCGCCCGGCTGCTCGCCGCGCATCAGCTCACCGAGTGGGGCCACCCTCGCGGGACCGAGGTGCATGACACCGTCGTCCTCGTCGTCGCCGAACTCGCCGCGAACGCCGTCCTTCACGGCCGCGTCCCGGGAAGGGACTTCGCTTTGTTCCTCGCCTGCGACGACGATCGGCGCATCGTCCGGATCGAGGTGACCGACACCCACCCCGCCCTGCCGGCGCGCCTGGCCCCGGGGTCCGACGAGGACGGGGGCCGTGGCCTGGTCCTCGTCGACGCGCTCGCCGTCGACTGGGGCGTCCGCGACCGCCTCGGCTCCGGCAAGACGGTGTGGGCCGAGTGCACGACGGTTCCAGCCAGGCGAGCGGGACGAGCCACGGCAGCGTCCGGAACGGCAACATGAGCACCTTCTGGTCGTCGTCCGGCACCACCGGCTCCATGGCGATATCGATCAAGTGGGGCTCCCGCCACCACCGTGTCCAGGATCACCATCCGGTAGGCAGCGGGATCGGGATCCGAGGGCACCATCCATCCGGTCCTGGAGGGGCGTCAACGCCGACACCGGCGCCGTCCTGACCTCCGGAGCGGAGCAGGCGTCATCGACTTCCCCGGACCTCACTGAAGAAGATCACCTTCGAGATCACCGGCTCGATCGGCGCCCGAAGGCCGCCGAGTGCGAGACCTGCGCCGGTCGGTCGCCTGGCCGCACGATCCCGCCCCGTCCGGGGCGGGATCCTCCGGACCGCGCCGGACGAGGCACCCCGGGGAGAAGGACGCCCGGCACCCTTTTGGATCTTCTTCCTTATGCACACGGCCGATCGCCGTCGCCACGTCGCTGGGCTTCGCACCTCCATGGATGCCCATGGATGTCTGGTCCGGACCAGTACGCGGTACCCGTGGCCCAGGGGGCAGACGAGTGCGAAGAGAGGGCTCCATGCGTCGTATCCGGATCGTGGCAACCGGCGGCACCATCGCGAGCCGGTCCGGGGCCGAGGGCCGCCGGGCGACCGTGCTCGCGAAGGAACTGGTCGCGTCGGTCGGCCCACTGCCCGAAAACGTGGAAGTGGACGCACGGGACGTGAGCACCCGGGGCAGCTACGCCTTCGACACCGGCGATCTGCTCGCGCTGGCCCGCGAGGTGCGTGACGCGCTGCGCGCCGGCGTCGACGGGGTGGTCATGACCCACGGCACCGACACGATGGAGGAGACCGCCTTCCTGCTCGACCTCGCCTTCGACGATCCGCGGCCGATCGTGCTGACCGGCGCCCAGCGCCCGTTCGACGACCGCGCCGCTGACGGCCCGGCCAACCTCGGCGACGCCCTGGCCCTGGCCGCCGCTGAGGCGGCCCGGGGACACGGTCCGCTGGTGGTCTTCGACGGCTTCGCCTTCCCCGCTCGCGGGGTGCGCAAGAGCGACACCCTGTCGGCGCACGCCTTCACCGCACCCGGGCGCGGACCTGCGCTCCGCGTGGCGGACGGACACGTGGTGCCGCTGTGGCGGCCGAGCCCCAGCCCGCGGCTTCCCCTGGACCTCGACCTCCCCCGGCTGCCCCGGGTGGACGTGGTGCCGGCCTACCCCGGTGCGGACGGACTGTTCGTCCGGGCCAGCCTGGACGCGGGCGCCGTGGGGGTCGTGGTGGCCGCGGTCGGCGCGGGCAACGCCGGACCCGAGCTGGTGGCCGCGGTCGGCGACGCGGTCGCGGCGGGTCACCCGGTGCTCATCTGCTCACGGGTGCACTCCGGCCCGGTCATGCCCCTCTACGCCGGCGGCGGCGCCGAGCTGCGACGGGTCGGCGCCCTCTTCGCCGGCGACCTCAGCCCCTGGCAGGCCCGGCTGCTGCTGGCCGCCGCGAGTGCCGTACCCGGCCGGTCGCCGCAGGAACTCGTCCGCGCCTGGCTCGACGGACAGGACCCGCTGTCCGGGGCCGGTTCCTGATCCGCGCCCCGCGACCCGCCCTTTCCCCGTGCCTCCGGATTCACTCCCCGTGAACCCGCACGGACCCGCACAGGCCATGCGGACCCGCACCCCCGTGTCCTCAGGCAAGGAGACGTTCGATGCCCAAGGAAATCCTCGTCAGCTTCGGAGTGGACGTGGACGCCGTCGGCGGCTGGCTCGGCTCGTACGGAGGCGAGAACTCGCCCGACGACATCTCCCGCGGCCTTTTCGCGGGCGAGGTCGGCGTGCCGCGCCTGCTGGAGCTGTTCCGGCGCCGTGGCCTGACCCAGACCTTCTTCTGGCCCGGCCACTCCATCGAGACCTTCCCGGAGGAGTTCGACGCCTGCGTCGCCGCCGGCCACGAGATCGGTCTCCACGGCTACAGCCACGAGAACCCGATCGCCATGAGCCGTGAGCAGGAGGCCGCGGTCCTGGACCGGTGCATCGAGCTGATCGAGACCCGGTCCGGCCGTCGTCCCACCGGATACGTGGCTCCCTGGTGGGAGTTCAGCCAGGTCACCAACGAACTGCTGCTGGAGCGGGGGATCACGTACGACCACTCGCTGATGCACCGGGACTTCGAGCCGCACTACGTCCGGGTCGGCGACTCCTGGACCAGGATCGACTACGGCAAGCCGGCGAGCACCTGGATGAAGCCGCTGGTGCGGGGGCACGAGACGGACCTCATCGAGATCCCGGCCAACTGGTACCTCGACGACCTGCCTCCGATGATGTTCATCAAGGCCAGCCCGAACAGCCACGGCTTCGTCAATCCCCGTGACATCGAGGAGATGTGGCGCGACCAGTTCGACTGGGTGCACCGGGAGATGGACTACGCCGCCTTCACCATGACCATCCATCCCGACGTGTCCGGCCGCCCCCAGGTCCTGCTGATGCTGGAGCGGCTCATCGACCACATCAACTCCCGCGAAGGCGTCCGCTGGGTGACCTTCGACCAGATCGCGGACGACTTCGCCGCCCGCAACCCGCGGCGGAAGGCCAGCAGCGCGTGACCCCGTGCACCAGAAGATGCGGGGAGATCAGGGAGATGCGGGGAGATCAGGGAGATGCGGGGAGATCAGGGAGATGCGGGGAGATCAGGGAGATGCGGGGAGATCAGGGAGATGCGGGGAGATCAGGGAG